>JAZLEO010000045.1:0-2118 GCA_045615285.1 Bacteroidales bacterium
CCACATTAAAAGTGTGATGCTCTACCTACTGAGCTAGCGAGTCATCCTCGTTTTGTGAGTGCAAAAGTACATATTTTTTTTATATCTCCAACATTTTTTCAAAAATTATTTTAAAAAAATTTTCAATCCAAAACTCCCTTACCTTCCCTCAATACAACTATCTCATTATCAGTACAATCAACAACAGTACTTTCTTCTTTATCACCATAACCTCCATCGATAATTATATCGACTTTATCAGAATAAGCATCGTTTATCTCCTCTGGATCGGTCATAAAACCGGAAATTTCGTCATCATCAACGATAGAAGTTGTTATAATTGGGCATCCTAATTCACGGACAATATTTGTAATTATAGGCTGATCTGGGATACGAATACCGATAGTTTTTTTATTATTCTTGAAAATCTTCGGTACGTTATTATTAGCTTCGAGGATGAAAGTGAACGGACCGGGAAGATTACGTTTCATCAGTTTGAACACGTCATTATTAATAGGTTTCGTAAATTCCGACAACATACTCAAGTCATGGAATATTATCGAGAAGTTAGCTTTTTCCTTTTTAATTCCTTTAATGCGTGCGATGCGGTCGAGAGCTTTTGTGCTGTTGATGCTACAACCGATAGCATAAATTGTATCAGTAGGAAAAATGATAACGCCGTCGTTTTCAAGGCAATCTATTATCATTTTAACGTTGCGAGGATTAGGATTTTCAGTGTGTAATTTCAGGAACATGATATTAAATTTTAGTGTTGCAAAGATACAATTTTTGAGTCTATATGTCAATACGTCTGTGAGTCTATAAGTCAAAAAAACAACTCATTGACTTATCGGCTCATAGACTCATAGACTTTATTAAAAAAGGTCTTGTTTTATTCAAATATTTTTTCTACTTTTGCACTCGTTTTTAAGTTCATTCCGAAGTTGATTTATTAACTTATATATCAACAACTTAAAATAGAAATAAGTTTAACAATCCTTGATAATTTATCGGAATGGTTATTAAGTACAATTTAATATCATTATTATAATGAGCGAAAATCAAAACATCATCAACGAAAACGTTGTTGAAAAAGCAGAAAAACAAGTAAGAGTAAAACCAACTCCAGACGCTAACTTCGATTGGAATTGCGATCCTAAAAAAGACGACAACTACAAGTCAGAGGAACGCATGAGATTAGAGGCTATGTACGAAAAGACAATGAGCCAAATCGGTGACCATGAAGTTATTGAAGGTACTGTTGTTGCTAAAACTTCACGCGAAGTTGTTGTCAACATCGGATTCAAATCAGATGGTGTTATCCCTGTATCAGAATTCCGTCACAATCCTAACTTAAAAGTTGGTAACAAGATCGAAGTTTACGTTGAAAACCAAGAAGGCATCAACGGCCAATTAGTTTTATCACACAAGAAAGCTCGCATCTTGAAATCATGGGATCGCGTTAACGAAGCATTCGACAAACAAGAAATCGTTCAAGGTTACGTTAAGAGCCGTACAAAAGGTGGCTTGATCGTTGACGTATTTGGCATCGAAGCATTCTTGCCAGGTTCACAAATCGACGTTAAACCTATCCGCGACTACGATGTATTCGTAAACAGCATCATGGAATTCAAAGTTGTTAAAATCAACCAAGAATACAAAAACGTTGTTGTTTCTCACAAAGCTCTTATCGAAGATGAAATCGAACAACAAAAGATGGAAATCATCGGTAAACTTGAAAAAGGTCAAGTTCTTGAAGGCGTCGTGAAGAACATCACATCATACGGTGTATTCATCGACTTAGGTGGCGTTGACGGTTTGATTCACATCACAGACCTTTCATGGGGCCGCATCAACCACCCAGAAGAAATCGTTAAACTCGACGAACAAATCAAAGTTGTTATCCTCGACTTCGACGACAATAAAAAACGTATCGCTCTCGGCTTGAAACAACTCACTCCTCACCCATGGGACGCTTTAGATCCTAACATCAATGTTGGTGACGTTGTTAAAGGTAAAGTTGTTGTTATCGCTGACTACGGCGCATTCATCGAAATCGCTCCTGGCGTAGAAGGTTTAATCCACGTTTCAGAAATGTCATGGTCACAACACTTACGCACAGCTCAAGACTTCTTGAAG
>JAZLEO010000046.1:0-2159 GCA_045615285.1 Bacteroidales bacterium
TTGCTTTGATACAATTGATAAGAGCATCACGACTCAATCCTTGTTCTATCGTTTTTCCAACATAGAATAATGCCTCATCTATAGATTTGCATTTGGTGATTATTTCTACATGATGCCGCCATGGAATGAGTGCAAATGGCAATGGAAATTCTCCACCAGTCTGGTGGAGATTCTCATAACTCAATTCTTTGCCAACTTGGTGGAGTTTTGCTGCATGTTGTTTTTCAAGTATTTGTAATTCTGCACCAACTTGGTTCAGAATTACTTCCTCTTCCTGAGTGTAAAACAGATACCACTTCTTCATATACCACAGATTGGAAGTCGAAAATCCTTCTGCATCAGGAAATTCTCGTTTCAAATCAAGGCTTACTTGTTCTACGACACCAGTACCCCAACGTTCTTCGGCTTTCTTTTGAACCAAATCTCTGCCAAGTTGCCAATTAAACAAAAGTTTCTCTGTATTTACCTTTAATGCCGCTTTAACCTGAGACGAACGATAACGAAGTTTTACTTCTGCTATCCAATCGGCATAATCATTATCAATACGAATATTATGCGATTTTACAATACGCGCTTTTTCTTGTGACATAATTCTTAGTTTTTGATGTTTGTTCTCAAAACAAAAGTACTAAGAATTTATGAAAATGAAGAGTGTTATGGGAGAATAATTTAAGAACTCTCACTCCCCGTATTCTTCTTCATTCTCCGCCGCCATTATATAATTTTCTTCTGGAATCTCGTATGGCTTGAGTTTCTGGTCTTGAAGATAAATGTAATTCAGTGTGTTGACTAACGACTCCAAAGTCTGTTGGCGTACTTTAGGTTTCAGTTGGCATTCCCAAATGTTGATGAAATGCCATCCCATAGAGGCGAGTTTCATCTGTGTCTCGACGTCTCTTGTTCTGTTGCGTTCTATCTTAGTTTTCCAATATTCGACATTGCTTTTAGGAATGACGTAATATTTGCATCCTTCGTGTCCGTGCCAGAAACATCCGTTCACGAAGATGACGGTCTTGTATTTTCTTAAAACTATGTCGGGATGTCCTGGAAGTCGAGGGTGATTTAGCCTGTAACGAAAGCCACGGCTGAATAGGAACTTCCTTACCATCAGCTCTGGTTTGGTGTTCTTTCCTTTTATCGCTGCCATGCAACGATGTCGTTGTTCTTTCGTCAGTTTGTCCATGAAACAGAAATAATTTTCGGAATGTCTTACTTCACCTTCCAATGTCCGCCTTTGGCTGGACCGATGTGTTCGATTAATCCGTCTTTTTTTAAATTGGCAAGGTGTTTCTCTACTGCCTTAACGGAAATCCCAATCTTCTCGGCAAGAGCAGCTGCACTCAACTTGCCATCTTCTGCAAGAAAAACAATGATTTTATCCCTACTTTTTTCGGTTTTTACCCTACTTTTGGTGCAAAGATAATATTTTTACCCTACTTTTTTCGATTTACACCCTACTTTAACTATTTTTTTATTCTCTCTCCGCACCGATGTCGTTGTTCTTTCGTCAGTTTGTCCATGAGGGTTTATTTACAAATTCCTATATTTCTGCACAGCGTTTCGCCGAATTGAAGTTCTTCTCCTGCGGTGGCGTGAATATGTCCGAAAAGATGATAAGTAGGTTTTGATTTCATGACGAAATTCAGTATTTCCGGACTTCCTAATCCTTCGTCTAAAATGCCGTAAGGCGGATAATGCGTTACAAGTATGTCGATGTCAGTTGGAATGTCCTCGTCGGCAATTGATATGTTACCGCCGATGGAACATATAGTCACTCCGTCGTAGTCTCTTATTGAATTCTGCATGACGGAGATTCCTTTGTCATCCATCGCTTTTTCAATTTCTTCGGATTTATCAATTTCAAAAGAAAGCTCGTGATTGCCAGGGATGAATATTTTCCATTTAGCAGACAAACCCGAAAACCAATCAATGAAGTCGTCGTATTCGTCACCATTGAGGTCGTCTTCCACGGCGTCGCCGGCACAGATGACAATATCCGCCTCTTCCGGCACTATCACGTCACGATGCTTGCCATGAGTGTCGGAAAAGACGAAGATGTTTTTATTGTTATGTTTGATAATCATATTAGTTAAATTACCAGTAACGTTTTTCGAGATAATCAATTAACTCAGGATATAAATTATTCTCTTTTATCGGAG
>JAZLEO010000047.1:0-8513 GCA_045615285.1 Bacteroidales bacterium
TGCTTTCTGAATATAAAAAATCATATAAAGAATATACTTCTGCCAAAAACGAATTGGAATCACTTCGTAAAAAGGCATTGAATAATATAGACGAAAACGATTATCTGAAATTCCAACTCGATGAACTCGTAAAGTCGGAACTTCAAGATAATGAATATGAAGAACTCGCTCAACGTATTGAGATTCTTGAAAATCAAGAGGAAATAAGTCGACTTCTTAATGAATCGACGATGATTCTTGAAAATAGCGAAACATCTGTTCTTGACGGAATCAACACCTTATTATATAATGTCGATAAACTGAAACGTTATATCTCTGAACTTGATCCTATGTCGGAACGCCTTAACTCCGTCAAGATTGAACTTAGAGACATTTGCTCAGACTTGAATAATCTTCAAGACGACTCTCAGGATATTTCTTCCCTTGAAATGTTACAGGAGCGTTTCGATATGATTCAGCGTCTTATGATGAAACATCATCTTAATGATTATTCACAATTGCTTCAACTTAGGGAGGATATTAAACGCAGAGTCGATGAGTTTTCAAATATTGACGAGATTGTCGCTGACAAGGAAAGAGAAGTGAAAGCTTTGGAAAAAGAGGCGATTGCGAAAGCATCTGAATTGAATAAACGTCGCTTGAAAGCTAAGGCTGCCTTTGAAAAAGACGTAACTTCTGTGATACGACAACTTGCTATGCCTTACGGCGTCTTTGAGATAAAATGCGAAAAGACAGAAGGACTTACAGCAAACGGAACTGATGTCGTTACATTTATGTTTTCAGCTAACAAAGGTTATGCTCCAGAAAACATGGTGAAAGCTGCTTCTGGCGGAGAGCTCTCACGATTGATGTTAGCGATTAAGAGTATCGCGGCTAAAAATAATTACATCCCGACATTGATATTCGACGAGATTGATACTGGCGTTTCCGGTGAAGTCGCTTCAAAACTCGGCGACATTATGATGGAGATGGGAGAGACCTTGCAACTCGTAAGTATCACGCACTTGCCGCAGATTGCAAGTAAAGCCAAGAATCATTTCTTCGTTTATAAGACCATCGTCAATGAAAAGACACATTCTAATATAAGAATCCTAACCCACGACGAACGCGTCAATGAAATAGCCAAGATGCTATCCAACGCCGAAGTCACAGCCGAAGCGAAGAGAGCGGCGGAAGTGCTTTTAGAGTCATAAAGATGTAGGACTTAAAGTAGAAATTTTTATATTAATAATCAATAATTACAAGATATGAAACCAAAATTGACAATAGCTAAGTTGCGTGAAGAAGCTAAATTGTTTTGTATTGCAGAATCAAAAATAAACAATACAGATTTGTATGGAATAACAGATGGTAAAGCAGTTGGTACATATGTTGAACATAAATTTCAACAGCAATTAAAATCAAAGTATTCTGTAACAATAGGTTCTTCTGCAAGTGGAATAGATTTACCATCGAAGGATATTTTGACCGACATAAAAGTAACTTCAATAAAGCAGCCACAGTCATCTTGCCCATATAAAGATGCCAAACAGAAGATTTTTGGATTAGGTTATAATATTTTACTATTTGTATATAATAAGGTTGACAATGTAAAGACTAAAACAACTACGCTTAATTTTGTAAGTTGTGCGTTTATTTCAAGTGAACGAACAGCTGATTATACAACTACATATCGTTTGCGAGAGATGATTAAAGATCATGCTAATGAAGAGGATATAGTGGCTTATTTAACAGATAGGAATATACCTGCTGATGAAATAACTTTGCTTAATATGGCAAAGATGATATTGAAGACTCCTCCAAAACAAGGCTATCTTACTATATCAAATGCATTGCAATGGAGATTGCAATATCAGAGAATAGTATCTTTGGAAAAATCAGTATCTGGAATCAATAAAATCATTGAAGAGGTTAATGGAAAATGAAATTGTTGGATGCTGATATAAGCAATTCTGTATATTGTTTCTTTAGAAGTAAAGCAGATGCTTTGAAATCGTTAGAAGAAGCTAATGAATTGATGCAAAATGAATGCGGAATCAGAAACTTTTTTGTTGACGAAACAGAGTTGTCGTATATAGTCGAGGAACTAAATGAAGCTAAATTTAGTGAAACTTATGAGAGTAATGCTGAATATGGTGATTTCCAAACGAATCAGATATTGACAGTTCAGATCGCAAAGAAGTTAAAGGCAGATGGAGTATCACCTAAGGTTGTTGTAGAACCAACTTGCGGGAAAGGCCATTTTATTCTTGCAACATTACATGCTTTTGATAAAATAGAAAAAGTATATGGTGTAGAAATTCAGAAAAAATATACATGGCAGGCGAAGTTTAATATATTGGATTTTTTTCTGAATAATTCATATGAAATAAAACCAGAGATACATATTATACATTCTAGTATTTTTGATTTCGATTATCATTCAATAAAGGAAGTGATTGGAGAAAAGGAGTTGCTGATTATTGGCAATCCTCCATGGGTGACAAATTCTGAGTTAAGCGCAATGGATTCTAAGAATTTGCCTAAAAAATCAAATTTTAAGCGCCATAAGGGACTTGATGCTATGACGGGAAAGGGTAATTTTGACATAGCAGAATACATAACAATAGATTTGTTAAGGAATTTTGGTAGATGTATGGGTAATATGGCTTTTTTGGTGAAAAATACTGTAATAAAAAATATAGTTTATGATATTCCGAAGTTAAAATTACCTATCGCTGATATGAGAAAACAAAACATTGATAGTAAAAAGGAATTTGATGTCAATGTTGATGCATCTTTGTTTGTTTGTAAACTGAATAAAGAAACAGAGTATTCTTGCCAAGAGTCTGATTTTTATTCTTCTGAAGTAAGATGTGATTTTGGTTGGAAAAATAATAAATTCATGTCAGTTTTGTCTACAAATAATGATATTGATGGATTATCTCCATTTGTTTGGAGACAAGGTGTAAAACACGACTGTTCAAAAGTTATGGAAATTGAATCCAATGGCGATTTTTTTCTCAATAAATTAGGAAAACAATTCACATTAGAAAGAGATTTGGTTTATCCATTGCTGAAAAGTTCAGATTTAAAGGAGACAATTGCAAATTCAACTCGAAAACATACTATTATCACACAGAAATATGTTGGACAAGATACATCGTATATAAAAAAATACCCCCTGACTTTTGATTATTTGAATAATCATATAGATTTATTTAGAATGCGAAAGTCTAGTATTTATAAAGGAAAGTATGACTTTTCTATCTTTGGTATTGGCGATTATTCTTTTAAACCATATAAAGTCGCTATATCTGGTTTATATAAAACATTTCATTTCTGTTTGGTGAAACCTCAAAGTGGAAAACCAGTGATGTTAGATGATACATGTTATTTTATAGGTTTTGACACCTTAGAACAAGCTGAATATATATGGAAACTTCTAAATACAGAATTAGTTGAGGATTTGCTCAAAAGTATTTCTTTTAAGGATTCAAAAAGAATGATAACAAAAGATATACTTATGAGAATAGATTTGAAAAAAGTCGCACGTATAAAAGGTTATGATACTCACTTTTTTGATGAATTTGAGAAAAAACAAGACCAGCAATTAAATTTGTTTTCGTAAATAAAAGTAGATAATATTCACTGATTGTTATCAACAAAAAAAAGAGCCGTAATCACTTTACGGCTCTTTTCCTTTATGTTTTTGAGACATTGCGTCTCTGCGACTTTATTTCTTAATGCTCAATATCAATCCTAATACAACTCCGAGGAATGCTGCGAAGAGCACTTGATAGTTTCCTGGTAAAAGGAATGTGATTGTGTGAGCTGGATACCAGAATAACGGAATGGTCTTCTTGAAGACGAAACCATATTGCAAGTCCCAGTTGATTTTATGTGCTATTGTTTCTTGAATCTTGAGTTTGTTTGTGAAGAAACCTTTCAAAGTTCCGCCTGTCTCAGCGATGTGGATGTCTGTCACCTTATGGAATGTCATGAAGACAGGAGCGAAGATAGTGTTCATCAAGACGCTGACTAACAAAGCTACTCCTGCTTTGCCCCAGCTCAATTCTTGTGCGCCAAACCATGCGCCTGCTTGTGAAACGCCGAAGCCTTTTTCTAATAATGTGACTGTGCCGCTCTTGAATATCGTCATTGCTGATGCGATGAAGATTCCGAGGAAACCCCAGACCAACATCTTTGGAATAACACCGAAGCCTTTTTCTGTATAACAGCCTTTGCGTATTCTTAAAGCTAACATCTCACCGAAAGTCCCCAAGATAGCGAACTTGAAGAAACTCATTATCATGCCGTGCTCGGCAGTCATTTTGTTGAATCCGTCCATCGCTCCAGGAACGAAGGCGAATGCTCCGATGACTGCCAAGACAGCTAATGTGGTAATTATATCACCTTTTTTCATCTTACTTATTTTTCAATTCTGATTCTAGCGTCAACAGCTACTACGTTCTTTGGATTACCGAGTAATGGGTTTAAGTCCATCTCTGCGATTTCAGGAGCTGCCATAACCAAAGCGCTGACTCTTGCAACTTGTTCTGCATAAACGTCAACGTTGACTGGCTGTTGTCCTCTCACGCCTTCCAAAATCTTGTAACCGCGTAATTTTGTTAACATATCTTTTGCTTCGCATGCAGTGATAGGAGCGATAGCGTTTTGTACGTCTTTCAATACTTCGATGAAGATACCGCCTAAACCGAAGAACACTTGGTGACCGAATTTTTCGTCACGGATAGCGCCGATATAGACTTCAGTACCGTCGAGCATTGGATACATCTCAACAGCGTATGTTTCTGGGATGGCCATCAAGCGGTCGAATTCTCTGTCAACAGTCTCAATGTCTCGGACGTTCAAAGTAACACCACCTACATCTGACTTGTGGATAGGACCGACAACTTTCATAACGAGCGGATAACCAACTTCGTTAGCGAAATCTAAAGCTTGTTGTTTTTGATCAACGACGCGGATTTGTTTTTGAGCGATGCCAGCAGCGTCTAACATTTCGTAGATTTCGTCTGGCCCGATGTAACCGTTTTCGCAGTTGTCAACAACCTTACGGATTCTTGCTACGTCGATAGCAGGAAGCTCAACGTTTTCTGCTTGTGGTTTTGGTGTGTGGTAAATCTTGCACAATGCGTTACCGAAGATACATTCTTCAGGGAAGTTGATTCTACCTTTATTGTTGATGAAATCGTTGATTTCGTCTTTTACGTTGATGATTGAAGGAAGGATAGGGAAGATAGGCTTTTTGCAAGTCTTCATCTTTTCGTTCAAAACTTCATAAACTTCCCAGTTAGGGAACAAACCAGGAGATCCGAAGATAACGCACATACAGTCGATGTTGTCGAAGTCGTTTTCGCAAGCGTCGATGATGTGGCCGAGTTGTTCGGCTGTACCTGTTGCCAAGAAGTCGATAGGGTTACCAACTGAAGAACCTGGGAATAACTTAGCTAATAATTCATCAGCTTTAGGACCTTCGATGTGAGGAACATCCATGCCGCCGTTTGAGAGAACGTCAGTCAACATAACAGCAGGACCGCCAGCGTGAGTGATGACAGCAACATTCTTACCTTTTACTTCTGGGTGCATGAAGATAGCGCAAACTGTTGTCAACTCTTGACGGTTGTGGCAACGTACGATACCAGCTTTGCGGAATAATGCATCGACTATAGAGTCGTTTGTTGCGAGAGCACCTGTGTGTGATGAAGCTGCACGGCTACCTGCTGCAGAACCGCCAGACTTGATAGCAGCTATGCGACAACCTTTGTTGATGAGTGAACGTGAGTGCTTCAATAATTTTTGTGGGTTACCGATCTTTTCCATGTAGATCATGATGACGCGAGAGCTTGTCTCAGGATCGAAGGTGTCGTCTAAGTGTTCGAGTACGTCTTCGATACCTACTTGAGCTGAGTTGCCAACTGCCCAAACGCTGTTGAAAGTGAGACCGTTTGTCATACCGTATTCTTTGATGAATACAGCTGTTGCGCCTGAACCAGTCACGAAGTCAACGCCATGAGGATCTAATGTTGGGATTGGAGAGTCGAAAGCACCGCAGTAGTTACGGTTTAAGAAACCTGTACAGTTAGGACCGATGAGGCTGCCTCCGACTTTATTTATTGTTTCAACGATTTGTCTTTCGTATTCAGCGCCTTGTTCGTTTTCTTCGCTGAAGCCTGCAGAAACGATTATGAAGCCTTTTGTGCCTTTTTCAAATGCCAAAGTGTTTACTGTTGCTGGGCAGAATTTAGCTGCAATAGCGATGATTGCGCAATCTACTTGTGGAAGGTCTTCAACTTTTTGGTAGCATTTTACGCCTTGAACTTCAGTCTCTTTAGGGTTTACAGTGTAAACTTCGCCTTTGAAGTTGCTGTTGAGGAGGTTTCTTAAAATGCTGCCGCCTGGTTTTTGTGTGTCGCCTGAAGCACCGATAACTGCAATGCTTTTAGGATTTAGTAATTCTTTTGCTATCATATTTTATGATTTTAAATAATAATCGAAAATAAACGATATGGAAATATCATTTTGCGCAAATTTATGAAAAAAAAGAATATGGAAGAAGTGAAAAATGAACAAATTAAATCCTTATAGTAGATGTTATAAAATAATAGTCAAACTCGGGAAAGAGTCTGACTATTTTGCTAAACTTTATTCAATTGGAATCTGAATGATGGAGAGCCATTTTTCTGGGTCTTCCTGATTCCAGATACCGTCTATGTAGCTGGCGCGAGCCTTGTCAGTTACCTTGTATCCCTGCTCTTCAATATAGGAGAAAGCTTCGGTGAATGATTCGTAGAAACGTTCGTACGGACCATAGTGTTTCATACACAGAATCTTTGGAATTGCTGGTAGTTTTTTGAACTGTATTATACTATTGTCTGTACCCATTTCTTCTACCTGTTCACAATACTCTATATCGATGTCAGTAGATGTGTATTCCTCGTTATGCTCTATTGTGAAACAATAACCAGGAAGAGGACATTTGCAACCGAGTCGAAGCATTTCAGGACCAATTACGTTACAACATAACTTTCCTAATTCAGAGTAGTTGGAAATGATTCCGCGATGCGAGGCAACAATCATTTCTGGCAATGATTCGATACTGAATTTTTCCATTTTTTTGTTTTCCATTTTCTTGATCTTTTTGCGAGAGTCTATCCATTCTTGCAGCTGATTGCGTCTTGTCGTCAGTAGTTTAAGCTGTCTTTTGGTTTCTTCAATCTTCTCTGTCAGCTGTTCTACACTTGGAAAATGAGATTCATCATCGAATAAATCTTTTATTTCATCAAGCGTAAAACCCAACTGTTGCAGATGTCGGATGGAATTCAGTTTTTGCATCTGAGCGATGCTGTAATAGCGATATCCAGTCCATTCATCCACTTCGTCAGGAATAAGCAATCCCTTCTGTTCGTAATGACGTAACGTCTTTACAGTAACCTGCATTAAACGAGAGAACTCTCCGATTTTTAACTTGATTTTATAACTCATAATCGTACGATGTTTTGCTAGCGACTGCAAAGATAAGTTGTGACCTTAGGTACGAGTCAAGAGGAAAATGAAATATTTTTTTAAGCGATATCGTTCAAATCATAATATAGTAATCTTGTTACAAAATCATCTTCCTCTTTTCTTAAAAATTGAAAATCATTATTCTGATAAAACGGAATAGCATCATGATAAGCATCTACTGTTATAAACCTACAGCCAGATTTGTTATCTTCAAGAAAATATGACTTGATGAAATTTAACAACATAGAACCAATACCTTTACCATGAAAATTTTTGTTTATTCCTAAACGACAAATTTTAACCGAAGGATAACTCTTTATACGCTTTTCATTGACAAAACGATTTCGTCTAAAACGATTAAATTCTGTATTGTTCTCAAAATCAGTCAAAGAAACACGATCATTGGCTAAACTGAAATAACCAATAATCTCTTTAGATTCGATGTTTTCAAAAACGTAGGTGACTGCTAAAAGTGCTTTTCTATATGTGATAGCTCTGTTTAAAAGGAAGTCGTTCAAATCATCGTCTCCGCAATTGAACGACTTTACCCTTTCATCTTTTTGTAATTTCCGTACTTTACAAGTACCAAAACTACTAGTTTGAAAAATCATCATAATTATCCTTCAAAGATTTTCATAATCATTTCATAATCTCGTAAGCGTTTCGCTTTTTTCTCAGGATCTTCGTGACGCTTTTCTTTCATTCTTTCTTCAAATCTCCGAGCATCTTCACCGTAAAGAATCGGAGTCTCTTTAATAGGTCGTGCCATAACTTTTAGTTTTTTTTTAATTTCTTTGCAAATATACAACTCAAAACAATATTTGTCAAGGAAAATAAAGTTAAAAAATATTAACAATCAATCAGTTATAGATATATCTATTAATTAATGATTATATTAATGGAAAAATTAAAAATGACACTTATTACAATAGTTTTTTCAATTCTTCAATATCGGGCAATGCTTTTTGTAATTTTTCTGGCATTTCCGATAATGTGTCAAATGTTGC
>JAZLEO010000048.1:0-14226 GCA_045615285.1 Bacteroidales bacterium
ATAACCATAGTTTGTTCCTGTTTTGTCATAGACTGTAAGTGCTATGTTGCTGCCTGTATATTCAAATTCGTTTTGGAAATTGATTGTAACCCAATCTTCAGCTTTACCGAAGTTAAATGTGCCTTGATATACTATATCTGAATCTGAGAATGTAAACCAATCAGAATTTCCACTAAATGATGTCTTGTCAGTATTTTGTATATAGACAACTATATCACGGACGTTGTTGTTACCTGTAGCATGATGGAAAGAGACAGAGGTAATTTTACCAGAATTTACGCCTATTTCTTCTGCTGTATAAATTTGTTGTGATAAAGAATAACTACCACCATAAGCATTGTAGATAGGAGCAGACATATTTGCTATTGTACCGTCACCGATTGAAACTATAACTGTTCCAACTTCGAATGTTGTTGCGCAAACTTCTTCTGATGCTTCTGATGTACCTACTTCATTAGTTGCTGTAACTGCGAAGCAGTATTCTGTTGCAGCTGTCAAGCCTTCAACTGTGTATGTTGTTTCTGTCAAGCCTTCAGCGATAACCTCTGTACCTTGATATACATCATAGCTTTCTGCGCCACCGACAGCGTTCCATGCCAAAACGATTGTTGTTTCGCCATTAGCTTCAGCTGATACTACTGGAGCAGCAGGAGCTTTAGGTGTGCAATCTACATCAAATTCATAAGTATAACCAGCAGCGCTCAAACCACCAGCAGCTACACTGTGAATTTCTTCTCCACTTTCATATTTGATATCGAAAGAGTTTTCAGCAGGATATGCGTATGATCCGCTTGCTGCGTATGTAACTGTGACATGAGCACCTGTTGGGATTGCCAAAGTATATTCTTTGCTAAATTCCTTAATGCTATAAGATGCAACCATAAACGTTAAAACTTCTGATACATCACCGTATGAAACTGTCAATGTATTATCTCCCCAACCGTCGCCATAGCTATCACCTAAAGTGAAGACGACATAGCAACCTGTAAATTCTCCTGTTGTAGCGCAAGCTGGTTCTGATGTTTCTGAAGCGCCAGCCTCATTAACAGCTGCGACTGCGAAACAATATTCTGTTTCAGCGTCTAAACCTGTAACTACGAATGTAGCTTCTGTTACGTTAGCCAATAATGTTTCACCTTGATATACATTGTAAGATGTAGCGTCTTCAACTGCGTCCCATGCTAAAGAAACTGTATTGTAAGATGTTGCTGTAGCTGCCAAGTTTTGAGGAGCTGCCGGAGCTGTTGGAAGTTCTGGTTCTACTGGTTCTTCACCGCCTTCTTCTGCTGATAATTTGATATTGTCAACTTTTATACCGTTGGCGTTGTTACCGTCGCATTCATAGTGACGGAAACCGATGTATAAATTCTTACCTGCGTAAGCAGCGAGAGAAACATTTTCTTCAGACCATACACCCTCCGCGTGTACTTCGTCAGCAGCATATCGTTTGCTCCATATAACGTCAAAGTTTTCACCATCTTCAGAAACTACGACGCCAAATTTTTCTTGGTTATATTCGCTATCTGATTCACGGTGCAAGAATGAAAGCACTGATGTTTCTGTTATAGCGAATGCTTTGTTTGTGACCACGTAGTTGTCTGGGGTCAGCACTTTTTCGTCATAGCATAAAGAATACAAGCCATAGCTTTCTTCGTAACCTGCGAGGATACCGAGTTTATTCAAACCCCATTTATAGCCATCGCCGTCAGCGTCAATGGTTCTCCAATC
Source organism: Bacteroidales bacterium (assembly GCA_045615285.1). Taxonomy (GTDB): domain Bacteria; phylum Bacteroidota; class Bacteroidia; order Bacteroidales; family F082; genus Limimorpha. The sequence goes on from JAZLEO010000048.1 coordinate 1,729, forward strand.
ATCAAATACATAGTCATTGAAATCATAGTAGAATGTTGTTTCTACTACAGCATCTTGTGCCCTCAAGGTTCCGAACAAACCTAGTACGCACGCAATTGCGAAAAGTAAAATTTTCTTCATAATATTTAATTTTAAAGTTAGTGTTTCTTCTATTATGTATAAGACGACAAAAATATATTTTATTTTCAAATAAAAAAAGAAAAAAAGAGAGTTTTTTTCAAAAAAAATATAAAACTTAAAAGCCGTTTCAGGACAAAAAAAGAGCTGCCCAAAAACAGGCAGCTCTAGTAGTATGTTTTCGCGTTCCGAGCGATGCAGCTCCAAGCTTATTTCTTGATGAAACGTTTTACGGTCTCGCCGTTGTTCGTAACAACCTTCACGAAATAAACGCCGCTGTTCAAGTCAGAAACATTCAGCTGTACATTGTTCATTGTACATTGTTCATCACAAACCTTCACGCCTGTGATAGTATAGACGCTGACTTCTTCGATATTAGTTTCGGCTTCGATGAAGAGTTTGTCGTTCACAGGGTTAGGATAGATATTGAATGTTGTAGCGAATTCTGAAACGCCTTCGTCGTTCAATGTCTTTGCGCATGCTTCTTCAGACTGTGCAGATTCTTCTGCTCCGTTGACTGCCGAAACTGTGTAGCAATATTCTGTGTCTTTTTCAAGGTTGATGATGTTGTATGATGTGACATAGACGTTAGCTTTAAGCAATTCGCCGTTGTAATATACGTTGTAGGCTTTTGCGTTTGCTGCTGCGTTCCAGGTCAGGGTGATGGCAGAAGTGCTTGTTGCTGTAGCGACTACATTTGCTGGTACTGCAGGTTTCAAGTCATGTGTCATGGCACATGCGAAATCTGATTTCTCGAACGACTCGATAGTTCCGTTCAAACTTAACACTGCGTAGCAATATTCTGTGCTTGGAGCGAGGTTTTCGATGAGGCATGTTGTGTCGGCCACTTGAGCGACGACGTTTTCACCCCAATAGATTTTATATTCAGCTGCTTTTTCGACAGCGCTCCATGACAATCTTATTGAAGTTGTGCTTTCAGCGACTGCTATCACTGTTTCTGGATAAGTAAGGATCAGCTTATCTGTTGTAGCGCAGGCTTTTTCTGAAGGCACAGATTCCATGATGTCGTTGTAGCCTTTAACGACATAGCAATAATCTGTATTAGGTTTCAGGTTTTCGTCGGTGTAAGAAAGTTCTGTGACATTTGTCAGGAATTCGTCGTTACGGTAGATGTTGTAGCTTGTTGCGTTATCAGCAGCTTCCCATGTGAGTTCGATTGCGAATTCGTCTATTGTTGTAGCTACTACATTAGCTGGAGCGAGAGGCAATTCACCGGCATTGACGATAGAGAATTCAAATGTGAACTGATTTTCAGCGGCAGCCACCACATAGTATTTGCCTGCTGGATATTTAACAGCGTAGATTTCGTCAACGTTGGCAGCGTTTCTTGTTTTGGCAGCGTTTGTCAATTTCACGTTATCGACCATCACATACATGAGGTCTTTTTCTTGGTGATGCAATACAATATGATAATCACCATATTCAAGGCCTAAAGCAGCGAACTTAGCGCCGAGGTCAACCACTTTGTTTTCAAACACGTTTGAACCTGGAGTGATCTCTTCGATAAATGTCATTGTTTCACCGTCTTTTGAGACTTCAACCTTAACATGGTCAACGCCGAATATATAATGATCCAAACATTTAGCGTCGAATGAAAGTTTAGAATTTTCTGTGATGTTATAGGTTTGTTCTGTCATAACGATGTTGTCGGCTGCAAAATACTGAGGTGTTGTAGTTGAGTTGAAAGAATATGAAATGATACAATCTGTTCCGTCAACGCCGTCACCTTTAAGGATTTGCCAGTTGTTATCGTTGTTGTAATAATTCTTGACAGTCCAATCTACTAGATAGCCTTCATTGAAGTCGAAGAAGAATTCAGAAGCGATGTCGATGCTGCCTTTGAAATTGTTGTCGTTAGACGGGCCGCCTTTGCCTTCAAAGCTTTCTCTGTAGATAGCCAACTTAGCGTTGTCGCCTGTAACCTTAGCTGTCAAGATTGATTCTTCTTGTAATTCAAAGCTATAGACTGCGTCAGGAGCATTGCCGTCTTCTGTCTCTCTTGGCAACAAATAGTTGTCGTGTAAGTTAGCGAAATCAGGAGTGTCGGTGAATTTGCCGTCTGTCAATGTAATTTCTTGTGCGAGTTCATAGACTTCCGGAGTTGCTGGAGCGTAAGCTGTAGCTGTCATCGGCACTTCCAAAGTTCCTGCCGTATGAGTTATGACGAGGTTAGCGTTGACATCGCCGCTCACTGTTGCATTCTTATCGTAAGCTATTGAGAGATTGATATTTTCGGATGTATAGTCGATGTTTTCAGGTAAGATGAAGAAGGCGTTGTCGCATTCTATATTTGTGATTTCTGTGCTTATTGCTCTGACATTCACATTAAGAGCTGCATCTTCTGACCAGTAGTCGCCGAGCATTGCATAGCCGAAGTCGATAGTTTCAGGAGTTACCTTAACGATTGGTTTTCCTTCCAGTTCAAACTTGATTTGGCTTTGGTACTGCAAAACCCAACCTGCGCCCAGATTATTCATATCGAAAGGATTAGAGCCTGAGTTATACATTGCTCTATTCGGAACATCTGAAGGATATGTGTAGAAAATGTGATAATTTGTTGATTCTGGAGTTCCTGTTTTGTCATAAACTCCAACCATCAAGTTGCCGCCTGAGTAATCAAATTCTTTGTCCAAAGTGATAGTTACCCAAGAATCTTTGAAGCCAGAAATTTCCACATTACCGTCAAAGACCTTATCTTCTTCTGTAACAGAAATATATGCGCCTGTAAGATCATTACGGTCGGTATGTTTCAAATAAACTTCATATTGTCTTGTCACTGTCGATACGTTGTTAGCCAATTTGAAAGCCACAGTCTTGATTGTACCGAGTTTGCTGTTGAAATCCTCTTCTGTAAAGATCTGTTGTGAGATTGAATACTTGATATAGTCTGTTGTAGGAAGATAATAGTTTGTTCCTACAGGATTTTTGTCAGCGCCGATTTCCACTGTAACCATATTACCAGGGACTTCTGGTTCTTGGTCTTCTGGGTTTTCAGGAGTTTCAGGATCTGTTGGAGTTTCAGGATCTGTTGGGTTTTCTGGATCCGTTGGCTCTTCTGGGTCTGTTGGTTGTTCTGGTTCTGTTGGTTCGCCACCGAATGTGAAAGTGACGTAATTAGTGAATTTTTGCAATGTTCCTTCTTGAGAAGAAAGAGCTGCCAAATCGATAGAGCTGCCAGAAGTGTAATAAATGCTTCTATTGACTTTCTCTTCATTTCTGAAGCAATAGAACATGTTCATATCAGTTTGACTTACACCAGTCTTGTCGTACATACATAACAACAAATCGCCGCCTGTGTATTCAAAGCTTTTTGTTAAATCGATAGAAACCATTATGTCATTGACGGCAGGCAATGCCCAGCTGCCTTCATAAACGATGTCTGTATCGCTAACTTCAACCCAGTCTTTTCTTGAGTCGAAAACATCTTTGTCTATGTTTTTCATATAGACGACGATGTCTCTCGTACATTGGCCGCCGGTCATTTGTTCAAATGTCATTTTACTGATGTTTCCGGTCTTGCCTTGTAATTCCTCAGCGGTGTATATCTGCTGAACAACACTGTAGCTGAAAAAATCCACGATAGGATTGCTCCAAGATTGGAATGAATCTGTTCCTATCGTAACTGTTTCTTCTTGTGCATTAACATTGCCGAAGCATGCTAACATGCACATAATCATTAAAAGTAGAGTTTTTTTCATATTGATAAATTTTAAATTAATAATTTACAAAACATATTCTCTATGACTTGCAAAAATATATCTTTTTTCAACACCTTAGAGGAAGAAATATAGAAAAAAATAGGAGTCAGAAAATTTAGTTCCTAACTCCTAATTCCTAATTAAAATTTGACAGAAAGCTGCGCTTGCCACAAATTACCCATATAATCAAATCCAGGTTTGTCTTTCATCGTGTAGTTAAGCAAAAGACGAAGGTTGCTATACGGCCACCAGTCGATACCGACCATATAATATGTCGAGTTCTTTTCCGGATTATGGATGTCTTGTCTGAAGAAATCGTAACGAGCCACTGGACGAATTCTTTGGTCTTTAATATTGAACCAATAACCTGCTGATGCATAGAAACCGTCAGAGTCAAGAGTGTAGATTCCATCTTTGTTAGCCATTTCTGTCTTACCTGTGATATATTCCGAACGCACTGTAAGTCTGCCGTTTTCATATTTACCACCGAAAGTGAGACGTTCTCTCACAGCATTTTTTTCAAAGAAATTAACTTTCGTTGTGTCGTTAATTTCAAAAGTATTATCAAGTTTATAATTACCGTCATAGTATGAAACCGCAAGCATCAAGCCTTTAACGCCAGGGCAAACCTCAATACTACCTGCAATGTCTTTCGACAAGTTGGCGTCTTTGTTATTCATACCGTTACCGTTGAACATACCTAATTTATATGTAAGGATAGGAATTTGTTTTCCATTATGTTCGAAGCTGAATAAATCTCCGTAAATCATCACACCGACATCACGGCCACCAGAATATGTCTTCACGCCAGAAATGTCGCTATAACCAGAAAGTTTGCTAATGACTTGTGCGTATTCAACGCCTTCGAGAGTGAGAGGCGACTGCGGGTTTTCAAAAGTGAAAGGAATCTTAAACTGACCGACTTGGATGTTAAAATATTTTTGCAGTTTAACTTTAACGAAACCATCGACCAACTTAGGGCCTGCCGCCATATCAGCCTGAACACGATATTCCAAATTCTTGGTGATACTGCCTTTGAAGTCAAGACGAGCGCGACGGACATTGAAAGTATTGCTGATCACATCTAAAGTCTCTCCCCCATTCTGCAACTGGGTTTCATAATCGTATTGGATGTTCATCCAACCGCTGATCGACATATAGTCGCCGATTAATTTTTTCTTTTCCTGTGCATTGATTGTTGTCAATGATGCCAATGCGAACATCATCACGATTAAAAGTAAAGATTTTCTTTTCATCATCTTATTTTTTAAAAGATTTGTTAATATACTAAAAATTGTTTCGATATTTGGACGTATTCGATACGTCCCTACTATTTATTATTCATCTGATTCATGGTTTGATCGACGCCTTGAGTAACGAAGCTTTTTATAAAGTTAGCAGCGATTTCGAGGCGAGGGTTGATGATATCTAGTTCTGATGGTTTCCATTTCCCGAGCACGAAGTCGATTTGTTTTCCACGAGGAAAATCGTCGCCTATTCCGAAGCGAAGTCGTGGGAATACATTTGTACCTAAACTCTCTATGATATTAGCGAGTCCGTTATGACCGGCATCGCTGCCTTTTTTTCTCATGCGCAAAGTTCCGAGCGGAAGAGCGATTTCATCTAGGACGACGAGAACGTTTTCAATCGGAATCTTTTCTTGTTGCATCCAATATTTAACGGCTTTACCGCTAAGGTTCATATAAGTCGTCGGCTTGATCACGACCATAGTACGACCTTTATAACGCAGTTCCGACACTTGGGCAAGTCGTCCTGTAGTGAAAGTCCCTTTTAAATCATCATTAAGATAATCAGCCACTTTAAAGCCGATATTGTGTCGTGTATTATCATATTCGACACCAATATTTCCCAGACAAGCAATTAAATATTTCATGGTGCAAAGGTAAGAAAAAGGCAAAAGGCAAAAGGCAAAAGGCAAAAGATTTTTTTGCTATGGGATATGAGCCGCGAGCTATGAGCATTTGCAGTCACCCGCTCACATCTCACTGCTCATAGCTCACAACAAAAAAAGAGGAACCGAATTTCTTCAGCTCCTCTCTTATATTGAATAATGTTTTACACAAAGAATTATTCTTCTGTTTCTTCAGTTACAGCTGATTTCTTAGCTTTAACGTCGCAAACGATATTGTTAGCAGCTACTAATGGAGTAACGTTTTCGATTGTGAGGTCTTTAACTCTGATAGCTTGGTTAACATTCAATTCAGAGATGTTTACCATAACGAAAGCTGGAAGATCTTTGATTAAACCTTTAACTTTAAGGCGTGGGATTCTAACTTTAAGTTTACCACCGCGCATAACGCCTGGAGATGTACCTTCTGTACGAACTGGAAGAGTAACTGTGATAGGTTTTTCTTCTGTTACGTGTAAGAAGTCAGCGTGGAGAACTTCGTCTGTAAGTGGGTGATATTGAATATCTTGAAGAACTGTACGGTAAACTTTACCATCGATTGTGAAGTCAACGATGTAAGTTTCTGGAGTGAAAAGGATAGTTTTGAAGCTTTTTGCTTCTGTGCAGAAACGTACTTCTTCACCTTGACCGTAAATAACGCATGGAACTAAGCCATTAGCGCGTAATTGTTTAGCATCTTTTTTCCCTACGTTCTCACGAAGAGAACCGCTCAATGATACTGAATTCATAATTTAATTTTTAATTTGTTTGTTAATAATTTATAATGTGTAGGGATGTGGCAAGCCACGTCCGTACGATTTTTATTTCTTGAATAAGTCGCTTAATGATTCGTAGTTTTCAACGCGTTTGATAACTTCTGCGAAGAGAGGAGCTGTTGAAATAACGTGAATCTTGCTGCTTGGGTTTGTCAATGGGATAGTGTCTGTTACGATAACTTCATCGAATACTGAGTTTTCGATTCTTTCCATTGCGCTGCCTGAGAAGATTGGGTGAGTTGCAACAGCGCGAACGCTACGAGCACCGCTATCTTTAATTAATTGACCTGCTTTTGTGATTGTGCCAGCTGTGTCAATCATATCGTCGATGAGGATAACGTCTTTATCTTTAACGTCACCGATGAGCAACATTTGTTCGATAGCGTTTGGTTTTGAACGTTGTTTGTGGCAGATTGAGAATACAGTGTTCAACATCTTTGCGTAAGAAGCAGCGCGACGAGTACCGCCGGCGTCTGGAGAAGCTACCATTAAATTAGGTAAGTTAAGGCTTTCGATGTAAGGAACGAAAATCTTTGAAGCGAAGATGTTATCAACAGGAACGTTGAAGAAACCTTGGATTTGGTCAGCGTGGATGTCCATTGTGATGATACGAGTGACACCAGCTGTTGTCAATAAGTCGGCCATCAATTTAGCGGCGATGCTGATACGAGGACGGTCTTTTCTGTCTTGACGTGCGAAGCCGAAATAAGGGATAACGGCGATGATTCTACGTGCTGAAGCGCGTTTTGCAGCATCAACCATCAACAATAATTCCATCATATTTTCTGTTGGTGGGAATGTTGATTGGATCAAAAAGACATCTCTTCCGCGGATATTTTCATCGAAACTTGGTTGGAATTCACCGTCGGCGAAAACCAAAACGCTTGATTGTCCGAGTGGTTTGCCATAATGTTTAGCGATTTCATCTGCTAAATAGCGAGTGGCTCTACCTGAAAAAATTGATACTAAAGGCTCTTGCATGACGTTAATTTTAAGTGTGTTTTAAAATTTTTGCAAAAATAATAAAAATTTTCTTTGCCGTAACAAAAATTTTACTACTTTTGCACTCGCAAACCGATCATTGAAACGAATGCCTAGGTGGCGGAATTGGTAGACGCGTCGGTCTCAAAAACCGATGAGGTAACACTCGTGCCGGTTCGATCCCGGCCCTGGGTACAACGAAGGAGCTTCAGAAATTCTGAGGCTCTTTTTTTTGTTTGGCTAAAGACGATTAACGAATGACAAAAGAAAATTCCTAATCAACCATAGACGTGTCAATGTGTGTTTATTTTAGAGGAAACATTGACGCGTCTCTACCATCATTCCTAATTCCACATTCCTAATTCCTAATCAAAATCAATTTATTTTATTCCTAAAATGTCAAAAATAGGAATAATATATGGGCATTTTATGCATTAAAATCACAAAATAGGAATGATATAATTATTATAAATTCAGACATAAAACACTGTTTAACAATTGTTTAAACATCTATTTGCATTATCCGTCGTGTATTTTATCACAGCGGATATTTTTTTGTATTTAACGAAACAATGTCCCAATAGAGTGTTGTTCGTTTGAATTTTATTTATAAATTTGCGGTGCTATTGGAAAATAGCGGACATATTGAAAGTGTTTTCGCAGTCCTTGTTAGAAAATGTGGAAGTTTTCAGAAGTAAAGGAATACGAACAGCACTCACTCCTTGTATAGCTATGTGGCTATGCACTCTCTGTGCATATACCTCATACTGTTCAAGTGTGGGGCATTGTATCGTTTATTTTACTTCAGGTATTCCACAACCTTCTAACAGATAAACGGAAAGCAACTCCACACTTTCTTTTTTTATAAACCGACATTTTGGAGTTGGATGCCGTAAAAAAGAATAAAAGTATGGGATTTTTTAACTTTAGAAACAACTTTGAAGTTGTAGTCAATCAACCCAAAGAAGTAGTTTACAAACAATTCACTTCTTACATTACCAAAAAACATTGGGCTATCGTATCATCTGAAGAATCAAAGAAAATTTCTTTTCAAACCAAGATGACACTGATTTCTTATCCAATAGATTTTGAAATAGTATTTCAATCTATTGATGAAAGTTCTACAAATCTTATCGTTAGTGCGAGTGCTGGTCATCTCGACTTGGGCAGAAGCAAGAAGATTATTGATAAAATTATAGAGGGCCTCGACAAAGTAAGTTTAAGTTCAAATCTGTATTACATTATAAGATATAATGAAAATGGCAATGTATTGTATGCACTTCCTAATCAGAATGAATTAAATGAGAGAATAATGAAGTTAAAAGAGCGAAACATTAACGATTATACAATTCGTTCTAACACAAAATCTATCCATGAATATTTCAAGAACACTCCTGAAATTCAACTAGGTTCTATGGGCCAAGAAATTTATTTTGAAAATTCTCAAGATGTGAATGATATATTTAAATTATGACGATTATCGTTCTCGCACCAATGGACTTATATATACAAAGACTAATTACTAATTAAATACAATTTCACAAATGAATAACAATTTCTTTTTATCACGATTTATTTGCGTCATAATTTCCTTATCCATTTTTAGTAGTTGTAATTCCAACTCAGACAAAGTGAAAGAAATGGAAAAAATCATTATGTGGCGATATACTCATGAATGCAATCCAGAAGAACAAGCATTTTTTAGCAACATCAATTACTATACTGATTTATGTACATCCAATTTTATAAAATTAGAAGATGACGCACCTGAAGGCATGTTCTTTGGTTCATATCATTTGGATTCTATCACCTATATGGGATATAACTGGTTCAAAATTTCAGGAAAACATAAATATGAGGAAGGAGAATACCACGAAAATCACTTTACAGACTACATAAAAATGGTGGAAGAAGATAATAAAATTAAATTTGATGATATTAACAATGTATATTCAGAATGCATAACACAAATTAAAGATTTACCCTATGCCGATAGAATTAAATTTTGGTTCAATTCAATCAAATATGATGATGTACAACATTATTTTCAGGGGAATATATGCAAAGTTAGTAACGATAACAAAATAGGTTTTATTAATTTAGAAGGAGAGGAAATCATACCTTGCAAATATGATGATGCTAAATTTGGTTTTGGATGGTCAAGAGATTTAATTAATCTAAAATTAGATAATAAACATGGACTTTTCAATCTGGCAGGAGAAGAAATCATCCCATGCAAATATAATAACATAAAATTTATTGATGACTGTTTGCTTCAGGTAAAATTAGATGATGGATATGGTCTTATAAATATAGAAGGAGAAGAAATTATCCCATGTAAATATGATGATTTCATTAGATTTAATTTATGCAATAAAAATTTATTCCAGGTTAAATCAGACAACAAATATGGTCTTATTGATTTCGAAGGAAAGGAATTTATTCCGTGCAAATATGATGATTTAATAAAAATATTTGATTGGTGGAATGACTCATATCTAGTAAAATTAGATAACAAATACGGTCTTATCAATTCAGAAGGAAAGGAATTTATATCATGCAAATATGACGATTTAATAAAAATATTTGATTGGTGGAATGACTCATATCTAGTAAAATTAGATAACAAATACGGTCTTATCAATTCAGAAGGAAAGGAAATAATTCCATGTTCATTTGACCATATTGATCCTTTAGAGGATGACCAAATGCTAAAAGTGCGAAGGGAAAACCTTTGGGGCTATTACATGTTAGATGGAACACAAGTAACAGATTTCTATGAGGATATAGAATATTATTATAAAGATGCAAACTATTCTGTTTGTAATTTGGACCATCCAATATTTGCAGCTAAATCTAATGGCAAATGGGGATATCTTGATGAATCTGGAGATACATTAATAGAATTTGAACTTGACTACGCAGGAACACCTTACAATGATGGAACCGCCTATGTAGAATATAATGGACAGTATGGTAAAATAGACCTATATACAGGATATTTTTATAGAGAAAACAATAATAGCAATAGTTACAATAATAGTATCTCACAAAAAATTTGTCCTGAATGTAGTGGCACTGGAAAAATGGCAGTTCGTGGCGGTGGAATTGTTATTGGCACACAAGGATGTCCAGTTTGTGGAGGAAATGGATACATTCTTGTTCCTTCTTTAGGATGGTAAGAACAAAATATAATTAAAAATCACATTTATATCTAAGAAGTTAAATAATCATTAACCACATCAAAACACACATTATGAATTCAAATAACAAATCAGAAAAATCATCAAATCAATCTAAAGATATCAATTCTTGTAAAAAAGTAAATGTAGATATCAGTAATGAACTCATTTATGATGCCGAAAAACTTGGAATAGATTGGATAGATGAAGAAATTAAAAAATTTAAAGATACTGACTCCAAATAAACTGTATCTTAATAACCAAAAATTATTTATTAACATTGAATAATTAAATTATGGGTGGTTTATTATTTTTAGTTGGTGTAATCATAATGCTAGCAAATACTGTTATAATGGTATTGACAGATTATAAATACGAAATACCTATATTGAATAAAATTGGATTTATTATATTATTCATTGGTATTTTATTGTCTTTCTTTGAATAATAAAATTAAAATATGAAAGCAGTAATCAAATTATTAGCAATAATGCTTATTTGCATGAATATCATTTCATGTACATTAAACCCAAAAATCACAATGGACCCGTACAAAGATGCTCAGACTTGTATAGAACTCTATAAAAGAGATAAAACGAAAGGCACTGCGTATATGCAAGATGTTATCACAACTTATTACATGCAAGGCAAACATGATGAGCATGATAAATTCGCATCCATTGTAACAGAGAAAATGGCAGAAATAAATTTACAATAACAAACAATTAAAACAATTAAGTATGAAAGCATTTAAATTTTTAGTAGTATTATCAGTTATAATTGCTTTTTGCAGTTGTTCATCAAAAGAATCACAACTTGTAGAACGTGGACAAAGATTTATATTGAATCAATTAAATGATCCATCGTCCGCAAAATTTATTTCTTCAACATCTAGCGATAAAATAGAATCGCTTTTAATTAGTTGGGGTGTTACGCTTGAAGAAAAACATGACGCTATAATGTTGGAAGTTGAAGGAAGCAATGCTTACGGAGGAAGAGTACGTAAAAGTTATTGCGTATTTTTTGTAAATGGTAATCCTATTGATTATGCTGACGCTGAAGATTTAAACAGAGTGAGCATTCATCAATATATTACCACAATGAAACAGTTTAGAGGTTGGTGATAATAAAAGTATCATTAAAAAATCATTTACATCCAAACGAGGCTCTTAAACATAAATGAGAGTCTCGTTTTGTATCATAGCTATTTTGTGACATTTATACGTATAGAGCAAGGTATAACAGTGTTATATTCTCGTTCTTTTAAAACAAAAATGGTACAAAACACATATATTGCAAACAAGACTCTCGATATTATTTCGAGAGTCTTTGTTTTACCCTATCATTCTGCTGTCATCAACCTTGAATTTATACATTCCTGTTTCATACGCAATTCGTCCAAGAACAATCCATTTGTTCATACCTTTTTCTTCCGCCCATACCGTATAGACTTTTTGAATATCTATAGGATTCATACGCACTTTAGGGGCGTCCTTCCATTCTTTATTAGGTATCAACGCATTTGCTGCATACTCGTTTGCTTCTCGTTCTTCAGATCTTTCATTGTCATATTCAGGAATACTTAATTTGCAGTTTTGTTTTGAAGCATCTTTATAATGTTTGTATATATGGCCAATCTCATGCATCAACGCAAAAGCAAAACTGTCAATCTTGTTATATCTTCTCGTTAAAATAATATATGGCATTCCATTTTCAAAATATGAATATCCATCAACCGAAGCCTTGTCTATTTTCTCTATTATACAAAAAGCTATGCCATATTTTGACAATATATTTTTCACTATAGTTTCTGT
>JAZLEO010000049.1:0-13304 GCA_045615285.1 Bacteroidales bacterium
CATGATGGAAAGAGACAGAGGTAATTTTACCAGAATTTACGCCTATTTCTTCTGCTGTATAAATTTGTTGTGATAAAGAATAACTACCACCATAAGCATTGTAGATAGGAGCAGACATACTTGCTATTGTGCCGTCACCTATAGAGACTGTAGCAGGACCTTCTGCAAATGTTGTAGCGCAAACTTTTTCTGATTGTTCAGATTCGCCGATTTTGTTTTCTGCTGTAACTGCGAAGCAGTATTGTGTACTGGCTGTCAGGCCGCCAACAATATATGATGTCTCTGTGGTAGTAGCCAATAAACTTTCATATTGATAAATGTTGTAAGACTCAGCACCATCGACGGCATCCCATTTCAAAGTGATTCTTGTACTGCTTTTTGGTGTAGCTGTAGCTACTGGAGCATCAGGAGCTGTTGGAGTACAATTTACGGTAAAGTCAAATGTGTATCCGCTTGTTGTTAAGCTGCCAGCTTCTACTCTGTGAATTTCTTCTCCGCTTTCATATTTGATATCGAAAGAGTTTTCATCAGGATATGCGTATGATCCGCTTGCTGCGTATGTAACTGTGACATGAGCACCTGTTGGGATTGCCAAAGTATATTCTTTGCTATATTCCTTAACGTTATAAGATGCAACGATAAACGTTAAAACTTCTGATACATCACCGTATGAAACTGTCAATGTATTATTTCCCCAACCGTCGCCGTAACTGTCGGTTAAGGTGAAGATAACTGTACATACATCTCCCAGTTCTGCTTCGTCTGTTGTTTCGCAAGTTTCTTCTGATGCTTCAGATTCTAAATCTCCGTTGACAGCTGTTACAGTGAAGCAATATGTTTTTGAAGCTTCAAGGCCTGTGGCTGTGTATGACGTTTCAGCGACGTTATCTAACAATGCGCCGTTTTTATAGATGTTATAGCTGTCGGCGTCGGCTACATTATCCCAAGTCAGGTCTATTGTTGAAGCTCCTGTTGTTGTAGCGACCACATTTGTAGGAGCTTCTGGAGCTTGAGGTTCGTTTCCTCCTGAATATGGAGTTATGTCGAATCTTACCACGCTTACGTATGTTAGCTGTTGTCCTGTTGATAATGAAGTAGCGTCATAAGAAGAAGAACCTTGTGAGTAGAGGCTTCTTTTAGAGGCGCTGAATTTATAGAACTTGTGATAGCCGCTGTTACCGAGTCCGGTACCTGTTTTGTCATAGACGCAGAGTACGACATTACCGCCAGTATAGTTGAAAGGAGCTGTGAAGTTGATTGTGTACCAGGAATCAGCTGTTCCTACCTCAACGCTGCCGTCGTAAACCTTGTCGGCAGCCGACATGGCGATGTAGCTGTTTCCTGAGAATGTGCTTTGGTCTATGTTCTTCATATAGACTTCATATTGTCTTGTGGCTTGTGAACCGGAACCGACTTTAAATGATACGTTATGAATGCTTCCTTTGTCGTATCCGATTTCATCTTTTGTATAGATCTGTTGAGAGATGGCATATCTGGCGTAGTCATAAACAGGGAGATAGAAGTTACCTGAATAATCAGGATTTTGGTCTGTACCTATTTCAACTTGTTGTATCTCTGGTTTTTCATCCATTTCAAACTTGACCTGGCTCACGTATGTTTGCTGTAGTCCTGTTGATAATGAAGTAGCTTTATAAGAAGAAGATCCTTGTGAGTAGAGGCTTCTTTTAGAGGCGCTGAATTTATAGAACTTGTGATAGCCGCTGGTAAGTCCGGTACCTGTTTTGTCATAGATACAGAGTACGACGTTACCGCCTGTGTAGTTGAAAGGAGCTGTGAAGTTGATTGTGTACCAGGAATCAGCTGCTCCTACCTCAACGCTGCCGTCGTAAACTTTGTCGGCAGCCGACATGGCGTTGTAGCTGTTTTCTGAGAATTCGTTTTGGTCTGTATTCTTCATATACACTTCATATTGTCTTGTGGCTTGTGAACCGGAACCGACTCTGAATGACACGCTGTTTATCAAATATTCACCCTCATGTCCGATTTCTTCTTTTGTATAGATTTGTTGAGAGATGGCATATTTGGCGTAGTCATAAACAGGGAGATAGAAGTTACCTGAATAATCAGGATTTTGGTCTGCGCCGATTTCAACTACGAAAGGACCGCTTGGTTTTTCTGGTTCTTCTTCATATTCGTTTTCGTCTTTATGGTTAATCCATTCCAGATCTTTGTTACCGTCGTATTTGTAAATGTCGTAGCCGCTGCTTGTGTTTTCAGCTATAAGGATGAAGTCGTTGATTTTAGCGTCTTTCATCGGTGATGCGATGAACTGCCAGCCGGTCTTGTTATCGTTGCTCCATTCGTCAGGGTTGACAATGTCCATGTTGAATGTGGCAGCAACATCGTTATTGTTTTGCACGACTTGAGCGCCGTCGTTGATGATGAATGCGTCGGCGTTTGTGTTGATGAAGTCGCCGGTGACAGTGAGTTTAGCACCTTCGTTAAGTGTCAGTGAAGCACCTTCGTTGATGGTGATGGATTTCGCTGTGACATTGCCGTTTATGATGGCGTTGGCTGCTATGACGACATCTTCGTTTTCTGTCGGAAGTTGCTTCGTTGCCCAGTTGCTGTTTGTGTTCCAATTACCGTCAGTGGCAAATATATTAACACCTTTATAAATGTTTTCTGTCCACTCGATTCTAGATTCTTTGCTGCCTTCCAAACCGATGCTTACATTGTCGATACCAGTGCAGTAGCCAGCACCTGTAGTATTTTCAAAAGCAATATAGAAGGCGTTACCAATATACTCACTTAAATCTATCTCAACTTTTGTCCAAGTTGAAACATCTTGCGGTTGATTATTATTGAGGTTTGACCATATTACTTCAGAAGAATAACAATCTGTTTGCGAAGCGCTGATTTTAACTTTTAAAGTATTTATGTCTCCACTCCAAGATGGTGTAATGTAGTAGAAAGAAAGTTTTACAACATCACCATTATATTGCGTGTAGTCAAATCTTGGTGTTACTAAAAAACTTAAGTAGTTACTGTTATCTGCTGTATTATTAAAGAAAGCCGCATTACTGCCAAAAGGAGTGCTAAAATCCCCATTAGTTGATTTTGAATCGGTCCTCCAATTTGTTTTCCATGTACCTGAACTTCCTAAATTTTGATAATATATATACCATTCATTATCATTTGCTGTAGTTTTTAGAGTGTGGCTCTCAAAATCTTCTGCATAAATCTCCTCAGCACTTGCGTGGTTGTTTGAAACGCCGTATTGATATACGCCGTTGGCTAAAGTGCTCCATGTGTTGTCGGTATATGATGTTCCGCTTTGGTTAGAAGTGAGTAATGTTTCAACGTCATTTGCCTTTCTATATACGTTTGAAGACTTGCTGCCTGTGCTGTTTGTCCAAGTGATGGCTCCGTTGTTTGCTTTTACGTTTTTCGGCGATGGAACGTCAGGATTGTCTTCTGTTTGCACGAATTTTACAAGAGATTTTTCAGATTCTAAAGTGTTACGTTTTGATGTTATGGTGTAACGGTATAATGTTCCGAATTCTAATTCTTCTGAGAAAGAAGTTCCTGTCACGTTTGTGAGATATGCGTCGTCGCGATATATGTTATAGCTTGTCGCGTTGTTTGTCGCGCTCCATGATAAAGTGACGTTTTTGCCTGCTACAGTAGCTACGATGTCTGTAGGTGGAACGAGTTCGTTAGATATAGTTACGACGATGTCGAAAGAAGCGTTGTAACCACCGCTCATCGTGACTGTCAAAGTAGCTTTATGATTATCAGGAGTAAGATTATTAGCAGACAATACGAATGTCTTTGATGCTGTAGCTCCAGAAGCCATCGTGCCGTAGCTTTGTGTGCCATTCACTACGCTTACGTAAGTGTCGCTTGTTGTGATAGTGACGCTTGTGTTAGCTGTTGTAGCGCCATTACCATTATTAATTAATGTAAGGTCGAAGTTTTGGTTGGCTGTGGCGTTCAAGACACTGTTGAAAGAATATTGTGTAAGGACAGGACCTGAAGTGTTGAAGTTGACGGCTTGTACCGCTGCGAGAGCGTCGATGACACCTGAACCGTAGTCGTTACTTTTTGTAGATGTAATCTTAGTCGCTGTTGTCTCGATAATTCTACATAAGTCTGCCGGTTTGAGGTCTGGGTTTTTCTCGAGCATGAGAGCCATCACGCCTGCGACGCAAGGAGTTGCCATTGAAGTACCGGCCTTGATGGCGGTTCCGTTGTTTGTCTCGCTGTCGAGAGAGACGATATTATGTCCCGGAGCTACGATGTCAGGACGGATAAGTCCCATAGAAGCACCGTTGTTGTATGGATAATCGTTGAATGAGGTGCCCGCCCATGTGACAGGTCCTTGTGAAGAAATATTAGAGATGGTATTGCTGTAATCCACAGCACCGACGCTGATGACGCTTGTCTTTCCGCCTTTAACTGTTTGGTTAGGGTTGAGCCATGGTGGAGGACAGTCGCCTGGAGTACGTACGTTGTATGGTGCTGGATATGTTGTGTTTTGTCTGTCGTTACCTGCTGCAACTGCCGCTACGATGTCTATATCTAACAGGTTGTTGAAGGTGGTACGTACAGACTCTCTGATACTTGTTGAAGCGGCAAGCCATCCTTGGGAGATGCTTAAGATGTCAGCTTTGTTATTTACTGCAAATTCGATAGCTTCAAGAAATGTATCTAATGTGAAACTTGCTGCCTGGCCGTATAATTTGATGCTCATCAATGTTGCGTCAGGAGCAACGCCTGTGATTTTGCCTGAGGTTCCGTCGCCGCAAACGATACCGGCGCAGTGTGTGCCGTGACTTCTTTCATCTATAGGTGCGGATCCTGGATTTACAGCATTATATCCGTGTTGTGCGTTGCCATTCCATAAATGGTCTTTAAGGTCGATGTGATCTGTGTTGACGCCGGAGTCGAGGACCGCTACGATGACGCCTTTACCGGTGTATCCTAAATTCCACACGTCGTCGGCATTGATCTGTGTGAGATGTTGTGTTATTTCTGCCTCTGAAGTGGCGCGTGTTTCAGAACCAGCGACTGCATTTTCAATGACTTCCAATTCTGAGTTGAATGTTATCGCTTCGATGTCCGGATGTGAAGCCAACTGATAGATGACATCGCGTTTTGCCTTACAGTTGATGATGTTCGCGATCCAATATGTCTTGACATCGATGACATTGCTGCTTCTTTCTTCAGCTTTGATGACAGACATCACGTCTTTTTGTGTCTGCTCCGAGTGTTTCTTGAGAGCGTTTATCGCAATCTCGCGACGAATTTCTTTGCTGTCGCTCTTGCAATTTAATGCTTGTAATTCTTCTGACGACATCTGTTGTTTAAACATGATGTTTACATCAACGTAATCGTCACTCTTTTGATTTAGTATTTTTTGTAATTCAAAATCTATTACACTGTTTTGTGCTTGTGCTAAATTACAGAAAATCAAACAAATTAAAAAGATAAAGATGTTTTTTTTCATTTGGAATATTAATCTATATTAAGTTTGCAAATATATATAATATTCTGATATGGTTTATATTAAATCTTAATATAAAAAAAGTGAAGCGACGTCATCACGACGGCGCTTCGGTGTCTAGTGTTGTTGTACTAATTTGGACAATATAATTGCTACAAAAGTATAACTTTTTGTGATAGCACGCAAGTATTTTTTACAAAATTTACAATATATGTTGATTTTTTTAAATTACCGACATTTATACTGGAGTTTTCACTTGTTATTTCACCGCTGAAAACTACCTTTCCGAGCATGTCTATAATCTGTACCGAACCTTCTGCATTGAAGATTAGTTCGTCGCCAGATTGATATACAAAGTTGTCATTGTCAGTGGTTTGCTGTCTGTTGGCGAATTTCAGCATGAAACGGTTGTAGCTGTCTTGCGATGTAGCTGAGAAACTGTAGCTGTCCAGCAGCATATTCGTTTCGATACCGGTCTTGCGGTCAACTAATATCACGTAGTCGTAGTCTCCTTCTGTTTCGATCGATATGTTATAGTTGCCCATTTGTTTGGCTTCAAAGACGAGTTCTACTTCTTTGACATCGGAGTTGCAGTTATAGATGCCGTAGCGTTGTTCGTCTTTCATCACGAAGATGCTGGCGATATTTTCGTTGAAGTTTTCCATTTTAGGGAAGCCTTCACGATTGTCGTCCATCTTGATTATCAGGTTGTCGTCGCCTTCTTTGCCGGAAGCGATGACGTTGATGTAATCATTTTGGATGTTGTTGTTTCTGCTTCTCATTCCGTAAGATGCCGAAGGGTTTTCGCCTGTAGCTTTTACGAAGAATCCGTCGCCGACTTTGATCACGCCGTCCGCATGATATTGGTAGCTGCCGTCTGATGTTACCGTGACATAACCGCTCGCCAGCTTGCTGGTCGCTACATCATCCCAGTTCATGTCGAAAGAGAACGGGTTGCCGAGCAGATGGAAGTTGGCGTAATGGTCGTTGGCGTTATATGTTACATTATATTCAAAAGACGATGAATGGTTGACTGTTCCTTTGAAGTCGGATGTTTTATTTTTTTCGTATGAAGCCAGATAACCGCGACCTTGTTGGAAGGATTCTTCAAAAACATTAGAAGCGTCTTTATGGTTAACCCATTGTTTCTTCTGAGTTCCGTCGTATTTGAATAAATCGTATTCTGAATTTTGCGGGATGAAATCGTCTGTGTATGCTTCGGTGATAGGTGAAGAGATGAACTGCCAGCCGGTCTTGTTCTCGTTGCTCCATTCAGTCGGATTCTCGATATTCATGCTGAAAGTGGCAGTCACTTCATTTTTGAGGAATATCTGAGCGCCGTCTTTTATGATGAGAGCCGCAGGATTGTTATTGGAGATGCTGTTTGCGGTGAGAGAAGCGCCGCTGTTGATTGTCAGCGAAGCGTAGCCGTTTCTGAGGATTTGTATTTCGTTGGCTACGATGTCGCCGTTGATCACGACAGCTGCCTCGATAATGACTTTCTCATTTTCCGGGAGAGCGCCTTCCGACCAGTTGGATGCATCGTTCCAATCTCCGTCAGCGATAAATGTGTTGGTAGCGGCGGTGGCTGTCATGGCAAATGAACAAGAGTTGCCTCCCGTAGTCTCCAACGCATAGTTGTAAAACGTGATTTCGTCAATGGCCAGAGCTTGACCGTCACCGCAGTCGTGGTGGCGTATCGCAATCCAGATGTCTTTGCCTGCGTAATTGTCGGCGAGCCATACGTCTCTTTGTGTCCATTGTTTTTCTTTGCTTATTTTCTCCATCTTCCAAGACTGTATGTCGATAAAACTTTCGGCGGTAGGCTCATCGGCCTCAGATATTGAGATGGAATATTTCTCATTCATATATGATGCAGAACTTGCCATTGAACGAGCTTTGAAACTGACAGATGTGTTGGAGCCGATTTTCACTTTGAAAGGTGATACGATGTAATCGTCAGGATAAATTGAGACTTTATGCTTTGAACAATAGGATGAGTTGATAAGGCATTTTTCGGTGGTGCTCATTCCGTGAGCAGAAGCTGAGGAGGAATGGAACCAGGTGTGATCGTCGCCGTTAACATTTAAGACCGTCCAATTCTCGAGATCGTCGTTGAAGCTGTAAGTCTTTGTTCCTGTCGAAGCTCCGGATGTTTTGTAAGAAGCTTGGACTTCAAAGTCGAGGATGTCGTTTTCTGTGACAGAAGTGCCTACGGTGACGTTGAAAGTAGCTGTAGCGACAGCTCCGGCTGCCATTGTGCCTAGATTAATGTCGTTGTTGTTGACAACGATATTAGGATTGCTGCTTGATAAAGTAACGACGGTGTTGTCGGCTGCTTTGTTACCTTCGTTACACAATGTCACTGTGACATTATTGCTTTTTCCTATGGATATGTTGTCGGAGCTTATTTCTTTGACAGCGATAAATCTTTCTTTTTGAGGAGTGCTTGCGCAAGCTGTCTCTGAGTGTTCGCTTTCTGTATCTTCGAGAACGCTTGTCACGGTGTAGCAATATTCTGTGTTATGATACAGATTTTCGTCGGTGTATTGGGTTTCGGTTGTGCTGGCTGCTAAAACGCCGTTGCGGTAGATGTTGTATTTTTCTGCTTTAAAAGCTTTGTCCCATGTTATTTTGATGGAAGCGTCATCGATATTTTGAGCTTTGATATTGTTAGGTACTTCCAGTTCGTTGATGATATTTATAGTGAAAGGAATGTCGAACGAGCTGTAAGGTGAATACATATATGTAACGTTCAACACGAAATCCACTTTTTCTCCGTGAGGTGTGTTTTCATCTATAGTGACATCAAACGACAGCTCTTTGGAAACTACGTCAGGGCTTAGAGCTGTTATGCTTTGTCCTGTGCCTTGTTCAGCGACTGTTACATATTGATTATCGCTTGCCAATGTCACTGTGCTTCTGGTTTCGTGTTCGATCAAGCCGTCGTTTATCAATGTAAGTCGTATTGTGTTTGTACCTGGATATACAGTTTCTGGTGACAATGTATTTATTGCGAAGCTGTAGTCGGTTTTTTCTGTTTTTGCGCAGGCGCTCTCAGAATGTTGGTATTCTTTGTTGTTATATACGGCTGCTACTTCGTAACAATATGTCGTGTTAGGATTCAGGTCTGTGTTACTGAAAGATGTCTCGCTGACGTTTCTGATGTAGCTGCCGTCGCGGTAGATGTTGTAGCTCTGTGCGTTGGTGACGGCGTCCCATGTCAGGTTGATGGTAGATTTGTCTTTTGCTGTAGCTGTCAGATTAGCAGGTGCTGGCAACGGATTCGATTTTACCGAGATGTTGAATGCGCTGGTGTTGTTGTTCTTCAGTTCATCAGAATAATCTATCACGTTGTGGAATGTGACATCGTCGATGTATAAAATATAGGTGTCGAATCCGTTGTCGTTATTTGCCCATTGGACCTTATTGAAATAATGGCGTATTGCCACGTAGATTTCTTTGCCGGCGTATTTGCTTAAATCTACAGTGTGTTCTTTCCAGTTCTGGTATCCTGAGCCTTTGATTGTTTGAACATATAGTTCATCGGTGAAATCCTCTGCCGAGCTGTTGCCTGCTTCTGATACAGTCACGGCGAAACGCTCTTTAGGATTGCCGCTGTGTGCATGTGCGAAGAAACTTATCTTACTGTTGCTGGTCGCCTTGATTTTAGGTGATACCAAGAAATTGTCGATAGGGATGCTGTATTCTATCATGGAGCCTTGGCAATAGGTCTCGCTCATCATTTGTCCGTTTCCTGAATGGCAGTTGCCTGGGCTAGCTAGCTGGTGCGACAATGATTCTTTTGAGTGCCACCAAGGGTGGTTTCTGCCGTCAGGGCTGTTGTCGAATGTTGTCCAGCCGTTGAAGCCGTCGGTAGGATAACCGTATTCGTCGAGTTCCACTTCAAATTCGTAGGTGATGTTTTTCGCTACGAGATTGTTGTTCGGATTAGCGTGCAAGTCTAATCTTATCGAGACGTTGTCTGGTGTCGTCGGTTCTACATAAACCTTGAAACTGGCTGTTTTCTCTTCGTTTACGTCCATCACACCAAATGTCTCGTCGCCGTCGATAATGTTTATGAACGAAGAATTTGAAGATAATTTTATGTCGGAGTTTTGTGTCGTGGCGACAGTACCTTTATTAATCATATTGACATCCAGCTGAATTTCTTCGCCGGCGTTTATGATGCCTGTCGAACTTGATTGATATATGATTTTGGCGTATGATTCGATTTTAACTGAGAAGTTGTCGGTCCAACTTGATGAGCCGCTTGTTGTTGTCAAAGTGAAGTTTGCTGTGTGACCGTTAGGAGTCTCGTCGGCTACGTTAATGTTGAAGTTTATGTCTTTGGTGGATTTAGTGTCGATATCGCCCAATGATATTGTAGGGCTTACTACTGTGATATAAGTGTCGTTTGTTGTTAATGTAGCGCTGGTGTTTTTGCTTTCGCCATTGCCGTCGTTTATCAAGGTGATGTTTATTGTCTTGCCGATGCCGGTTGTCATTGACTTAGGAGAGGTGCGTGTCACTCTGACGTAAGGTCTTTCCACGACATCTGTTATGCTGTTTACTGCGTTTAAGGCATCGACGACACCCGAACCGATTTGGTTGTTTTTTGTGGTAGGTTGGTTAGAAGCTGTTGTCTCGATGATTTCGCATATTTCGGCAGGGGTGAGGTTTGGATTTTTCTCCAGCATAAGAGCGATGACACCTGCCACGCAAGGAGTTGCCTGCGAAGTTCCGGACATCAGTTTGTATTTGTCGCTTTCGTCATGTTTCAAGGAAAAGATGAGGTCGCCAGGAGCGCTGATGTCGGGACGGATGAGACCGAATTTCGTCGTGCCGTCGTATGGATAGTCGTTGTATTCGGTGTCTTGCCAAGTTACCGGTCCTTCTGAAGATGTAGAAACGTGGTTGTTGTAGCTGTTGACAGAACCAACGCATATCACACTCGACAAACCGCCGTCGTTGATATCTTTTTGATCTGGATGAAGCCATGGCGGAGGACAAGATCCTGGAAAGTCAACGTTGTCTGGAACGCCTATGTTTGTACCGTCGTTACCTGCTGCAACACATGCTACTACACCGGCATTAAAGACGCCGACAAATGCCTGACGGATCGATTCTTTCGCTGCAGTGCCCACTTGCGATACTTTGAAACCTAACGACAGACTTAAAACATTTGCGCCGTTTTCGATGGCGAATTGCACGCCGTCTATCATGTTGGCTGGACTGCCGCCGCCTGTTCTGTTAGCGATTTTAAGCGTCATCAAGGTGGCGTCAGGAGCTATACCTACAGTGTTACCTACTGTTCCATCACCGCAGACGATACCCGCACAGTGTGTGCCGTGACCGTAATCGTCTTTGATGTCTGAGTTTTTGGATATGTAATTCCATCCGTGGATGATGTCATCTTTTTCACCGTCATTGTCAGTGTCGGCATAGCCGATCCATAAATGGTCTTTAAGGTCGTAGTGTTCTGTGTTGGTACCTGAGTCAAGCACCGCGACAATGACGTTTTTTCCTGTATATCCTTGATTCCAAACGGAGTTGGCTTTGACTTGTTGGACATGTTGAGCCGGACTTCCGCCTCTTGTCTCAGGAATGTCTTTTGTTTCAATGGATTTGTTCTTGTCAATCAACTGGATTTCTTTGTTATAGCCTATTGACATGATGTCGGGATGGGTCGATAACTTATAGATGACATCGCGGGTCGCTTTACAGTTGATGGTGTTCGTAATCCAAAAAGCGTTGATGTCTGCGACATTGCCGTTCATTTCTTCAGATTGAAGTATCGACATGACATCGGCTTGGTTCATGGCTGAAAACTCTTTGAGTTCGCTGATGACAAGTTCTCTTCTGTGAGCTTTGTTTGTCGTCCTGCGTGTCTTTGTCTCTAAAGTTTTTGAATTGATTTGCGATTTGAAAATGATGTTGATGTCAATCATTTCATCGCTTTTTTGATTTAAAATGTTTTGTAGTTCTGCTTCTATCACATTGCTTGATTGCGCATAAGCGAAGGCGCATACGAACAAGGCGAGAACTGTTGCTAAAAGATATTTTTTCATCTTTAAAAATTATTAATAAAAAAGTAGTGTCGAATAAATCGCAAAGTTAAATAAAATATAATTACTATAACACCTTAATTAATAAAAAAATAGGAACGTATGTCATACACCCCTATTTTTTCAATTTGAAGGACGCCATAATATGACGTCTCTACGAATTTTCAGTTATTCAGCAACTACTTCTTCTGTTGCTGGTTCGCTTTTAACGATTGTCAATTCGTTGATGAGGTTTGTTGCGCCAGCGAATTTGTCGATGACGAACAAAACGTAACGTGCATCAACGTTGATTGTACGTTGTAATCTTGGTTCGAAGTTGATGTCGCCGCTCATAGCTTCCCAGTTGCCGTCGAAAGCGAGGCCGATGAGTTCGCCCTTAGCGTTCATGATTGGGCTGCCTGAGTTACCGCCGGTGATGTCGTTTGTTGAAAGGAAGCAAACGATGAGTTCGCCGTTTTCATCAGCATATTGACCGAAGTCTTTGTTTTCGATGAGGTCACGAAGTCTTTGTGGAACATCGAATTCATAGTCACCAGGGATATATTTTTCGAGGATACCGTTAGCTGTACAGATGTAGTCGTAAGAAACAGCGTCAGCTGGTTGGTAATCTTGAACAGAGCCGTAAGTCATACGTAATGATGAGTTAGCGTCTGGATATAAAGATTTTTCAGGTTGTGTTTCAGCGTAGAATTTGCGTAAGCCTTTAACGAAAAGATGACTGTTTTCGTCGATGGCTGCCATAGCTGCGCGATAAGGAGCGAGGTTTGTAACCATGTGGTTTATCATCATGTTTAAAACAACGTAAGCTGGATCTTTCTCGACTTTCTTAGCGTTAGGTTTTTCGATGAAAGCCATGATAGATTCTGGAGTAGCGAATGTTGATTTAGCCAAGATGTCGTTAGCTAAAGCTGTAACATCGCCTTTGTATTTCTTTTCAACTAAGTTATAGAATTCAGGATTTGCTTCAGCGTCGAAAGTGTTGTAATATAATTTTAACATTTCAACCAACATCTTATCTTCTAAAGCTTTATGTGTTTCTGCGAAGAATGCGTTAACATCGATAGATTTGATTGCTGCTTCAGCTGCGGCGATAGCTTCTTTATCTTTGCTTTCAACTGCTGCTACATATTGAGCGAATTGTGAAGCGATAGCGATAGCGCCTGTTTGAGAGACGAAGTTAGGATAATAGATTGAAGGTGTGAACTCTGCTGCCAAAGCGTAGTTTTCAGCGAATGTATTTAATACGTTGCCGTATTCTTCAACGCGTGCTGGATCAGCGTTAATCCATTCTGTAAATTGAGCTTCGAGTTCTGCTTTTGTTTCAGCTACTTTGTTTTTACGAAGCATCAACATTTGACCTTCAAAGTTTTTCCATGTGTTAGCGAGACCAGCTTTGTCGTCAGCGTACATGATGTTGACAGAAGCGTCTTTTTGCATGAATTCATCCATGATGTCTGTCTGAGTTTTGAAGATATCGTGGATTGTTGGGTAGAATGATTCTACGTTATAGTCGATACCGTAAGATGTGAGGTAACGTTCTGTTGTTCCAGGGAAGCCCCAGATCATTGTGAAGTCATCTTTCTTAACGCCGTCGAGGCTAACTGGAAGATGATGTTTTGGAGTGAGAGGTTTATTTTCTGGAGAATAAGCAGCTGGGTTACCTTCAGCGTCAGCGTAAACGCGGAAGATTGAGAAGTCGCCAGTGTGACGAGGCCACATCCAGTTGTCAGTGTCGCCACCGAACTTACCGATTGATGAAGGAGGAG
>JAZLEO010000050.1:0-2198 GCA_045615285.1 Bacteroidales bacterium
GCCTAATTTGTATTCGTATCCTAAATATGTGCGTTCAAGTTCGAAGCCTCTGCTGTTGTCAGCGCCGAAATTGACGTTGAAGTTGCCGAATGTTTGTACGATCGCTTTACCTTTAGGTTCTTCAATTTTAACATCTTGTGCCTTTGCACTGATACTGATGCAGGCTAAAAGAGCTGCTGCAATTAAATTTTTTCTTTTCATCTTTTTAATTTTTAGTTGTTAGTTTAATGTTTAAATTTCGTCTTAATTCTGCCGCAAAAGTATCTGTAAGATGTTTCAAACTTGTTACGAAATAATTAGAGTTTGGTTAAAGAAATATTTAAGAAAAATTAATTGTTACATTTTTATTAAATGTGATTATTCATCTTTTGAAACTCATTTTTTATCTTTAAATTTGCCTTCAATTAATTATATAGTTATGACCACTGAACGTATTTTGATAGTCGATGATGAAGAGACTTTGTGCGAAGTCCTAAAGCTGAATCTCGAAAATGAAGGCTATGATGTTGACATCGCTTTCAGCGCAGAAGAGGCTTTGACTTTCGATTTGAAACGATATTCACTTATCCTTCTCGATATTATGATGGGAGGAATCAGCGGAATCAAGATGGCTAAAATGCTCAAGGCTGATGTCACGACTGCTGACATTCCTATTATATTCTGTACCGCTCGCGACACGGAAGACGATATGATTATGGGACTGAATATCGGCGCCGACGATTATATCATGAAACCTTATACTGTCCGTAATGTCATCGCAAGAGTGAAAAGCGTGCTGCGTCGTACTTCGGGACATAAAGGAAATAATGTCGTTCAGAATGATAAGCCTAATATATTAAAGGTGGAAGGTTTGCATCTCGATTTGGAATTCAAACGCTGCATCGTCGATGGTGTCGAGGTGAAACTCGCAAGAAAAGAGTTTGAATTGCTGGCGTATCTTATCTCGCATCGCGGCAAGATTTGTTCCCGCGAACAGATACTTAACAGAGTGTGGAGCGATGAGGTCGTTGTGCTTGACAGAACGATAGATGTGAATATCACTCGTCTGCGCACTAAAATTGGAAATTACGGTTCTTATATTGTCACACGTTCAGGTTTTGGTTATGGCTTCCGTGATTAAAATATCGTATCATAAGCGACTCTTTCTGATGTTGCTTACATTCTTGTGGACGATGATTTTCTGTTTCACATTCTTTCAATATTTTCGTGAGAAACATTTTAAATCTGAACTAGTCAATGCGCAGCTGCAGTTATATAATCACAAACTGCTTACGCTCGTTGAAGATGGCTCGCCATACGAAGACTTTATCGCTTCAGAAGAGAAACCTTTCGATGACTTACGAATCTCAATCATCGCCACAACTGGTACTGTCGTTTTTGACAATACACTTTCTGTAGATTCGCTCGACAATCACAGTCATCGTCCAGAAATTGTCGCCACGATGAAAAACGGTGACGCTTATCATGCTGGACGTCAGTCGACAAGCGATGGCCGTGACTATTTCTATTCGGCTACAAGAGGTGACAGGGTGATAGTTAGAACCGCGATACCATATTCCGATATCCTTAAAGAACTGCTGAGACCTGACTCCACTTTCATCTTTGTGATGATATGCATCAGCCTTGCGATGAGTGTGCTGGTGTTCTTTGCAACAAGGCGACTCGGAGAAAACATCGAGCGTCTTAACCGTTTCGCTGCTAAGGCAGAGACAGGCGAGAGCTTCGATGAAGAAGAGTCGTTCCCTAATGATGAGCTCGGTTCCATCTCAAATCACATCGTGCAGCTTTATGCGCAATGGCAGCAGACGATAAAAGACAGAGACATCGCTCATGAGGCGAGACTGCGTGAGGAACAGGAGAAAATCCGTATCAAGCAGCAGCTTACAAATAACATCAACCACGAATTGAAGACTCCTGTCGCTTCAATACAAGTATGTCTGGAGACTTTGCTTTCTGGAATAAATCTTACTGAAGAAAAACGTCAGGAGTTGATAGAGAGATGTTATACAAATAATGAACGTTTGCGCCGTTTGCTGGAAGATGTTTCTCTCATCACCAGAATGGAAAGCGGAAGTCAGCTGATTGGAAAGGAAACCGTCAATATAAATAGTATAATTGATGAGATTTCTGACGAACTGAATATCATGCCAGAAGAAGAACGTTTGTATCTGCATGCCGACTTCAACGAGCAAGTCGTG
>JAZLEO010000051.1:0-22077 GCA_045615285.1 Bacteroidales bacterium
ATCGGTACCAGACTCAAAACCTTCTGCTATATTATTCATTATACTTACAGCGGCTCTTTGAATCTGATCCCGAAACCCATAATTCTTATTATCATCCATCAAGTCATAAATAGAATTGACAAAGTCTCTAGCATTCTGCCATACCCTCAAACTCTCAAAATCCCCTCTAGCCATAAACCATCTCTTTTCATCTTTAGACTTTCATCTTTAGACTTTAGACAATTCTTCAACACCTTTGTCGATTCTCTTCATCGCTTCTTCTTTGCCGAGAAGTTCTAAGATTTCGTGGATGTGTGGTCCTTTGCCAGCACCGACAAGCATCAAACGCAAGCCGTTCATAACTGGTCCCATGCCAAGTTCGTTGGATGTAATCCATTCATTGAGAACTTTTTCTATATTTTCTGCCGAGAAATCTTCGATGCTGAGAATTAATTCTTTTGCCATTCTCATCAATTCAGGAGAATTTTCTTTCCAGCGTTTCTTCACTGTGACTTCGTCGTAAGTGGTTGGTTCTTCAAAGAAGAAGAAACTTTGATCCCACAATTCTTTCACGAAGTTGACGCGGTCTTTCACCAAGCCTGTAACTTTAACGACATAATCTTTATCGGCTTTGATACCTTTTTCTGTTTCAAGCCATTGGAGATACTCCTCACCGACTTCTTCTTTAGATTTCTTCAAGAGATATTCGTGGTTGAACCATTTTGTCTTATCGACATTAAAGCGAGCGCCCGATTTTGTGCAGTGTTCAAAAGAGAAGGCTTCGATAAGTTCTTCCATTGAGAAGATTTCTTGTTCTGTGCCAGGATTCCAGCCGAGGAGAGCTAACATATTGATGAAAGCTTCTGAATAATAACCCGATTCTCTGTAACCTGAAGAAACTTCACCGCTCTTAGGATCGACCCAGCGAAGTGGGAATACAGGGAATCCGAGACGGTCGCCGTCACGTTTGCTGAGCTTGCCATTGCCATCAGGTTTCAAAAGTAATGGAAGATGCGCAAACTCAGGAGCTTCCCAGCCGAATGCCTGATACAAAAGAACGTGCAATGGCATTGAAGGCAGCCATTCTTCACCGCGAATAACATGAGAAATCTTCATCAAATGGTCATCGACGATGTTTGCCAAGTGATATGTTGGCATTCCGTCTGACTTAAACAAAACTTTATCATCTAAAGTATTAGTATTGACTTTAATATCGCCGCGGATGATGTCGTGCATTCTTACTTCATAATTTTCAGGCATCTTGAAACGCACTGTGTAAGGAACACCGTCGTTAATCATCTTTTCAACTTCTTCAGCACTAATTGTCAAAGAGTTGCGCAAAGTCTTACGACTTTCTGCATTATAAATAAATGTCTTTTTCTGAGCCTCTGCCTCAGCGCGATACTTGTCTAATTCTTCCGCTGTATCGAAAGCGTAGTAAGCGAAACCTTTTTCAATAAGTTCATCGCTATATTGTTTGTACAAAGGCTTGCGATCACTTTGTCTGTAAGGACCATATTCGCCGCCGACGATGTCGCTTTCATCGAATTTGATGCCGCACCAATCGAGAGATTTCACAATATAATCTTCAGCTCCCGGAACGAAACGAGTCTGATCGGTATCTTCAATACGAAGAATCATCTTACCGCCGTTCTTCTTGGCAAAGAGATAGTTATATAAAGCTGTCCTGACGCCGCCGATATGAAGCGGACCTGTTGGACTTGGAGCAAAACGTACACGTACTTCTTTCATATAAAATTTATTTTTTGCAAAAATAAGAATTATTTGAAAATAAATCCTCATCAATTCCTAATTCCTGGCTCCTAATTCCTAATTAAAAAAAACTTTAGCCTTTAGTCTTTAGCCTTTAGTCTTTTCATTATCTTTGCAGGTTATTAATTTAGGTGTAATGTACTCTGACGGAAAGAAATATAATAGTGTCTTAAAAGATAAAATCGAATCTTTCATTAAGAAATTTTATCTCAACAGACTCATTCAAGGTGCTTTGATTGGCGCCGTGATGCTTATTATATTTTTCCTGATTTTCAACGGAATAGAATATTTCTCTTGGCTTTCAGGCAAAATCCGCCTGATACTTTTCATCACATTAATTTCAATATTTTCCATCATTTCCATTTTTTACTTCATCATTCCTGTCGTAAATCTCATTCGTTTCAAGAAGAAAATGTCGGACAAAGAAGCTGCCGTCTTAATCGGTAAATTCTTCCCTGAGATAAAAGACAAACTTCTTAACACGCTTCAACTTACAGATGAAATAAAAGACAATTCCAACAATGAGCTTCTTCTTGCGACAATTGAACAAAGAACCCAAAATCTTCATCCTATCGACTTCAGTGAAGCCGTAAATCTTAAAGAAAATTATAAATACCTGAAAATATTCGGAATCGCTTTTGTGACATTAACAGCTCTCATAATTTTCTTCCCTAATTTTTCTCAAAAACCTGTCGAAAGAATCATCAATTATGATAAATTTTATGAAAAGCCGCTTCCTTTTCAAGTGAATCTTCCTGCGAAAGAAATTGAAGTCACACAAGGCGACGATTTAGAATTCAAGATCCATGTGGCAGGAGAAAAAATTCCTGAGAAATTTTACGTCAACACTTCCGCCGGAACTCGCATAATGTCGAAAATTTCAAACAACGATTTTCGTTATGTTTTTAACAATATCTATCAGTCGGAGACTTTTCAAATCACTGGCGGCGAATACATAAGTCCGGAAATCAAAATTACCGTTAACCCTTCGCCTACAATTTTACACTACGAAACCGAGCTCACTTTCCCCAAATATATTAACAGAAAGAAGGAAACTTTATCTGGAAAAACTCGCCTTTTGGTTCCACAAGGCACAAATGTGAAATTTATTTTCCATACTTCTGATGTAAGTTCCATGAACATTCTCCACGACTCTATAAATCACGAATTGAAATCGGAAGACAGAGAATATTCATATAATTTCAAGGCTTTTAATACTTCAAAATTTTATGTTAGCATTTCAAACGAATGGAGCGAAAACAATAATCCGATTCCTTTTACAATAGAAGTGATTCCCGACGCTTATCCGGAGATTCAGGTTCAGCCTTTCAATGAGAATTTCTCAAAACAGACGTATTATTCAGGCTTAATCGCTGATGATTACGGATTTACGAAACTTCTTTATCATTTTGAAGTAGAAAACAAGCCTAAGCAGTCATTTGTAAAAAACATAAATATCAATAAGAGAGAAACTCGCAATTCTTTTTATTACAGCATTGATTTAGATACTATTACGATATTTCCAGGAGATGAAGTGAAATCATATTTCGAGATCTGGGACAATGACGGAATAAACGGAAACAAATCAAGACGTTCGGAATTATTTTACATCAGTGTTCCAACACGCGAATCTCTTGACTCAATCGCAGACAGTTCTGAAAAAAGCATCATTTCCAAGCTGGAAGAGAAAACTAACAACCTCGACCAATTACGCAAAGACATTGAAGAAATGATTAAAGATTTGATGTCGAAGAAAGAATTGGATTGGACTGACAAAGAAAAGATTAAGGAGCTTCTCGAAAAGCAGAAGGAGATTCAAGAAGAATGGAAGGAAATTAAAGAGGAACAAAAAGAGCTTCAAGACTTTATGAAAGAAAACGAGCTCACTTCGGAAGATTTGTTAAAGAAACAAGAAGAAATCAACAAACTTTTTGAGGAAGTCATTCCTGACGAGATGAAAAAGATGATGGCAGAAATCGAGAAAATGCTAAGCGACATGCCACGTGAGAAAATGCAGCAAATGATGCAGGACCTCAAGAAAAGCAACAAGGAACTTCAGGAAATGATGGATAGGAATCTGTCGCTGCTCGAACAATTGAAGGTCGAGAAAGATCTTAACGAATTGATTGACAAGCTAAACAAATTATCCGACAAGCTAGAAAATACAAGCGACTCAAACAACGACTCTTTAAGCGCAAAAGACGCTAAGAATCAATTTGATAGATTATCGAAAGAATTAGATTCCATCATGGAAAAGAATAATGGCCTACAAGAGCCTTTCAATATTTCCAAAGACGAAAAAACGGAAAATGAGATAAAACAAGACTTAGACGAAGCCAGCGAGATGGAAGAAAACGGCGACAACGACGGCTCTAGCCAAAAGAAAAACGATGCCGGCAAGAAGATGAAAGAGATGGCGAACCAACTCAGCATGGATATGGCGATGTCGGGAATGGAACAGATGGGAGAAGACGCACATTTAGTTCGTATTTTATTAGAGAATGTCGTCAGGTCGTCCCACGAAGAAGAAAAACTGATGAATGAAGTCGGAAGAATGAAAAAAGACGATCCTAGTTTGTCGGACAAAATAAGTCGCCAGAAAGAAATCGTCGATAATTTTTCGATGGTCGAAGATTCTTTAAGGAAAATGGCGATGCGTCAGCCTAAAATCAAGAATTTCATTTTCACGGAGTTGCAGCTAATAAGCCAACAGCTAAATCAAGCGATGAGGGAAATGAACGAAATGACATTGAATTCGGCCACTTCCCGTCAGCAAAGGGCGATGATGTCGATGAACAACCTCGCACTGATGCTGTCAGAATCTCTCAACGACATGAACGAAAGCATGATGGAATCGAGCGGATCTTGTTCAAAACCAAAGAACAGCAAGAAGCCTAGCAAAGGCAAACAAAGCATGAAAAACATGAAGGATTTGCAAGAGCAACTCGGCAAACAACTAGAACAAATGCGCAAAGATATGCAGCAACGTCAACAAGAAGGCAAGCCTCAGACATCAATGAGCGAAGAATTCGCCAGAATGGCTGCTGAACAAGAGATGCTGCGCGAAGGAATGCAGAAGATGTTAGAAGAAATGAAAAAAGACGGTTTGATGGGCGACGACGGTCTCAATGAAATAATAAAAGACATGGAAAAACTAGAAGAAGATCTAGTCAATAAAAAAATCACGAATCAAACTATAAGCCGTAATAAAGACATTATTTCAAGAATGTTAAAAGCGCAGAATGCGCAAGAAGAACGCGAAAAAGAGGAGAAACGTAAGTCCGAAGAATTCAAGGGAACATACGAAAAGCGCAATATAGACGAATTGGAATATCAGGAAAATATGAAGAAACAGCAAGATTTTTTAAGAATGAACAGCATCGAATACCAGCCGTTCTATAAATCGAAAATCAACGATTATTTCTTCAAGAAAAACACAAGCAAAGGAAAGGAGAAAGAATGATAAACATCAATTTTATCGACACGGAAATCCTGACAGAGGAAATGTCGGGCGTAAAAGAATGGATTAAGGATTTTGTAAAAAGTTACGGCAAAGAAGTCGGAGAGTTATATTATTCTTTTTGCAGCGACGAATACCTTTACAAAATGAACGTGGATTTACTCGGACACGATTTCTATACCGACATCATCACCTTCCCTTTGAACGAATGCGAGACAATTTTATCAGCAGAATTTCACATCAGCATCGATAGAATCAGAGACAACGCCGTAACTTTTGAACGCAGTTTCAAGGATGAATTACACAGAGTCATGGCACACGGAGTTCTGCACCTAATCGGTTTTGACGACCTTTGTGAAGAAGACGAAATGGAAATGCGAAGACAAGAAGACAAATGCCTTGAAATGAGGTGCCAAGACACCGAATCTCCGAATCCACAAAGATAAGAGAGAAATTGAAGTTAATTAATGAATATAAAGAAGTTACACAATACGTTTCACGTGAAATAAATAAACAAAAGATATGATTTTTGACAAGTATGATGTTATTGTTGTAGGAGGCGGGCATGCTGGTTGCGAGGCTGCGGCCGCATCCGCTAATATGGGAAACAAGACGCTTCTCATCACCATGAACATGAATGCCATGGCAGCGATGTCGTGCAACCCCGCCGTCGGAGGTATCGCCAAAGGACAGATAGTCCGCGAAATTGACGCCTTGGGCGGCCAAATGGGAATCATTGCGGACAAAACGATGATCCAATTCAGAATGCTCAACAAATCTAAAGGCCCAGCCGTGTGGAGCCCAAGAGTCCAAAGCGACAAATTTGAATTCGCTGCCGAATGGAGAAACGTTCTGGAACAGACCAAAAACCTCGAATTCTGGCAAGATCACGTCGATTCACTCATAGTTGAAGGCGATATTATAAAAGGCGTTCACTGCTCAATGGGCGGCAACATCTACTCTAAAACCGTCATCCTGACAAATGGAACATTCCTGAACGGAAAGATATTTATAGGCGAAAAATCCTTCACAGGAGGCAGAATTTCCGAAAGCGCCAGCTATGGAATCACGGAACAACTCGTCTCTCTAGGCTTTGAAGCCGACAGAATGAAGACAGGAACACCTATGAGAATTGATGGAAGAAGCATAGATTTCAGCAGACTTTCCGAACAAAAAGGCGATGACGACGTGACCGGATTTTCATATCTAGAAGTGGAAAAACCAAAAGAACAACGCAGCTGTCACATCGCTTATACATCAAAAGAAGTACACGATATTTTAAGGACAGGATTTGAAAAATCGCCACTTTTTACAGGAAGAATCAAAGGAATCGGGCCAAGATACTGTCCTAGCATCGAGGATAAAATCGAGCGTTTTGCAGACAAAGACGTCCATCAATTATTTGTAGAACCAGAAGGCAGAACAACAGTAGAATATTATCTCAACGGCTTCAGTTCTTCATTGCCAGAAGATATACAATACGAAGCTTTACGCCATATCGAAGGCTTTGAAAACGCCAAAATATTCCGCCCAGGTTATGCGATAGAATACGATTTCTTTCCTCCAAACCAGCTTTATCACAGCTTGGAGACGCATCAAATACACGGATTATTTTTCGCAGGCCAGATAAACGGAACCACGGGATACGAAGAAGCAGCTGCCCAAGGATTGATGGCTGGCATCAACGCACACCGTTTAATTCACGATTTAGAACCGATTGTTTTACGTCGCGATGAAGCTTATATCGGCGTTTTAATCGACGATTTGATCACAAAAAGCGTCGATGAACCGTACAGAATGTTTACAAGTCGCGCCGAATACCGCATTTTATTACGCCAAGATAACGCCGACGCTCGCCTAACAGAAAAAGGCTACGAAATAGGACTAGCCACAGAAGAACGATTAAATCATTATAAAAACAAGTACGAAAAAGTACATGAATTAGTCGATTTCTTAAAGACAACCAATATCAGTCCAGAAAGAATCAATGGGCTATTAGAATCAAAAGGAACTCCTGGAATTGCGAATAAAGCACGTCTCGCTCAAATCTTGACGCGTCCTCAAATCAACCTTGCTGATATGATAAATTCTATAGATTCTCTTAAAAACAGCTATGATTTAAGCAATGAATCTGTAAGAAATATCGTAGAAGAAGCTGAAATTATCGTAAAATATGAAGGTTATATAGACAAAGAACGAGAAGTAGCTGACAAATTAAACAGACTCGAAAACGTAAAACTCAGTCCAGATTTTGATTATTACGCTTTAAATTCCCTCACAATGGAAGCGAGGGAGAAATTAACAAAACACAAGCCACAGACCTTAGGACAAGCCAGCAGAATCAGCGGCATTTCTCCAGCTGATATCTCTGTAATAGCCGTTTTCCTTGGCAGGTAGTTTCACGTGAAATAAATTCATAAATCATTGAAAGAAAATATTATGAACAAAAAATGTCCTTGGTGTAATTCTGAAAACAATCATCAGTTTCTAAAACTAAACGATTATTTTCTTACACAAGAAGAATTTGAAATATTAGAATGTAACAATTGCAAACTTCTGTTTACAAGCCCATGCCCTACCCCAGATAAAATCGGCGATTATTATAAATCAGACGACTATTTAAGTCATAACGAAGATAAAAAAGGACTTTTTGCAAAGATTTATAATAAGGTAAAAAAGAGTAATATTAAAAATAAATTTAATATAGCCATCAACGGTCGGCAGGCAACAGTCAGCATTTTGGACATCGGTTGCGGTATGGGTGATTTCTTGCTTCACGCTAAAGAAAAAGGTTGCAATATCTCAGGAATAGAACCAAGCGAAGACGCAAGAAAAATCGCTGAGAAAAAACTTGAATGCAAGATTTTGCCTCCAGAGGAACTTCAAAACATTCCAGATAATTCTTTCGATATCATAACAATGTGGCACGTTCTGGAACACGTTGCCGATCTTAAAACAGAAATACATCATCTTCAGAGAATTCTTAAAAAAGACGGCAAACTTGTTT
The DNA here is from genome assembly GCA_045615285.1 of Bacteroidales bacterium. Taxonomy (GTDB): domain Bacteria; phylum Bacteroidota; class Bacteroidia; order Bacteroidales; family F082; genus Limimorpha. The sequence continues at coordinate 8,220 of JAZLEO010000051.1, forward strand.
TGGCTCTTCCAAATTACAAATCATACGATGCGGAATATTATAAAGAAAAATGGGCGGCCTACGACGTTCCTCGCCATTTAAATCATTTTTCACAAACATCCATAAAGAATATCTTCAAAGAAACCACACTTCAACTTATTGACATTAAACCACTTAAATGGGACAGTTTCTATATCTCAATGTTAAGTGAGCAATATTTGGATAGCAAAAACTGTTTCATAAAAGGAATATTAACAGGCTGGAAATCAAATAGGAAAGCGAGAAAATCAGGAGAATGGTCAAGTTTGGTTTACATATTTAAAGCCAACGGATAATAGACAAACTCAATTTCAGCGAACAAATACCGCAAAATAACAAAATTTGAAATAACGGTATTTTAAGGCGATTTAAGCGATTTTTTCAATCGGATGAAATACGAGTCGGAAAAACTGAAATCATCGTTTAAATCGGATGCAATTTTAAAGCATAAAAATTGATATTAATTCATTGATTTATAATAACTAAGATAAAAAAAAGTGTTTTTATGAAAAAAAGTGTTTTTAAAGAATTTTTAAACTTGCTCTTATTCATATTGCTACTATTTTTTAGCGACATCATCATAAAATCAAGGAATAGCGAAGAAAGAGTTTTAAGCCAAATCTCCTCCTCGCTCGAAAAAATCCAAACCAAACACGACAGCCTCGCTTCCGATTTCAAAAACGAACTTCAAACCATAGAAAAAGATTTCGGAAAATTTCATCCGACAAGCGAAGAAAACAACATCGCCATTTATATCTTCAAAAACGACAGCCTGATTTTTTGGAACTCCGACATCAACGATCCGCAAAAATTACTCGACGAAATCCGTTCTCCGAAAAACATCTTCAAACAAGGCAATAACGATTATTTCGTCACGCTGACAAAAAACGATACAATAAAATTTTTCACCTCCACCCCACTCTGCTACCATAATCCTTATTTTGAAAAAAAAGACCATTTCTTCCCGAAAAAAATCAACGGATCTTACGAAATACATCTCGACATCGAAAATGACAAAATCTCCTGCGACATAAACTACATCGCAAAAATGGACAAAATGGAATCTTACATCGCCGGGATTCTTTTGTTAATAATTTTTATAAAATCACTCGTGATTTTAAACCGACAGACAAGCAAGTCGAAAAAACTAAAAGACAAAAAAATTATCAAATACCTTTTGTTCTTAATCGGAAGTTCTATTATATATTTGATAATCCAAATCTTACAAAATAATTTATTCATATCGACTTCAGATTTATTCGGAAAATCATGTCTGATAGAAAACTGCAAACACTCATTCAGTCTAGTAACACTTACAGAATTTGCAATTTTATTTTTCGCCAACATCACAATTTTAACCTTAAATCTTAATGAAAATTTAGAATTAAAAAACAACGCCAGAATCTCTCTAAGTTGCGTTCTGCTAACCAGCATACTCATAACCTACACTTACATAATACACGAGCTGATTTCAAACATCTGCATACCATTTTCATTTTTACAAATTTACAACACAACCATCGACAGCTACATATTCCTTATAACAATAGGAATACTAACATGTGCAATAATTATATTCATTCATAACTTAATGAATATCATTGTCTCTAAAACACAATCGTATGTTTGGTCGATAATTGCACTAATTGGTATTGGAGGAAGCTTTGAAATTATGTGTCACAATATAACAGACTTACATTTTTCCATAATAACAAACATTGTCGCAATCGCACTTTACATAATTGTAATTTGGGAAAAGAAATCAAAACTCAGAAGAAAAAGAATCATCAGGAATATCTGTATTATCACATTGATGTCCACACAGTTAACATCTATTTTATACCTAACTAACGAAAATAAGGAAAGAGAAGAAATGGAACGATTCGCCAATATTATCGGCGACGAATCCGATGAAAAATTTGAAGCAACGATAATAGCATTAACAGAAAAGTTAAAAAACGATAAGAATATCACACAATGGCGACAAAATAACATCTATCCATCAGACGACAGCATCTTAAATTATCTTAACCAAAAATATTTTAACCTAAAAGAAATTAACGATTATAACAAAGTCGCTACTTTATGCGACACAAATACAATTCTAATCATAAAAGATTTTAACAATTACGAAATCAACTGCGTTAATTTATTTAAAGAAATAGAGGAATTCAACCACACAAAAAAAGTCAGCGACGAATTAACTCTAGTTGACGACCCGACAACAGACAGCTACTACATTTTAAAACTCGACTTCTCCCCTATCGGTTCAAATAATACAAACTATTGTTACATAGAATTTTACAAAGAATATATCTTAAATCATATAGGAATTCCAGAATTAATAACATCACACGAGAACGTCCTGATGCCAAATCTCGTCAATTATTCTTTCAGCTGCTACGAAGACAATATTCTGCAATATAAATACGGATTCTACAACTACCCAAACGAACTGGATAATTTCAGATACAAAAACGAAGAATTTGTCAAAACAAGGATTTTCAAGCACTTAACAAAAACTTTCGACAATCATAAAACGATTATCGTCACAATTGAAAAACCACGTTTCATAGAAATAATCGCACCATTTTCATACATTTTCCTTGTACTTTCGCTTCTTTATTTCATCTATCTCCGATTGTCAAAAGGATTGGAAGCCAAGATTTTAAAACAAAGTTTCCACGGAAAAATGCAACTCACAATAATTTTAACATTAGGATTCTCATTCTTGGTAGCAGGAATAACTTCTTTCATTTTCATACGCAACTCATTGAACAAAAAGACATTAGAATTTCAGTATGAAAAAAACAAAACAATTGTCAAAAATATAGAAACAGATTTCAACAACAACGATATTGAAAATCCGGAATATCTTAAAAAATTTAAAGAAAACTATTTCACTGATATTAACATCTACAATCTTAACGGAAATTTAATAAACACTACTCAGCCTAAATTATTTGACAATCATAAATCAAAGATTATCAATAGGAATGCATACGAAGCAATCGGTTTAAGGAACAGATTATTCTATTCGTGCGAAGAAAACATTGACGAAACGAAATATAATTCGTCATATTTTCCTCTGAGAGACAACGAAGGAAACATACATGCAATAATTAACATTCCGTACTTTGACGACAAAACCACAAGCCGAAGCAGCGTGTCAAATTTCGTCATCACATATCTTAACATAATTTTAGTTTTGATGGGAGCTTCCGCATTAGCCGTGATTCTTATGACAAGAAAAACCATCAAACCTTTGGAGATGATTCAAGATAAGATGCAGAAAATCAAGCTCGGAGAGAAAAACGAAATCATTGAATGGAAAAGCAACGACGAAATAGGCGATCTCATAGAAATATACAACCAACTTATTAAAGAACTGGAAATCAGCGCCAACAAACTGATGCGCTCCGAAAGAGAGAGCGCCTGGAGAGAAATGGCGAGACAAGTAGCTCACGAAATAAAAAATCCTTTAACACCAATGAAACTGAACATACAGTTTCTGCAAATGGCATGGGATGAAAAAAATCCGGACATCGACAGAAAACTTAGAGAAACGACGAATTCAATACTAGAACAGATAGAAATACTTTCCAATATAGCAACAGCTTTTTCCAATTACGCAAAACTGCCTAAGAAAAACATAGAAACATTCAATATCAAAGAATTAATCATAAATACAATAAATCTTTACGATAATTATCAAAACATAAATTTCAAATTCAAAGAAGAAAGCGAAAGCGACTACAACATCAATTCCGACAAAAACAATTTGAGTATCGTTTTCGGCAACATCATCAAAAACGCGATTCAAGCTATCGGCAAGAAAGAGAACGGCGAAATCTTAATAAAAATTAATGATTCAAACAACAGTTACAATATTGAGATAAGCGACAACGGCTGCGGCATCAGCGATGAAGAAAAGAAAAGAATTTTCATGCCTAATTTCACGACGAAATCAAGCGGAATGGGAATCGGGCTTTCAATAGTTTACGACATTTTGGAAACATTAGGCGGAAATATCAGCTTTGAAAGCGAAGTAGGAAAAGGAGCTATATTCAAAATAAATATTAAGAAATACTAAAGAATAAATTATTATATTTGTCAAAATAAATACTAGTGATATGAAAAAGTTATTTTTTAGCGTAATAGTTTTATTACTCACATGCGTCGTAAGTTTTGCACAAAACAAGATTGACCCTGAATTACAAGCAGTTCTGAATCAAAAAAGCGATGAAAAAATCAGCGTCAACATAATTTTCAAATCGCAGCCAGACGCATCAGAGTTGAGGCAACGTTCCAATGTATATGCCGATAAGGAAACCAAACGCAATATAGTCATTCAAGAACTTAAAAATTTCTCAGAAAAAACTCAGCGAGAAGTCCTTTCGATAATAAAATCGGAAGAAAGCAAAGGCAGCGTCTCTGATATAACCTGCCACTGGCTTTCAAACTCTATCACTTGCACCACGACAAAAGATGTCATTGAAAGACTCGCCAAACGCGACGACATCATGCTGATAGGATACAACTGCGACAGAAACGCTCTTTTAGGCGAAGTGAGCGCTCCTGCAAAAAGCGGCAAAGAAATAACAGAAAGCGTAATGCAAGTACACGCTCCTGAAGTCTGGGACATGGGATATACAGGCGAAGGTGTCCTGGTAGCGATATTAGACACAGGTGTCAACTATGAACATCCCGACCTTACCGACCATCTCTGGGACGGAGGCGAAGAATATCCAAATCACGGCTACAACTCATACGACGACAGCGAACTTACCATGGACAATCGCGGACACGGTTCTCACTGTGCAGGCATCATTTGCGGCGACGGCTCAGGCGACAAGATGACGGGCATAGCTCCAAATGCGACACTTATGTGTATCAAGGCATTAAACGACGAAGGCTCAGCTACAGTAAACTCTATATGTTCGGGAATGGAATTCGCAGTGGAACATGGAGCAGACGTTTTAAGCATGTCATTAGGTATCAAAAACTCATCTATCTCAGAAAGAACCATGTTACGTCATACCTGCGCCAACACCTTAGAGGCTGGCGTAATAGCTTCAGTAGCAGCAGGTAACGAAGGTAATTCTCAAAGCGGAAGTCCTGTTCCGAATAACATCAGAGTTCCGGGCAGCTGCCCAGCACCATGGATTCATCCAGACCAACAACAAAATGCAGGCGCCACGTCATGCGTCGTTTCCGTCGGCGCCGCTGACAAAAACGACAAATACGCCACAGTATCGTCATGCGGCCCGGTGACATGGCAAGATACAGAATTCGCCGACTATCCTTACGATCCAGGTATCGGCTTGATTCGCCCTGATGTATGCGCTCCTGGTGTCAATGTCTTATCATTGAGCCACAACAGCGAAGGTTATCTGAAAATGACCGGAACATCAATGGCAGCTCCTTGTGTGGCAGGTGTTATATGCCTCATGTTATCAAAAAATCCAGATCTGACACCGGCAGAAATAAGCATGATATTGGAGACATCAGCGACAAAAATATCTGAAAACAAGAATAATCAAACAGGTTCAGGCAGAGTAGATGCTCTCGCCGCAATAAACTCCATCGACATGGGAAACATCGTTTTCAAAGAACGTAACTTCTCAGACGAAAACGGCAACAACCAAATAAATCCTAATGAAAATATCAGCCTCGACATCGACTTTGAAAATATTTCAGAAGTAACATACAGCAACATCAAAGCAGTCTTGACTTGCGATAACGAATTGATTAACATAACTAAAGCCGAAATAGAAATAGAAAATATCGGAGCGAATGAAATAATCAGCGTCAACGAAGCCTTCACTTTCACAACCGACTCTAATATCGCAAGTAAAACCAAGATTTACTTCGACGTTGAATTCTATGAAAACGACATACTTATCTCAAAGACAAGATTTAATGGAACTATCTTCGACAACACCTTGAAGTACGCCATGATGGATTTTACTGTTAACGAAGGAAACAACGAAATCCTTGATCCGGGAGAAACCGCTTTGATGCGTATCTTTGTGAACAACGAAGGTAATGAAATCGCTCTTGGATTAAAAGGCGCTTTGACAAGCGAAAGCAATCTCATTGAAATATCTGAGAATGAACAACAATTCAGCCAAGATATAGCTCCTGCAAGTTCTACAACGGTAAGTTTTAATATCGCATTATCAGAAAACGCAGGCAGCGATTTCAACATTCCTCTCGTATTGACAATAACAGACAAATTCGGTAAAACAAACAAATTCGATATCGATTTCATCAGTTCCTGCGATGTCATTTATGACTTAGAAGACGATTTCGGCGACGGCTGGAACGGAGCTAAAATCATCGCCTCATACCATGAAGATGAAATCGTTACAGAAGAATATACCGTGACAAACGGATTTTCTGACACATTCAGCAGACACGTAAAAACAAGCACTCCAATACATCTTGAATGGAAAAAAGGCGGCGTTGATAATGAATGTATTTACTCTATAAACAATTTTAACGGCGTTGAAATTTACAGCGGCAAAGGCCGTCAAAACGGCGAATTTTTCGTATGGTCGCACGATTGCTCTTGTCAGAATAAAATCATGGATGTTTGCGGAAGAGTTTCTGATTTCAAGGCAGTCTGCAAAGAAAACTCTGTCAGTTTAAGCTGGAAAGCACCTGAAGAAGCTCCTACTCATTACGAAATTTATCGCGACACAGAGCTTATCGGAACCACAGAAAATTGCATATTTGAAGATGAGAATCCGACAGACGGAAGTTCCTACAGATATAACGTCAGACCAATCTACGAAAACTGCAATGGAGAATTCGATTTACCGCAAGAAGTCACATTCTACGAAAACATCGGTGAAGCCACGATGTCGGATGTCAGCATCTATCCGAATCCTTCCAAAGGCATCTTCACGATAAGACACGACAATATCGAGCGCGTCATATTATATAATGTGATGGGATCGAAGATTTCTGATGAAATGGTTAATGCCAGCGAATATATCATAAGTAATTTAAAATCAGGAATTTATTTTGTCAATATCAAAACAAGTAACGGCAGCGTCATTGAAAAGATCGTAAAATATTAAGAAGATGAAGAATCCTATCAAGGCATTGGCTGGACAGACTGTCATTTACGGCTTAGGCACTATTGTTCCGAGGCTGCTCAACTATCTGTTGACACCTTTTTATGTCCGCGTTTTCGTTTCCGGAGAATACGGGCAAATCTCGGAACTCTACGCCTGGATAGCCTTGTTGCTCGCAATATTGACTTTCGGGATGGAAACGACATTTTTCCGTTTTTCCCAAAAAGAAGACAGCGACAAAGTGTTCAACAATGCCGAGACTTTGGTTCTTTTGATAAGCGTCATTTTCCTGTTATTTTACGGAATATTCTATAAATCGTTCGCAGAACTCATTCATTACGAATTCAATAGTCATTACGTACTTCTGTTGGGAATAATAGTCGCCATTGATGCAGCAGCGGCTATTCCTTTTGCGATGCTAAGAAAAGAAAACAAAGCCGGACGTTTCAGTTTGATAAAGACAATCAATGTTCTGACCAACATTTTCTTCAACATTCTGTTTCTAGTCATCATTCCAGAAAAATCCATGACTATTGCAGAACAGATTTTTGGCGGACAAACATCGCTGCTTATCTGGGTTTTCATCTCCAACATCTTAGCGAGTCTGTTGAATCTGATATTGCTTTATCCGCAATTTTCAAAACTACGGATAAGACTCAACAAAGACCTTATTGTCCCGATGCTGAAATATTCCTTCCCGATTCTATTGATAAGTCTGGTCGGGATGATTAACGAAGTCGCGGATAAGATATTAATCAAATATCTTGTCACGATTCCGGACGCTAACATTTTGGCGAACATGAATATAACTGGCGAAGAATATGCGATGCAGCAACTTGGAATATATTCGGCCAACTTCAAGCTCGGCGTTCTTATGACGATTTTCATCCAGATGTTCCGTTTCGCCTCGGAACCGTTTTTCTTCGGTCACGCCAAAGACCGCAACGCCCCAGCTTTGTACGCAAAGGTAATGACATATTTCGTCATCTTCTGCCTGCTCATTTTCCTTGGCGTGATGTTCTACATGGACATCTTGCAACATTTTGTCGGAAGAAACGGCAGCGACTATCGAGAAGGGCTGCGTATCGTTCCTATCATACTAATTGCCAATATGTTATACGGAATAGTATTTAATTTATCAATATGGTTTAAGTTATCCGACAAAACATATTACGGAACGATAATAGCGATAATCGGCTCTATAATCACATTAGCCTGCTTCTTCGTTCTAATACCTAAAATCGGCTATATGGGAGCTGCAATCGCACATCTCGCATGTTACAGCATTATGATGCTGGTTTCGTATTTCTGGGGACAACGTGTATTTCCTATTCCATACCAAATAGGCAGAATATCAATCTATTGCATATTAGCTTTAGCATTATTCTTCCTAAGTAATATGATAATAGATTTTAACATTGTAGCGAAACTCACAATAAATACTTTGATGTTAATATCATATATTGCGATAGTTTTCGTTTTAGAAAGAAAAAATCCACTTAAAATAGAATAAAATGACAGTAAAAATCATCAACAAATCCGACAATAATTTGCCAGCCTACGAGACAAGCAGCTCAGCAGGAATGGACTTGAGAGCTTATCTTCCAGAAGGCCCAATCACTTTGAAACCAATGCAGAGAATGCTTATTCCTACCGGACTTTTCATGGAAATTCCTGAAGGTTATGAAGGACAAGTCAGGCCTCGCAGCGGCTTGGCGATAAAAAGCGGTATCACCGTATTGAACACTCCAGGCACCATCGACGCCGACTATAGAGGCGAAGTGAAAATAATTCTGATAAATCTTTCAGATACCGACTTCATCATCAACAGCGGCGACAGAGTGGCACAGATTGTTTTCGCAAAATGTGAACAAATGGAAGTAGTGAACGTTGAATCATTAAGCGAAACCGAAAGAGGTGCCGGCGGCTTCGGACACACAGGAAAGAAATAAGACGCCAAGCCTTCAAGTTTTAGTTCTGGGAACGAGAATTGGGAACGAGGTCTGGGCCTGAGTCTGAGTCTGTGTCTGTGTCTGTGTCATAGTTCATTGCAAAAAAATGGACAAAGACTGTTGTCTGTTGACTTAAAAAAATAAAAATGCGAAGAATCTTATTCATATTATCATTATTCTTGACAATTCCTGCCGTGGGATTTTGTCAGGATACGATACAACCTAAGGCGAATCTTGCACAAAACGCTGAGTTTTTTTCAAAAGGCATTGAAAGCAAATACAATCAGAACTTTGATTTAGCGATAGCGAACTTTGAAAACGCATTGAAGCTTTTCCCTGAAGATCATGCGAGCATGTATGAACTCAGTATGCTTTACAGCAAAAAAGGTTTGCATGAAAAAGGTTTCGAGATGATAGCAAAAGCCGTCGAACTCGACAGCACAAACAAATGGTACAAGATCCGCCTCGCTGATTTTCACAAGCAAAACAACGATTACGAATCTTTCATAGAGATTTATGACAATCTGCTTGTAAAAGAACCGAATAACCTCGAATATCTGGAAGTTTATATCGACGCTCTGCTTCACGTAGGACATTACGAAAAAGTCACGGAAAAGCTCGACGTTTATGAAGACAACATCGGTGTCAACGAATATATCTCACTTCAGAAGATCGACATCTATAATCTTCTGGGAAATAAAGAAAAAGTCGTTGAGGAAATGGAAAAGCTCTCTGAAGCATATCCATACGAGACTAGATATATGTCGATGCTTGCGGAGATTTATGTCAAGAACGGAAGAGAAAAAGATGCATATAACATGTATCTCAAGATAAAAGAGACGAATCCAGAAGACCCTTACATCAACATTTCCTTGCTGGAATATTACCAAAAACAAGGCGAGATTGACAAGGCTTTCGAGGAATTTGTCATGTCGATAAAAAACAAGAACCTGGACTACAACACCAAGGCGCAGATTTACGAATATTGGTTTAACGACAAGGAAGACGGCGCCGAAAAGACAGTGAAGGAAGCCGAGATTGCGGGAGAAGCATTCATAGAGGCGCATCCGGAGAAAGAGCTTGGTTATTATGTAGTTGGAACCGTACATTTCAACAATGCGAATTATGCCGAAGCGCAGAAATATTATCTCGACGCGATAGCCCGAGACAGCAGCAGTTTCATCACTTGGTATCAGCTTGTCTTCACCGACCTTGAACTGAACGATGCCGAGGTTTTGTACGGACACTCTTTGAAAGCGCAGCGTTTTTATCCTGAGCAGCCGCTCTTTTATCTCTTCAACGGCGTAGCTCTCATCGACTTGAAAAAATATGACGAAGCTATAAAAGTACTTGAGAAAGGAAGATTCATGTCGGCCGACAAAAAACTTACCGCCAACTTCGACACTTATATCTCGGATATTTATCACGAACTCGGCGATAAGGAAAAAATGTACAAACAATATGACCGAGTTCTCCGAAACGATCCAGAAAACGTCTATGTATTAAATAATTACGCTTATTTCCTGTCGGAAGACAACCTGAAATTAGACGACGCTCTGAGAATGTCGGCGACAACCATAGAAAAAGAGCCTAAAAACGCAACCTATCTCGACACTTACGCCTGGATTTTATACAAACTCGGACGCTACAAAGAAGCAAAAAAATGGATGGAAAAAGTATTCTACTACGACAAAAATCCTAATGGCGTCAATTATGAACATTACGGCGACATCCTCTATAAACTAGGCGATACAAAAAAAGCCGTTCAAAACTGGAAAAAAGCCAAGAAACTGGGCGGAACTTCAAAATTTATCGACAAAAAAATAAAAGATGAGAAGATTTATGAATAGACTTTTGGCTTTTGGCTTTTGGCTTTTAACTTTTGGCTTTTTATTCAGTTCCTGTTCCACGACAAAAAATTCTTCAAGCATCAGATCATTATCTGCTAATCATATCATAAGAGAAGTCGAGGACAACAGATTCGAGTTTGACAATATGGAGACAAAGTTCAACGTCAAAATCAAAGGCGACAATAATATAGGACTGAAAGGTCAGCTGCGAATGCAAAACGACAGTCTGATCTGGATCTCTGTCTCGATGAAACTCGGCATCGAAGTGGGACGAATGATGATAACACAAGACTCGTTAAAATTTATTAACAAAATTGAAAAAACATATTTCGCTGAAAGCCTTGATAAAATAGTCAGCAGCCAGCTGTCAGCAATCAGCATTCAACAATCAGCATTTGAGTTTCTACAAGATTTCTTGGTCGGAAATGACAGTAAAATCAAACGCTACGAAAAATACAGAGCTGCCATCGAAAATGACAGATACAAATTAGAATCTAAACAGAAAAACTTCCTCGCAAAAGAAGTCTGGATAACACCAAAAACATTTAAAATAAAATCTTTAGAACTACGGACTACAAACTACGGACTACAGTCAACTGCAAATATCGAATACGACAACTTCCAGAAAATCAACGGAAAACTTTTACCGACAAAAATTAGCTTAAAGACAAACGGCGAAATAAGCCTAGACATAGAAATAGATTATACGGAAATAAAAACAGGGGAGAAGACGGAATTTCCTTTCAACATCTCGAAAAAATATAATAAAATCACACTATGATGGAACTCAAGATTTCAGGATTTCAGGATTTCAGGAACTCAGGAACTCAGGATTTCTGGATTTCAGCTGAGCCTGTAGAAGGCGGCTTCTCTGAAACAAAAAAAAGTCACTTCGATAAGTTCAGTGGCCAGAGAAAATTTTGGGTTCTATTATTCCTGTTAATATTGACAATCAGCGGCAATTGTCAGAGCGTCGAGTCGTTGGAAAAAAAAATCAAGTCAATTCAGAAAGACATCAAATTAGCCGAGAAGTTGTTGAAAGAGACTTCCAAGGACAAGGAAGCCACTATAAATCAGGCGGCTTTGCTTCAGGCGCAAATCAATCAGAGAGAAAATCTGATCAAGACTTATCAAAATCAGATCAACGCTCTTAACAAAGACATCAATAAAAATAAGAACGAGATCGCATCTTTGAGAAAAGACCTCACACTTTTTCAGAAAGAATACGCCAACTTATTGTTAATCACTTATCGTAACAAAGGAAAAACGAATAATCTGCTGTTCATATTTTCTTCCGAAGACTTCAATCAGGCGATGAGAAGAATGCGTTACATTCAGGAACTTAATGAATTGGTCAAAGACAAAATCGAAGAGATAAAATCAACGCAGTCAGAAATTAACCGGCAGTTGGAGAAAAACGAAAACAACAAGCAGGAAATAGAGAAAGTACTTGTCAAAGAAAGAGAAGAGAAAGCGGCACTGACGAAAGACCGCGACAAACTCAACAAAGATCTGGCATCTTTGAAAAAGAAAGAAAGCCAGATACAGAAAGACATAAAAAACAAGGAAAACGAGACGAAGAAACTGAAGAAACAGATAGAGAACATCATCGCTGAAGAAATCAGAAAAGCTAAGGAAAGGGAGGCGCTCGCAAAGAAAAACAACGCTAAATCAGTAGATTACAATCTTTCCGACAATTTTGCTCAGAACAAAGGCAAGCTGCCATTTCCTGTTGAACAAGGCATCATCACAGGCAGATACGGCATGACTCCACATCCTACGCAAAAGAAAGTCACCGTCAATAACAACGGCGTTGACATCAGCACGACAAAAGGAGCCAGGGCACGCTGCGTCTTCGACGGCGAAGTTTGCTTCATCACGAGTCAAGGCAGCAACAATGTCATTCTTGTGCGTCACGGATTATATTTCACGCTGTATTCAAATTTGGAGAAAGTCTTTGTCAAAGTAGGGGAGAAAGTCGCTACTGGACAAGAGATCGGCCGCATCCACACAAATGTCAGCGACGGCAAGACGATACTGCATTTCGAGATTTGGCAAGAAAACAAGACGACAGTCAATCCAGCACTTTGGATCAAGAAGTAGAATTCATAAATTCATAAACTCAGAAAATGAAAAGAATAACATTAATCATATTATTGATATTAGGTATAATATTAAGTTCATGTTCGAGGGCTTATAATCAGCCGATACAGACTCCTAAGAAGACAGGCAGATGCAATACTTGTTCTAGGTGGTAGGAGTTCAGGAATTCAGGAGTTCAGGGTGACAGAATTTCAGAGGTTCAGAAAAATATTTTGAATTTTTGAGATTTTGAATTTTTGAGATTTATATAAGTGTCATTTGAATTATTTTTATATTTTTGCACCATTAGAATTAACAAATAAAATCATACAATTATGGCATTCAATTTAAGAAACAGAAGCTTTTTGAAGTTGTTAGACTTCACTCCAAAAGAAATCCAATACTTTTTAGATTTAGCTCGCGACCTCAAACGCGCTAAATATGCAGGTACAGAACAACAAAGATTAAAAGGCAAGAACATCGCCTTGATTTTCGAAAAGACTTCAACACGTACACGCTGTGCTTTTGAAGTAGCTGCTTACGACCAAGGCGCTCACGCTACATACTTAGGACCTTCAGGTTCACAAATCGGCGTTAAAGAATCAATGGCTGACACAGCACGCGTTTTAGGCCGCATGTACGACGGTATCGAATACCGCGGCTTCGACCAAGCAACAGTTGAAGAATTAGCAAAATACGCTGGCGTACCAGTATGGAACGGTTTGACAAACGAATTCCACCCAACACAAATCTTGGCTGACTTCTTAACAATGACAGAACACACAGACAAACCATTAAACAAAGTTACTTTCGCTTACGTTGGCGACGCTCGTTTCAACATGGGTAACTCTTTGATGGTCGGTGGCGCTAA
>JAZLEO010000052.1:0-84825 GCA_045615285.1 Bacteroidales bacterium
GAATCTCGTTCCTGAGCTCGCTTCCGTATTCGATAAAATAGAATCTTATTTCTATACAGAAAAAGAACAAGATATTGTAAATCAATTCTTCCCAACTTGCCCTAACATCTCCATCGATTATGCAGTGATGGAAAAATCTAAAGAAGTTTATGTCTATCCTGCTAATTTCGGATGGAGCGATCTAGGAACTTGGGGAAGTCTTTATACTCATCTTCAACAAGATGAAAACAATAATGCGACCATTGGCAACAACATCAATCTAGTCGATTGTAAAAATTGTATCGTACATACGCCATCAGAACGTAAAGTCGTAATACAAGGTCTTGATAATTATATAATTGCAGAAAGTGATAACACTTTGCTTATTTGTAAAAAAGAAGAAGAACAAAATATTAAAAACTGGCAAAAATAAATAGTATGAAAAGAATAATAACAAAACTTGCCGTAGCAATATTTAGAGGTAAATTTGCTCCAAAGTCATTCTCAAAATGGATAGTGCTCCTATTTGATTGCTTATTATTTTTTGTATCTTTCTGGACATTTGTTTTAATAAAATATCTTTATCATTTGCATGATGTAAATTTTGTTGTGCAAATGCATTATTTTATTCCAATATTCTTAATATTCCTAATCAACGCATTGTTTTTCAAATCTTACCAGGGTCTTGTCCGTTACAGCGGATTCAATGATATTGTCAAAATAGTGTATGTCTGTTCAGGAACATTCATCATTACATTCGTAACAAAATTAATTCTGTTGCATTATACAGATTTAAACGTAATGAAATGGTTCTTATCTCATACCGAAGCTTGTTTTATCACAATGCTCGCATTCGGCTCAATGACATTTTCAAGACTTGTCATCAGACGTATTTATAATGAAAATATTAGTTATAAACAAGACCCGTTAAATACAATTATATTCGGTGCTGGCGACGCTGGCATCATCACAAAGAATGCACTTGAACACGACACTTCTTGTCATTATAATGTGATAGCTTTTGTTGATGAATCAAGTCATAAAATTGGTAAAGCTATCAACGGAATTCCTGTTTATAATCCATCAAAAATACTCAACAAAGAATTCATCAACAAGAATAATGTCAAAGTACTTATCCTTGCAATTCCAAGTTTAAGTAAAGACGAAAGAACAGAAATTATCGATAATATCATTGATTTAGGCCTTAACATTAAATCAGTACCTCATCTTAATAACTGGATTGACAATAAGTTAAATGTTAATCAAATAGAAGACATCAAAGTTGAAGATTTACTCGGCAGAGAGCCAATTGTTCTCGGCAAGGAAAATATCACTGAAGGATTGAAGGGAAAAGTCATTATGGTTACAGGTGCTGCTGGCTCAATCGGTAGTGAAATTTGTCGCCAAGTGCTTCATTATAAACCTAAAAAACTCATCCTCGTTGACCAAGCTGAGTCACCATTATATGATATTCAGTTTGAATTAAAAAATAATGAGCCTTATCGTTCTTTCAATATTCCAATGGAATTTGTCATTGGCAATGTGAAAGACAATGTTAAAATGAGAGAGATATTCTCCAAGTTCAAGCCACAAATCGTATATCACGCTGCTGCTTACAAACACGTTCCTCTCATGGAAGATTTTCCATATGAAGCCGTGTTTGTCAATGTTTTAGGAACTAAAAACGTTGCAGATTTAGCGATAGAATTCGGTGTAGAAAAATTCGTAATGGTTTCTACAGATAAGGCTGTAAATCCAACAAACGTAATGGGTGCTACAAAACGTATCGCTGAGATTTACACACAAAGTCGTAAGACAGAAAAGACAGCATTCGTCACCACACGTTTCGGTAACGTATTGGGTTCCAATGGCTCTGTAATTCCTCTCTTCAAGAAACAATTAGCATACGGCGGTCCTTTGACCGTTACTGACAGAAATATCATCCGTTATTTCATGACAATTCCAGAAGCTTGTAGTTTGGTTCTAGAAGCTGGTGTCATGGGTGAAAAAGAAGACATCTTCGTATTCGATATGGGCGAACCTGTCAAGATTTACGACTTAGCTAAGAAAATGATAAAACTCTCTGGTAAAGAAGGTATTGAAGTTGAAATCACAGGACTTCGTCCAGGTGAAAAACTCTATGAAGAGTTGCTTTCAACTAAAGAGAATACCATTCCAACAGAACATGTTAAAATCATGAGAGCAAAAGTACGCCGCTACACAGAAGAAGAAGTCAATGAAAAAATTAACACTCTCATCGACTTAATTCCAACTTGCGACGATTTCAAAATAGTAGCACAAATGAAAAACATCGTTCCTGAATTTATCAGTAATAACTCCATTTATTCTTGCTTAGATAAAAAAGAAAATTGAAAATGAAAAAAGTTATCTTCATCTTAATATGTTTATTATCAACAAGTAAACTCTTCTCGCAAGAATTACTTATTCCTCTCAATGATGATTATGAGATGGAGATACAAGCTGCTGCTTACAACTCAGAATATCGTTTTCACACAGCAACAAAGTCTTGGTCAGAATATCAATTTAAAGATATTATAAACTTAGACAGTCTTAATCAATCACAGTATTTTGTTAAGAATTTTAACAAAAAATGGAAAAACATAGTATGGAATTCCATTTTTAATACAGATTTCATTCATGCAAAAGGCAAGGATTTTTATATCGGCATAAATCCTATCGTTGATTTACAAGTCGGTCGTGATGGTGATAAAAGTACTTGGTTTAATACTCGTGGCGCAGAAATAAAAGGAACAATTGGAGATAACTTCGCCTTTTACAGCAATTTAAGAGAAAACCAAGCAGTTTTTCCTGATTATGTGACAAGATATATAAAAGGAAAATATGTAGTTCCAGGACAAGGATGGTATAAACCTTTCAAGACTAACGGCTTCGACTATACAAATGCGTCAGCTTATATCGCTATTCGTCCAATGTATTGGTTACAAGCAGTTTTAGGTTACGGCAAAAACTTCATCGGCGATGGTTATAGGTCATTGATACTGTCGGATAACGCAATGCCTTATCCATATCTCAAACTCACAGCCAACGTCTGGAACATACAATACAACTGCTATTATTCGCAAATGACAGATAAAAGCAAACTGCTCAATGACAATACATATCCAAGAAAATTTACTATCATACATTATTTAGATTGGGCAGTCACCAAACGTCTTAACTTAGGATTGTTCGACGCCATGGTTTGCAGAGCTCAAGACGACAACGGAATAAGAAGAGGCTTCGACCTCCAGTATATAAATCCAATTCTGTTCTTACGCAGCACCGACTATTACACAGGTGGTTCTCCTGACAATGCTTTGCTTGGAGTTTCAGCAAGTTATATTTTAGGCAAACACACCACCTTGTATGCACAGTTTGTCCTAGATGAAATGAAAGTAAAGGAATTCATAGGATTCAAAGGATCTTCTGCAAACAAACAATCTTATCAATTTGGTGTTAAAAGTTATAACTGCTTCAATGTTAAAAACTTATTCCTTCAAGGAGAATTCAACCTCGTGAGACCTTATATGTATTCACATTGGAGTGGAGAAAGTAATTACGGCCATTACAACCAGCCTCTCGCTCATCCTTGGGGAGGCAATTTCTATGAAATAATCGCAAGAGCGCAATACAATTACAAGCGTTTCTACTTCCAATACAAAATGAATTTCGGTCAATGGGGCGATGATATAACAACAGAAGACGGTGAGTTCCAATATTACGGACACGACATCTATCATAACTACCTAGATAACTATCATATTGACGGAAAACCAATGTACGGACATTATATGTTAACTGGTGAGAAAAACACCTTGATGATGAATAACTTCGTAGCTTCTTGGTTAATAAATCCATCTTATAACCTTAATGTATTCGCTGAGATAACACATAGAAACCAAAAAATTGAAGGCGGTGATAATTACAACGACTTCATCATCAGTTTCGGCATACGAACAACTTTCGATAGAAAATACTACGACTTTTAATTCAGTACAGACGCGTCAATGATGTCATTTATATTTAAAGAATCGTATTTATAACAAGACACATCATTGACGCGTCTCTACAATATAACTATTCCAAATTGAACCAATTTTCTCTTAACATAAAACATCTTTTCGACAAAATAGCTGCATTCTTCGGAATAATTTTATTATCTCCTTTCATGCTAATAATCTTTATTGTACATAAGATTATCATGCCTGATGGGAGTTTTTTATTTAAACAAGAAAGAATAGGTCAATACGGAAAAAAATTTAACATTTACAAGATAAGGACAATGAAAGATGAATGTGATAAAAATGCAACTTTTATCACAACTGCAAACGATGAAAGAATCATGCCTTTTGGCAGATGGTTAAGAAAAACCAAATTAGATGTTATTTTTGAACTTGTCAATGTTTTAAAAGGAGAAATGAGTTTCGTTGGTCCTCGCCCAGATGTTCCCGGCTATGCAGATCTCCTTCAGGGCTCGGACAGACAAATCCTTGAATTGAAACCAGGAATAACAGGACCGGCTTCCTTAAAATATATTAACGAAGAAGAAATCCTCGCTCAAGTCGAAAATCCTAAACAATATAACGACGATGTCATCTATCCTGATAAGGTTAAAATTAATTTAGAATATTACCACACCCGCTCATTCTGGGGAGATATCAAGATTATATTTAAAACGATTTTTAGATAAAAGTGTAGAGTGGAAGGTGTAGAGTAGTGGCAAGGAATATACACTTTCCACTATACACTTTCCACTACTATAAACTATTAACTATCCACTATTAACTAATATGTCCGTCAGCATCATAACACCGACTTTCAACAGCGAAAAATTCATTGCTGAGACAATCCTTTCTGTGCAAAATCAGACCTATCAGGATTGGGAAATGCTTATCGTTGACGACAATTCAACAGATAAAACTGTCGAAATAATTACTTCCTTCCAAGAAAAAGATTCCAGAATAAAACTTTTAAAAAATACAACAAACAGAGGTTCTGCTTATTCAAGAAACCTGGCACTTCAAAATGCTAAAGGAAAATGGATTGCATTCCTCGACAGCGACGATGTTTGGCTTCCTGAAAAACTCGAAAAACAAATCGAGTTTATGTTAAAAAACAATTACAATTTTTCATATACAAACTACTGCGAAATAAACGATAACTCAGAAGAAACTGGATTGTTAATAACAGGCCCAAAAATCATTAACAAAAATAAAATGATTGCGTATTGTTGGCCAGGTTGTCTTACTGTCATGTACAATGCTGAATATGTTGGACTTATACAATGTCCAGAAATTAAAATCAATGAAGAATATGCTCTTTGGATAAAAATAAGCAGAATGACAAACTGTTATTTACTTAACGAAAATTTAGCAAAATACCGTAGGCATTCCAATTCTCTGAGCAATCGTTCATATATAAAATTAATCAAATGGCATTATCTGATGTTCAGAAAAGCAGAGAACAAAAACATATTTTCAGCATTATTTTTCACATTAGTAAACATTATCTTCGGAACATATAAAAAAATCTTCTATCGCAAAAAAACATCAACCGTCTTATCTAGATGAACTATAACAAACACGACATATCAACTTGGAGACTTTATAAAGGCTGTTGGATTTTTTTGGAAGAAAGCAAAGAAAAACAACTTTCTCATGAAGAAGCAAATGAGTTGTTAAAAGAACAAGGCTTGATGGTTCGTAACACTTACGATTTCGACACAAAAGAAGAAACATCGTTTTGGTTTATTATTAAAGATAATTTAGAAGACATTTCAAAACTTCCATTTTCCGCAAGAAGAAACATCAGAAGAGCGTTAAGATTTTATAACATAAAAAAAATTAATGTTAATGAATTTTCAGAAAAAGCTTTTCCAATAATAACTTCTGCACAAAAATCTTATAAGGTAAAAAGCAAAGTTACAAGCGAAAAAGAATTCGAAGCAGAAGTAGGACAATATAAGGAAGACAATAATAAAGATTTTTGGATTGTTGAAAGGAAAAGTGACAATGAAGCTGTTGCAATTGCAATTAACACAATAAAAAAAGACAGCTGCGAATACGACACGATGAGATGCAAACCTGAGGCATTACACGACAGAACATATCCTTATTACGGACTCATCTATGAAATGAATCGTCATTATTTAGGTGAAAAAAAATTAAGATATGTCAACGATGGCAGTCGCACTGTGACTGAACATTCCTCAATTCAGGATTTTTTAATACACAATTTTGGATTCAGAAAAGCATACTGCAAACTCAAGATTTATTACAAATGGTGGTTAAGTGTCGTCATAAAAGTGCTTTTTCCGCTTAGAAATGTCATTCCAACAAGAAATCTACGAGGAATTTTAAAGATGGAAGCATATTCCCGTAATTTTTAACAAACTGAATTTCAATAAATTAAAATAAAAAGAAAAAATATTTTCAAAAAAATTAAAAAAATACTTGACAGGATAAAAAAAAGATGTAATTTTGCACTCGCAATACGGAGATAAAACGTAGCAAACGCCTCCTTAGCTCAGTTGGTTAGAGCATCTGACTGTTAATCAGGGGGTCTCAGGTTCAAGTCCTGAAGGGGGCGCAAAGAGAGATTACAAAGTGTAATTTTTTTATGTTTCATGTTATTAATTGAAGAAGATGATTGCCAAACAGCAGTCATTTTCTTTTTTTATGTACCTAGTTTATCGTATCAACCTGCCTTGAGCAATGAGCTTCGAGCTTCGAGCAATGCTCACTTCTCATAGCTCACAACTCAAAGCCAAAATAAAATCATATGAACAAATCAATCGTTGGAATTGGAAGCGCATTAGTCGACATTTTAACACGCATCGACAATGACGGCATACTTGAAGAATTAAACATACCCAAAGGTTCAATGCAGTTGGTTGACGAGAAATCATCAGCCGTAATAGAAAGCAAACTCACAGCTTACGAAAGTTCGATGGCACCAGGAGGCTCAGCAGCGAACACAATTCACGGATTAGCCACATTAGGCATCGAAAGCGGATTCATCTCTTATCTCGGCAATGATGAAATCGGCAAGTTCTTTGAAGAATCAATGAATTCAGCAGGAGTGAAGCCTTTAGTATTCCATACCGACACCGCTTCAGGAACAGCACGCACCATCATCTCAGCCGACGGCGAACGCACTTTTGCGACAAACCTCGGCGCATCATTAGAACTCAACGAAAGCGTCATCACTCCAGAATTATTCAAGAACTGGGATTACTGCTACGTTGAAGGCTATCTCATCGCAAACAAACCAGTTTTTACAAAAACCATTGCGACAGCAAAAGAATGCGGATGTAAAGTCGTTTTAGACCTCGCAAGCTTCAATGTTGTTGAAGACAACCGCGAATTCCTGAACGAATTACTTCCACAAATCGACATCATTTTTGCTAACGAAGAAGAAGCCAAAGCATTGACACAGATGTCAGCTGAAGATTCATTACATTATATCGCCGACAAAGTTGAAATCGCAATCGTAAAAGTCGGAAAGAAAGGCTCATTGATAAAGAGAGGCGAAGAAGTCGTGACGATAGGCTGCAACAAAGTCGATGTTGTTGACACCACAGGCGCTGGCGATATGTACGCAGCTGGATTTTTATACGGACTCATCAACGGTTACGACTTAGAAAGATGCGGCACAATAGGCAATCATTTAGCTGAAAGCATCATTCAAGTCATTGGAGCGAAGATGGACGAGAGCAGATGGAACGAATTCAGAAGACTTGCTAAGATTTGAATTAAGAACTAAGGCTGTTGGCTATTGAACTAAGAACTTTTTTGCTATGAACTATGAGCTTTAAATATCAAGTAAAAATGCTCATTGCTCATAGCCCATTGCTCATAGCTTCAAGCCTTAAACTTTTCTCAATTTATTGTGATAAAAATACTTGTATTATTTAATTGAAATATGTATTTTTGCACTCCAAATTGGGGAATTACCAATTTTTATTTATTAAAGAATCAATTTAAGTATAAACATGAAAATATTCCAAACAGAAGACATCAGGAATGTTGCCCTCATTGGAGCAGCTAAATCCGGTAAGACAACGCTTGCTGAAAACATGGTTTTCGAAGGTAAGCTCATCAACAGAAAAGGCACTACAGAAGGTAAGAACACAGTATCTGACTACCGTCCAATCGAAACAGAACGCGGTATTTCTGTAAACGCCAGTTTGTTACACACTATCTACAACGACAAAAAAATCAACATTTTAGATACTCCAGGTTTTAGCGACTTCTCAGGCGACATCGTTGCTTGTTTAACAGCTGCTGACATGGCTGTATTCACAGTCAACGCTCAAGCTGGTGTTGAAGCAACAACAGAAAATGCTTGGAAATATGCTACAAAAACAAACAAGCCTGTTGTGTTCTTCATGAACCAATTAGACCACAGCAACGCTAACTTCGAAGACACAGTACGTCAATTAAAAGAATATTTCGGTGACAAAGTCACTCCAGTTCAATTCCCAGTTGCTACAGGTGAAGGTTTCAATTCAGTCATCGACCTTATCACAATGAAGATGTTAGTTTTCAAAAACGGTAACGGCGCTCCTGAAGTACAAGACATTCCTGCTAACTTAGCTGACAAAGCTGAAGAAATGCACGAACAACTTATCGAGCAAGCAGCTGCCGGTGATGACAGTCTCATGGAAAAATTCTTTGAAGAAGGTACATTATCAGCTGAAGATATGGAAAAAGGTCTCCACCTTGGTATCATCAACCGTGACATGTTCCCAGTATTATGCGGTGCAGCTAAATCAGGCGCTGGCGTAACACGTCTCCTCGAATTCCTTATCAACGCTTGTCCTTCACCAGCTCACGTTCACGCAACAAAAGCTGCTAACGGAACAGAATTCCACAACAGCACAGAAGAAGCTCCAGCAATGTTCTTCTTCAAGATCTCTAACGAACAAAACGTTGGTGACGTCGCTATGGCACGTATCTACGGCGGTACAATCGCTGAATCACAAGACTTGGTCAACCCACGTACAGGCAACAAGGAACGTATCTCTCAAATTTTGGTTTCAAATGGTAAAACTCGTGAAAGAGTTGAAAAAGCTTGCGCTGGTGACATCATCTCTACAATCAAGTTGAAAGACGTTCGCGTCAACGACAGCTTGGTAGATGCTAAGATTTCAGACACAGCTTTCGAAGGCGTTCCATTCCCAACTCCAATCTTCTCAACAGCTATCAAAGCCGTTAACTCACAAGAAGACGAAAAACTCGGCGGCATCCTTGCTGATTACCACAAGATCGACCCAACAGTCATCACATCAATGTCACGTGAGTTAAAACAAAATATCCTCCAATGTCAAGGTGAATATCACCTCAACACAATCAAATGGTATCTCGATAACGTACATAAGATCGCTGTTGAATTTGCAGCTCCTAAAGTTCCTTATCGCGAAACTATCACTAAGACAGCTAACGCTGACTACCGTCACAAGAAACAATCAGGTGGTTCAGGTCAATTCGGTGAAGTTCACATGAGATTAGCACCTTATTATGAAGGCTATCAAGATCCATCAGACCTCCAAGTTCGTGGTAAAGATGAATACGATCTCCCATGGGGCGGTAAACTCATCTTCTGCAACTGTATCGTTGGTGGTTCTATCGACGCTCGTTTCATGCCAGCTATCTTGAAAGGTATCAACGAACGTTTAGAAGAAGGCCCACTCACAGGTTCTTACGCTCGTGACATCATCTGCTACATCTACGATGGTAAGATGCACCCAGTAGATTCAAACGAAATGGCATTTAAGATCGCTGGTCGTATGGCATTCTCAGCAGCATTTAAAAACGCAGGTCCTAAGATCATGGAACCTATCTACGACTTGACAGTTCGTATGCCAGAAGATATGATGGGTGCAGTTAACACAGACCTCCAAAGCCGTCGTGCTATCATCATGGGTATGGATGCTGACCGCAACTACCAAATCATCCGCGCAAGAGTTCCGCTCGCAGAAATGGATAGATATTCAACATCTTTGAGCTCTTTGACATCAGGCCGTGGTACATTCACAATGGAATACGCAGAATACGCTCAAGTTCCAACTGACGTTCAAACAAAACTCTTGAAAGCTTACGAAGAAAGCAAGAAAGACGAAGATTGATAAATCTCCACAAATACTAGAACCTCCTGCAAATCCGCAGGAGGTTTTTTTATATCCATGAATAATCCACGAAATGACACGAACCATACACGAAAAAAATTAGTGTTGATTTCGTGAGGTTTGGTGGATGGGATTATATACAAAAAAATACAAACTTTTGGCAAATCTCCATCATAACCAGAATTCAGACAATTTCTTGAAAAAAAGAAAAGAAAAAACAATTCATAACCATATTTTGCGTAATTTTGGCAATATCAATATGGAGATTGATTGCATTTGCCATATACAACCATAACGCAGAATTCAAAGAACAGATGGCGAAAGCAGGACGCTCGTAAACAATTATCAATATCACGATGCGATATTGTATTTAACGAAAAAAAGGACAATACAATGAATACGAAAAGAATCGTTCTATTAGTGTTTTTATTTGCGCTGACATTTTTCAAGGTGTCGGCCCAGGAAAGCGCAGCTAAAAACGCATTTACCGAAGGTGACTATACCACAGCCGTTAAATTGTACCAGGCAGCCATCGCCACAAATAATGATGCCGCTAAAAAAGCAAATTTATCTACCGCTGTCAAAAAAGCGCAGGAATGTGAAAATCTGCTGAATCAGGCGAATAAAGCTTTTAACCAAGAAAAATATTCCGTAGCCCGACCGCTATATCAATCCATTTTAAAATACAACCCTTCCGACAAATTAGCAGGTCAAAGAGTATTATTATGCATGGAAAAAATATCCGGCATTACAGACACATACGGTTATGTCACTTTCGACGAAACCCTGCAACAGAAAGATCGTAAGGCAGCATTGAAAAGCGGTAGCAACGAAGACCTCGGAGAATACATCAAAAAATATCCTCAAAGCAACGACTCCGAATTATTCGCATTCATAATCAACAGCGCCAATCAAATACCTAACTCATTATATCTCTCCAAATACAAACAAGCCGGCGACATGTTCGCTGATGCCGGTAACAAAAGCAAAGCCATAGTATGGTACGACAAAGCCGTCGTCCTTGCCGACACAGAATCCATGTATAAGGAAGCGCTCATCCTCAGAGAACGTTCCAACAATAACTACAAGACATTATTGGGTATGGCTCATGCCGGAGGTTATCAGCCTGCTTCGGAAATATTCGAGAAGGAAGTAGGACGTAACGAAGACGCAACACGCAGAATGTACGAATACCTGAAAGTATTTCAAACTGATTTATATGCGTTTTTATATGTCTATGAAAACAATCTCTTATACTACACAGCGGAACTAAACATGTACAATCTTAATTATTATGCGCAAACTCATCCGTTTTTCCAAAACCCTGACAAATCCGCCACCAGCAACACAATATATAAATTCGCAAAAATCATCGCCTCATCATCAGCCGATGCCGAAACTATAGACAAAGTAAAAAGGATGATGGAAATAGCGGCCTCCAAAGGTAATCATTCTGCCGTAAGCTGGCTTCTTCAAAAAGCCACTCTCTCAAAGGAGGAGAAAAAAGCATTAGAAATATATTTCGAATATTGTGCAAAAAAAGCACAAAAATATTCTGATACCAAACAATACGAAGCTTACATAAAATACATGAAAGGACAACAACTTACTTGTATCGAATGGTATTATTTAGATTTCCTTTCCTATGATCTAGAGCGACATGAACGGCTTATGGCAAATGTATTTGGAGGTATGGATGATTTAGATTATAAATATCAAAAGGAAGAACTGGAAGGGAAAGTATGGGACAAAGACGTAATTGACTACATAAAAAATAATGCACATAAATATAAAAACGACAAATATTCAATAAAAATCGTCAAAAAACTTTCAAACGTACTAACCTCCAAGAATCTATACGACAAGACAAAATGCTTGACATATAAAATGATAGAAGCCGGATATTACGACAATGTCCATAGCTACCAAGATCCTGTTAAAAAAGAAGAATTATTCTGGTAGCATCAACATAAATTTTGTCCACTAAATATCACTATTTTCTTCGTGACGTTTAGTGGACAAAAAATATATATTCCGTTTTTCAATCAATCACTCCACTTCCTAAAACCACAGGTTCTGTCTCGTGGTAAATGACTCCGAATTGTCCTGCCGCTACTCCAGAAATGGCTTCGTCGGAGATGATTGTCAATCCTTTTTCGGTGAGTTTCAAATTACCGTCGTTAAATCCAGGTTGATGTCTTATCTTATAACGTACTCTTTGTCCATCAACCAAAGTGATAGCAGGATTCATCGTCATCACATCAACCAAGTCGATGTTATTTGTATATTGCGCTATTGGATCGTAGCCTTTTGAGACATAGACGAGATTTCTCTCTGTGTCTTTTTTCACGACGAACCAAGGACCGCCGCCTAAACCGAGGCCTTTTCTCTGACCGATGGTGTGGAACCAGAAACCTTTGTGTTTACCGAGTTTCTTTCCGGTCTCCATCTCGATGATGTCGCCTTCTTTCTCGCCGACATATTCTCTGATATAATCGTTATAGTTTATCTTTCCCAAGAAGCAGATACCTTGAGAATCGTGGCGTTGCGCACTAGGAAGCTTATGAAACTCCGCCAATCTCCTGACTTCCGCCTTTGGCAAATCGCCGATTGGGAACATCGCCTTTGAGAGTTGATGGTAAGTAATTCTGGCGAGGAAATCCGTCTGATCTTTAAAAGTATCGACGGCTGTACCGAGCCATGAAACACCGTTTTCGTCGTACCACTGGCGTGCATAGTGACCGGTAGCGATTCTGTCGAACTGGTAGCCCATCTTTTCCTCAAAAGCTCCGAACTTTATCATTCTGTTGCACATCACGTCAGGATTAGGCGTGAGGCCTTTACGCACCGATTCCATTGTATAAGAAGCGACGCGGTCGTAATATTCTTT
This sequence comes from Bacteroidales bacterium, assembly GCA_045615285.1. Classification (GTDB taxonomy): domain Bacteria; phylum Bacteroidota; class Bacteroidia; order Bacteroidales; family F082; genus Limimorpha. The sequence goes on from JAZLEO010000052.1 coordinate 13,020, forward strand.
TTGCAAATCGATAATGTCGAAAGGACAGCCGTATTTTTTCGCGATGAAAGTCGTTATCTCAATATCTTCTTCCGAAGGACAGTCCATGAGGTCGTCTTTGCCTTCGAGTCCTATTTTGATGTAAAATATGTGAGGGTTGAAGCCTTGTTCTTTAAGGATTGGCACCATCACCGAACTGTCAACGCCACCTGATACTAATGCCGCGATTTCCATTGACATAATTATTTGATGTTAGCCGATGTGATTTCCGTCTTGACGACTTTGACGAAGCCTATTCTCTCGAATTCTTTTTCAGCCGCTGCATAAAACGCACCAAGTCTTTTGCCTTTATACGCAGCCCAAACCTTATCGCCGTATGAGAAATGCCACCACTGACCAGGAAGGTTGACGAATTTCTGCGACTGCATTATTTTCCTGAGCATCTTACGATTATCTTTCTGTTCTTTGGTGAGGTTTTTCTTGTTATATTTTTCGTGATATTTTGAGCCGAAGTCAAGGTCGTTACCATTTTTATCGCACAATGACAAATCGACGGCAGCGCCTGTGTCGTGTCCGCCCATATTGACGTTAGAATTCGTCACTTTGCTGTTGACAAGAGCCAGAAGTTCGGCACGTCCCAAACCTGGATTTTCAGCAGAGACTCTGTCGGCTTCCTCTTTCCATACGTTGAACAAAGCCAGACGCGAACGATATGCGCTGTACAGCTTCAGATAAATGTCGTCAGGCAGATTGTCGGCGACCTTATAAATCTTCAGAGCCACGCTTTTTCTCAACAAGACCGGATTTTCCAAAGTGTCGTCGTTGAAAATAATCTTAGGATGTTTCACTAGATCGACGAGAGGTTCGTTACATTCTTTAGCGTGTACTATAGCCATGTAAGACCTTGGTATTCTTTTTATCAAGCCGAGTTTATAGAAAACGTAGCAGAAATAAAACGCCAATTTATATCTGTTTCTTTTGACTTTCAGGAAATAGATTACTGATATTATCGCCGCTATTACCAATGCGTAAACGAACAATTCCAAGTAGTGATATTTAATATATTCTATCATTTTTTAATAATTTAAAGTTCAACAACAATAGGGCAGTGATCGGAGAAATTGACTTCCGGCATTATCGACACTGCTTTCAGTTTATCATTAAGGTTTTCGGTAAGGATGTGGTAATCGATACGCCAACCTTTATTATTTTGTTTTGCGTTAGCGCGGTAGCTCCACCAGCTGTAATGGTGAGGTTCTTTATTCATGAATCTGAAGCTATCGGTATAACCGTCGTTCAGGAAGTCTGTAAACCATTGTCTTTCTTCTGGGAGGAATCCCGATGACTTAGCGTTACGGATAGGATCGTGAATGTCTATAGCCTCGTGACAGATGTTGTAGTCGCCGGAGATGACGAGTTGCGGGCGTTCTTTTCTCAGTTCATTCACGTAATTATGGAAGAAGTCGAGCCATTTCATTTTGAAGTCCTGGCGTTCATCGCCGCTTGTTCCGGATGGATGATAGACGCTTACGATGGAGAGATCTCCGAAGTCGGCTCTCAGGAATCGGCCTTCGTCGTCATACTCAGGCATATTCATTCCATATACGACTTTATCGGGAGCTATTTTGGAGAGTATCGCCACTCCGCTATAGCCTTTTTTCTTTGCTGGGAACCAATAATGGTGATAGCCAAGCATTTCTATTTCCATCAAAGGAATTTGGTCTTGAGTGGCCTTTATTTCCTGGAGGCAGATGACATCCGGAGAATTAGCCTCGAGCCATTGAAGCAGCCCTTTGGAGATGGCAGCTCTTATTCCGTTGACGTTGTAACTAAAAATTCGCATTATTTTAACTTTCAATAGTTTTGCAAAAATAAAAATTATTTATTTAAAAAACACTCTTTTTGTGAATTCATTTTTTTATATTTGGAGACTAAAAATGAATATCGTGAATACAAGAATAAAGGCTTTATTAATTTTGATGGCACAGAAGATCAACAGGTGGCGTCATACGCACATGTCTGAGAAGCAATTCATGCTGCTTTTAAGTATCCCCACAGGTTTCTTAGCAGGTCTTTCTGCCATTATTATCAAGAAGTTAGCTCATTATATCAGAGATTATTTTTATAACGTAGCGACGCATGAGGATCATTACGGTTTACTGTTTTTCATACTTCCGGCGATAGGTATTTTACTCACCATTCTTGTGTGCCGTTATGTTCTGAGGAGAGACGTCGGGCATGGAATCCCCGGTATTTTGTACGCCATCCAGAAGAACAAGGGAGCAGTGAAGCCGTACAACACATTTGCGTCCATTATCACCAGCGCTCTTACCGTAGGTTTCGGAGGTTCGGTAGGACTTGAAGGGCCTTCCGTCTCGACAGGTTCAGCCATCGGTTCCAACATAGGGCAGTTTCTGCGTCTCAATCAGAAAAACATCGTCGTGCTCATAGGCATGGGATGCGCGGCGGCCTTGGCGTCGATTTTCCAGGCACCTATCACCGGTATCATATTCGCCATAGAAGTCTTTATGATCGATATTTCCATGGCATCACTCATTCCTATCATAGTATCGTCGTTCGTTGCCATTCTTACGTCATATTATTTTTTAGGTCGAGCTTTTGAATATACCATCACGACAAGTACAGTTTTCATGCCGTCCAATTCCTTGTTTTATGTGGGATTAGGACTTTTCGTAGGATTGATGTCGGCTTATTTCATGTACATTTATTTTCAGGTTGACAAGAAAGCGAAGAAGATAGAGTCGCCATGGCTGAGATTCGCTTTCGGCGCTACAGGTCTCGGCATCTTGATTTTCATCTTCCCCGCACTATACGGCGAAGGTTATGAAGCCATCAACGCCGCACTCAAAGGCGACACAGCCATCCTATTTGAAAACGAATTGTTCAGCGGATTCCAAGACAACATCTGGATTATCTTGGTGATGCTTCTGGTAATAATCTTGTTGAAAGCCTTCGCCACCTCGTTCACATTCGCTGCCGGAGGCGTGGGCGGCACTTTCGCACCAGCATTGTTCATCGGAGCTTTCTCCGGGATGTTCTTCGCCCTACTAGTCAACACCTTAGGAATAGGAAATCTCAATATCACCAACTTCGCCCTCGTAGGAATGGGTGGCGTTGTCGCAGGAATGCTGCACGCACCTCTGACAGGAATCTTCCTCATCGCTGAGATAACAAACGGCTACTCTCTCATGGTACCTATGATGATAGTCTCAGCAATGTCGTACGCCATCAACAGAGTCTTCTTCAAAGACTCAATATACACCAAAGCCGTTAGCGACAAAGGCGTACGCGTGTCTCACAATAAAGACATCAGCATTCTTAACATGATTACTGTCAATAAGTTAATCGAGACTAACTTCAAAACAATACGACCAGAACAAACGCTGCGTGACTTGCTGCCGATAATATCTTCTTCAACGAGAAACATCTATCCCGTCGTGGATGAGAACGGCAACTTCAAAGGCCACGTCCTCTTCGATTCCATCCGCAAGATAATCTTCGACCCGGAACAATACGACACTTCTATTGAAGACATCATGCTTCTGCCTGATTATCTCGTGACCACAGAAGATAGCGCACAGGAAGTGGTCGAGAAATTTGAAAGATCAGGAAATTATAATATAGCCGTAGTTGACGGGAAAAAATACCTCGGATATATATCACGAGCTTTGATATTCACGACTTATCAAGCAACACTTAAAGAGATTTCTGATGAATGATGGCCTTGAGCTGTGAGATATGAGATATGAACTTAGGACTATTGTCGGTTAACTAAATTATAGACTATGAATTACATAAAAAAAATAAAAGAATTATATAAAGATCCTAAATACACTTCAACAATTGATGTCGGATTGTTTATACTGTTGATATTCAGTTTTCACTTTTTATATCTGGGATGGCAGGCTGTGAATTATTTCCCTATAGCAGGTCTCATCGCCAAGCTCTTCGACTCGGCATCCGCACTTTTGTTCAACCAAAGCTGCTGGGTTCTGGAGCATATTTTCAACATCGATTTCATAACTCACAATCATGTCATCGGCGTGATAAACTGCAACGACACTTATTCTTTCATCAACGTGGCACCGGAATGCACAAGCCTCAAACAATGGCTTCACTGGCTCTTCCTGATGCTGCTTTTCCCTGGCCCATGGAAACATAAACTTTGGTATATCCCACTTGGACTCATAGTGATAGAATTTATCAACGTTGTGAGAGTAGTTGGCATCACGCTCTGCATGATTCCGTTCCCGAATCGTTTCGACTTCTTCCACGATTATTTCTTTAAAACATTATTCTACTTTTTCATATTTATAATGTGGGTAATATGGGTGGAGAAGTTTTTACATAAAAAAGAAAAAATTAAAAAATAAATACCATGGATTCAAAAAGTATCATTTTCGTCCTCGATGCCGGCGGCACAGGATTCAAATTCTCGGCAGTACAAAACTATAAAGAAATCATCGAAGCTTTCACTATCAAGACCGCTTCCGACACTTTGGAAGAACAGCTTAACAAGATTATCGAAGGTTTCCGTCGTACCGAAGAGTTATGTGGCAGCAAGCCTGCGGCTATCAGTTTCTGCTTCCCTGGCCCAGCCGACTATCCTAACGGCATCATCGGCGACCTCGCGAATCTTCCTCTTTTCAGAGGCGGAGTCGCATTGAAAGACATGCTTGAAAACGAATTTAAAGTGCCTGTATATATCAACAACGACGGTGATTTGTTCGCATACGGTGAAGCTCTCGGAGGCGTGCTCCCGGAAATCAATGCGATGCTTGAAAAAGCAGGTAACCCTAAGAGATACAAGAACCTCGTCGGCCTGACACTCGGCACAGGCTTCGGCGGCGGCGTGGTGCTCAACGGCCGTCTCCTCGAAGGCGACAACTCGGCAGGAGCAGAGGTGTGGTGCATGAGAAACATACTCTATCCTCAGACAAGCGCCGAAGACTCCATCAGTATCAGAGGCGTACGCCGTGTTTATGCAAGAGAAGCAGGCATCGACTTCAACGAAGCGCCTCAGCCTTTCGACATCTGCGAGATAGCATTAGGAAATAAAGAAGGTGACAAAACAGCAGCCCTCAAAGCTTGGGACGAATTCGCTACAGTGCTTGCCGACATCATAGCCAACATCGCTACCGTTATAGACGGCATCGTGGTTCTGGGCGGCGGCTTGTCGGGTGCAGCAAAAATCTTCATGCCTAAAGTGATAGAACTCCTCAATACAGAATATCCTGGACTGAACGGAAACAAAATCCCAAGAATGGAGATTTCCGCATTCAACCTCGATGATGAAGAAGGCAGAAACGCTTTCACAGCAACATCAGGAAAAATGATAAAAGTTCCTTTCTCCGATAAAGAAGTCTGGTACGACCCTTCAAAGAAAATCGGCGTCACAGCAACAAAACTCGGAACATCATCAGCGGTCTGCATCGGAGCATACGCTTTCGCGATGAACCAGAAATAATTAGGAATGAATAATGTAGAGACGTATCATACGACATCAAATAAAAAATATGTCGTAGATGCGTCTCAATATCTAAAATTCTCAGTAACTCAAAACCATGACACTAAAAATAGCTTGCGTACAGAGCGACATCATCGCCCGTAATCCAGAAGCGAATTTCAGACATCTTGATGAACTTTTCAAAAAAATTCAGGATGACAGAGACATTATTATCCTACCCGAGACTTTCACCACAGGCTTTCCAGCAGAACCTGAACTCTTCGCAGAAGACGAAATAGGCCCTACCATGACATGGCTCCGTCAAAAAGCTAAAGAACGTAACTGCGTCATAGTTGGAAGTTTTATCACTTCGTTTATAAGTCAACAGACAACAGACAACGGTCAGCAGTCAGCAACTTCACGAATTCCTGAATTCCTGAATTCCAGAGTTCCAGAGTTCCACAACACTCTCGTCTGGATGAATCCTGACGGTTCGTATCATACATATAACAAGCGTCATACTTTCATGGGCGGCGAGAAAGAACAGTTATGTTGCGGCCAGGATCTCATCACAATAGATTACAAAGGATGGAAGATTCGTCCTTTCATCTGTTACGATATGCGTTTCCCGGTATGGCTTCGCAACAGTTACCAAAACGGCGAATTTGAATACGACCTCGCCATCTTGATAGCCAACTGGCCGGTACAAAAATCTTATATCTGGAACACCTTGCTTCCGGCGAGAGCGATAGAAAATCAGGCTTATTTCATCGGAGTCAACAGAGTCGGCATCGACCATAACAAAATTCCTTACATCGGAGAGACTAAAATCGTGAACGGAAAAGGCAGGACAGTAGCGGAAATTGAAGGCGACAAAGAAGCCATCCTTGAAGCAGAAATCGACAAAGAATCACTGACAAGTTTCAGGAATTATTTTACCGTACATCGCGACTGGGACAAGTTTGATATTTTGAAATAAATTTTTATTTTTGCTAAAAATTAAACCATGAATATTATCATAGCAGGCGACGGCGAAGTTGGAATGCATCTGGCTCAGGCACTGGAACATGGCGATCATAATATCACCATCGTTGACCCGCATGAAGAACTTCTGAAAATGATTGAGTCGCAATCGGATCTTATGACAATCGTCGGCGATTCAACATCAATAAGAATTCTGCAACAAGCCAATGTGAAAAAGGCAGATCTGGTGATCGCCGTCTTGCACGATGAACATATAAATCTCCTGACGGGAATCCTGGCAAAAAAACTCGGCGCGAAAAAAGTCATCGTCAGAGTTAACACCATGGAAAACCTCAGCAAAGAATCGTGGCGAATCTATCAGGATCTCGGCATCGACGGAATAGTATCTCCTGAAGACATAGCGGCTCAGGAAATCATCAATCTGTTGAAACAAAACGTGGCTACCGAAGCCCACGATTTCGCTGGCGGAAAACTGGAACTCCTGATGATAAAACTGGAACCTAACGCCATCGCCATAAACAAAACTCTGGAGGAAGTCATTGAAAATTACAAACATATCGACTTCAGAGCATTAGCCATAAACAGAAGACAAAACACCTTCATTCCCAAAGCCAACGACGTCTTCCTTGAGGGCGACCTCGTCTATGTGATAACGAAACCTCATGCACTCAAAGAACTGATGCAGCTGAGCGGAAAGACGAAATTCAATATCAATAACGTGATGATTGTCGGAGGCAGCCGCGTAGGTAAACTTACAGCAAAACGTCTCGAAAACGACCTTAACATCAAAATCATCGAGATGGATAAACAACGTAGCCTCGAACTTACCAATATCCTCTCCAACACTTTGGTTGTCAACGCCGACGCCAGAAATGTGGATCTCCTCGAAGACGAAGGCATCAAAGACATGGACGCTTTTATCGCAGTGACCGACAACACAGAGACGAATATCCTTACTTGCCTGCAAGCCAGGTCGTTCGGCGTGAAACGTACCATTGCGATGGTCGAAAATATCGACTATATCGACATCTCGCAAAACATCGGCATCGACACTATAATCAACAAAAAACTCATCGCCGCCAGTTACATGGTGCGCTACACACTCGGAGGTAACGTCTCTTCTCTCAAATGTCTCAGCGGCATCGACGCCGACATCGTAGAGTTCGTGGTCCGTGATGGAGCAGCCGTGACCAACAAACCGATCAACAGACTCAATATGCCGGAAGGCGCTATAATAGGCGGCATCATAAGAGGCGAAGACAGCTACATAGCCACAGGCAACTTCCAGATACAGGCCGAAGACAGAGTGGTGGTGCTCGTCCTGCCTAAGACAATACAACAAGTCGAGAAACTTTTCCGTTAAAAATTTTATATGAAAAAAATATCCGCAACCATTATAACATTAAATGAAGAAGATAAGATACGTCAATGCCTTGAATCTCTTAAAGATGTGGCTGACGAAATCGTCGTCGTCGATTCACTTTCAACAGATAACACAAAAAAAATCTGCGAAGAATTCGGCGTAAAATTCATCGAACAAAAATGGCTCGGATATTCCGAACAAAAAAACTTAGCCAATAATCTTGCATCATACGACTGGATACTCTCAATAGATGCCGACGAAGTGCTATCGGATGAATTAAAGAAATCTATATTAGAAATAAAAGAAAATGATACTCCAGACAATCATATCTTTTCTTTCAACAGATTGAACAATTACTGCGGGAAATGGATTCATCATTCGGGATTTTATCCTGATAAAAAAATAAGAATATGGAACCGCAACATCGGCAAATGGGAAGGAATCGTACATGAGATAATAAAGTTCTCAACAAAAGTAAAAGAGCAACATCTCAAAGGTGACTTACTGCATTATTCTTATAATAAACCTGAAGACTTTGAAAAACAAGTCTTTAAATTCGCCGAATTAAGAGCGCAGCATTATTTCGACAAAGGAAAGAAAAACGCAGGCTTACTGAAAATCATTTCGCCGATATACTTTTTCATCCAACATTATTTCATCAGATTAGGATTCCTTGACGGAAAAGAAGGCTTCACGATGTGCATGGTAGCAGCGAAAGCTACAAGACATAAATACGAAACCTTGAAAAAATTAATAGCAAAAAATTATGTGGACAAAGACCGTTGACAGTTGTCTGCTGTCCGTTGACTTAAAAATATAAATCACTAAACAAAATACAAATATGACAAACATCGAACAAACTAATTTCAATGGCAGACGCGTCATCGTACGCGTTGACTTCAACGTCCCGTTGGACGACAACTTCAACATCACTGACGACACTCGTATTCGTGCAGCGATGCCTACTATCAACAAGGTCATCAACGACGGCGGCAAACTCATTTTGATGTCACATCTCGGCCGTCCTAAGAAAAATCCGGATGCAAAATATTCTCTCAATCATATAGTAAATTATCTCAGTCAAGTCATAGGCAAGGAAGTGACTTTCGCTGACGACTGCATGAAAGCCTCTGAAAAAATCGCTGCCATGCAAAACGGCGATGTCCTTTTATTAGAAAACCTCCGTTTCTATGCTGAAGAAGAAGGCAAGGTACGCGGAATAGAAAAAGGCGAAGAAGGCTACGACGAAGCCAAGAAAGCCCTCAAAGAAAGCCAGAAAGAATTCACCAAGACACTAGCATCTTACGCCGACTATTATATCAACGATGCTTTCGGTACAGCACACCGCGCCCACGCATCAACAGCGCTCATAGCCGACTATTTCGATGCCGAACATAAGATGTACGGTTTCCTCATGGCTCAAGAAGTTGATGCTATCGACAAAGTCATGAAAGACATCAAACGTCCTTTCACAGCTATCATGGGCGGCTCAAAGGTATCTACTAAAATTGAAATCATTGAAAACCTTCTCACAAAAGTAGATAACCTCATCCTCTGCGGCGGCATGACATACACCTTCAAAAAAGCCCTCGGAGGCAATATAGGCAAGTCAATATGCGAAAACGACAAATTAGACTTGGCATTGTCATTATTAGATGAAGCTAAACAAAAAGGCGTCAATTTGGTATTGGCAGTCGACGCTGTGGTCGCTGACGATTTCAGCAATAACGCAAACACTTTAGTCGTTGACCCAATGGATATTCCAGAAGCTTACGAAGGCATGGACATCGGCCCTAAGACAAGAGAATTATTTGGTGAAGTAATAAAAAATTCAAAGACTATATTATGGAACGGACCATGCGGCGTTTTTGAATTCGATAATTTCTCACACGGTTCACGTTCTATCGCAGAAGCCATCGTTGAAGCTACCAAGAACGGAGCTTTCTCATTGATAGGCGGCGGCGATTCCGTTGCATGTATCAACAAATTCGGAATGGCGAATGACGTTTCATACGTCTCTACCGGCGGCGGTGCGTTGTTAGAAGCCATTGAAGGAAAAGAGCTGCCTGGCATAGCAGCTATCAAATAAAAAAAGAAAAACAATAAAACGCCTCGATGATCTTCTCACCGAGGCGTTTCTCTTATATTTAGACTTTAGCCTTATTCAACGATTGTCATTTCTTCAATCAATCTTGTCGCACCAGCGTATTTGTCGATGACGAACAAGACATAACGAACATCAACAGAGATATTCTTACAAATTGAAGGATCGTAAATCAAGTCGCTCATGGTTCCTTCCCAAGTGCGGTCGAAGTTGAGACCGATCAGATGACCGTCAGCATTCAAGATAGGGCTGCCTGAGTTTCCGCCAGTTGTGTGATTACCAGCGATAAAAGCAACGTGCATACTGCCGTCTTTATCCGCATAACGACCGTAATCCTTATTGTCGTAAAGCTCGCGCAAACGATCTGTCACAACATAATCATAAATATCAGGATTTTCCTTTTGCATGATGCCGTCTAATGTCGTGAAATGTTTGTAACGAACAGCGTCTCTTGGAGAGAATCCGCCGACTTTACCGTAAGTAACACGTAATGAGAAGTTTGCGTCAGGATACATCATCCTGTCTGGATTTTGTTCAGCATGGAATTCCATTTGTCCACGCATAAAAACTCTCTGTAATTCAGCGATTCTGCCGTTAATTTCAACACTCTTTGGTTCCACGTTTTTCTTATAGAAATCCATCACGTTATTATAAGCCATAAGAGCCGGATCCTTTGCGAGTTTCTTCGCTTTAGAAGCCTTGAATTCGTCTAAAAACTTATTAACATTTTCTTCTGAAGTGAAGATTGTCTTAGCGAACAACTCATCAACGTATGCCTGAACGTCGGCGTATTTTTCAACGATTGTATTGAGAAGTTCAGGACGGAAGTCAGCTGGCTGATTGTCGATATATTCTTGAAGTACCATTGCTGCAACTTCTTCATCTATAGGCTGATAATAATCCTTAAAGAATACTTTAGCAGCTTTTTTAGCATTAGCGATGAGTTTATCAATCTCTTCTTGAGGAGTTTCTTTTGTGACTTTAGCGAGTTTTTGGAAATTAGCTGCAAATGTCAGCACCTCAATTTTAAGAGCTGTCTCTGAGAGATAAGTCGTCGCCAAACGATAAGGTTGATATTCAGCATATACGTCTTCAAATTCTTGTATCAATTCGAGATAAGCGCCTCTTGCGCGACTCTGATAAGCCCATTTTGTGAATTGCTTGTCGAAAGCATGTTTTTTCTCTACACCTTTAAAATTATTGATACCTTCGGTAACACCCATCCATTTTTTCCATCCGTTGCCGAGATGAGCGTGTTTTGAAGCATATTGGATTCTGACTTTAGGATCTTTCTCCTGATATTTGTTATAGATGTCAAGAATCTTACCACGAAGATCAACGCTGACTGGATAAATAACGTTAGCTTCTTGATCTACTGCTACTGAAGGAAGATATTCGTTAGTGCGAGCCGGATAGCCGAATACGAAAGTGAAGTCGCCGTCTTCAACGCCTTTCAATGAAATAGGGAAATGATAAGCAGGTTTGTAAGGCACGTTATCTTCGCTATATTCAACGGCACGACCGTCTGGTGAGACATAGATACGGAAAATTGAGAAGTCGCCGGTGTGACGAGGCCAAACCCAGTTGTCGGTATCGCCTCCGAACTTACCGATATTTGAAGGAGGAGTTCCGACCATACGGACGTCTTTAAACACCTCATTATAAATCATATAATATTTGTTTCCGTGATAGAAAGATTTTATCTCGAGTTCGTAATCGGTAGTGGCTTTGGTTTCTTCTTTGATTTTTGCGATATTATTCTTGACGATCTCAGTTCTTTCTTCTTCTGTAGTATTACGGTCGATGCCTTCGAGGACTCTGTCGGTTACATCTTCCATTTTTTTCAACATGACGGCTGTCAAGCCTGGACAAGGAAGTTCTTCTTCAAAGTTTTTAGCCCAGAAACCGTCTGTGAGATAATCATGTTCGACGGTGCTATGATGCTGAATCCAGTCGAAGCCGCAATGATGGTTTGTAAAGAGGAGACCTTTTTCGCTGACGATCTCTCCGGTACATCCGCCGCCGAACAATACGACAGCGTCTTTCATGCTGCTGTGGTTGATAGAATAGATGTCTTCGGCGGTGATGTTCATACCCATCTCCTGCATCTCTTGTTCGTTGTTTTGCAACAACATAGGAATCCACATTCCTTCATCAGCTCTGAGGTTGCAGCAGAGCGATGCCACGATAAATAATGATAAAAAGATTTTCTTCATATTGATAAAATTTTGATAGATTTCATTTTTTGCAAAGATAAGAAAATTTAGGAATTCAGGATTTCAGGATTTGAGGATTTCAGGGGGTAGGGGGTAGGGGGGTGTAGTCTTTAAAAAATATTAAACAAAAAAACGTTATTTTAAATAAATTATAGGTAACTTTGCAATACTCAAATTAGTTTGAATCAATTATGAACAGAATAAAAGAATCTATTGAGCAAAGCATCGAGCTGAAGAAGAAGATTTTATCAGATGACAGACTGATGCGGTCTGTTGAAGATGCTGTTACTGTTATCGTGGAGTCGTTGCGTAACGGCGGCAAGATACATTTCTGCGGCAATGGTGGCAGTGCCGCAGACGCCCAGCATCTGGCAGCGGAGCTAAGCGGCCGCTTTTATCTCGACCGCCCGCCTCTCAACGCAGAAGCTCTGCATTGTAACTCATCTTATCTCACAGCCGTCGCTAACGACTATGGCTACGACCTTATTTTCAGCCGACTCCTAACAGCCTCAGGAAAAAAAGGCGACGTCCTCGTAGGAATATCAACAAGCGGCAACAGCCGTAACATCATAGAAGCTTACAAAGTCTGTAAAGAAAAAGATATAAAGATAATATCTCTCACCGGCGAATCGGGCGGAATGATGAAAAACTTCGGCGGAATATTGCTGAACGTCCCTTCAACCGACACACCGCGAATACAAGAATGTCACATCATGCTCGGACATATTATATGCGAATTAGTGGAACGAAAAACTTTGAACTAAGAACTTTTTTGCTATGAGCAATGGGCTGTGAGCATTGAGCAAAAATGCCCATTACTCATCGCTCACAACTCACAACTCATAACCAAAACCTTAAACCAAAATATTATGGCATCTCACAATGAAACTGGCGCCTTAGGCGAACAAATCGCTCTGGAATATCTCATAGAGCAAGGTTATAAAATCTTAGAAAAGAATTGGTCTTGCGGCCATAAGGAAATCGACATCATCGCGATGGACGGCGATACTATCGTCTTTGTTGAAGTGAAGACGCGTCACTGTAATTGTCTCGTCGATCCGGAAGTGACTGTCGATGTCTATAAGCAGCGGCATCTTATCTGGGCAGCAAACTCTTACGTAAACCGCTACCAATACGACAACGACGTACGCTTCGACATCATCGCTATCGTCATCGACAAAAACAATGAAAAAAGGATAGAACACATTGAAGATGCATTCTATCCTTCAGTCAGAAGTTATAAATAAAAGGTTGTTATGGAAATAGTACTTGATGTCAAAAAATTTGACATCAAAATATTGTAACAATAAATATTATTGGCAACTATCTGCCATATAAAAATGCTTGGTTGAAAATAAACAGCAACTAAGCATTTTTTATATAATATTCAAATATCAAAAAAAATTAACAATTTAAACAAAAAGCAATAATATATTTCATATTCAAAATAAATATACTATATTTGCAATGTATATTTCATATATGAAAGGTAAGCAAAATATAAATCAAGCAATTTCAAATTTCATAAAAGGACAATTAAAAGCTAACAAATTGTCTTATAATGAATTTGTTGAAATGTTAAATAAAAAAGGTATTGATTGTACTCTATCTGGTTTTACAACAAAACTTAATAGAGGAACTTTTAGTGCAGCTTTTTTTATACAATGTTTATACCTATTGGAATATGATTCAGCAGATGTAAATGAAATTATTAAAAAGACAATATAATATGGCAATAGAACAGAAAACTACTGAAACTATCTTTATCGTACCAGACGGTCAAGTACGTGATTATATAGATGGTAAAATACGAAAAGAGACACCAGAAGAGTATGTTCGTCAAACCGTTGAAAAACGTTTAGTGATTGAACATAAATATCCTAAAAATCGTATTGCCATAGAATATCCAATAAAGATGGGAGATGGCAAAAAACGTGCGGATATTGTAATCTTCCCAAAGGACTGTACCGCTGATGACAAAAAAGATCAGCAGAAAATACAAATTATTGTTGAGTGTAAAAAAGAGTCGGTAAAACCAACTGACAATAAAGAAGGTGTTGAGCAATTAAAGTCGTATATGGCAGCTTGTGCTAATTGCATGTGGGGAATGTGGACTAACGGAAAGCACAAAACTGTTTACAAGAAAACCATTACTGCAAAAAGCGAAATTGTATTCAATGAATGTAATGACATCCCGTCTGCAGATGGTTCGACAAATGAAAATGAAAGGCCTAAGCGCACTACATTGACGAAGGCTACGGATGACAACTTGTTGTTTACATTTAGAACATGCCACGATGTTATTTATGTAAATGAAGGTTTGCAAAAGCAGGCTGCATTCTTTGAATTCTTGAAAATGATTTTTTGCAAGATTCAAGATGAGCGTAATGTATTCAATCCCGTTGAGTTCTACACCACATCAACTGAACGCAATTTCCCAGATGGGCAAATTACTGTTTATAATCGTATTGCAAAGATATTTGATGAGGTAAAACGACGCAATTCCAAAATTTTTGATGCAAACGACTCAATTAAATTGGAGCCAAGAACGGTGGCTCAAATTGTAGGTGAGTTGCAGAAGTATTCTTTGTTAAATACAAATATAGACTTTAAGGGAAAGGCATATGAGGAGATTGTAGGCTCCAATTTGCGTGGTGATAGAGGGGAATTCTTTACCCCACGCAATGTTATGCATATGGCTGTGGATATGATTAATCCACAGAAGGGTGAGAAGGTGCTTGATAGTAGTTGTGGTACGGGAGGTTTTGTTGTTACTGCCATGAATGCTGTAATTGCCAAACTTACAAAATCATTGGAGGATGAGTATGGAGCAAAGGAGGAGTGGTCTAATAATGTTAGACAAGCTTATAACGAACAAATATCCACTATTGCTAAAGAAAACTTCTTTGGTTTTGATATTAATCCTGATTTGGTTAAGGCAACAAAGATGAATATGGTAATGAATAATGATGGTAGTGGCAATATTATTCAATTGAATACATTGCTACCGCCTGCTTTGTGGCCCGAAGATCGCAGAAAGGCTCTTGCTGACGCAATGGGTATAAAAGCAAGCACCATTGTTAACCACAAAACTATTGGTTTGTTTGATGTAATTGTTACCAATCCTCCATTTGGCGCAAAGATACCTATCAATGACCGTCAAATATTAGAGCAGTTTGATCTCGCTCATACCTGGTCATTCGATGTTAAGAATGGTTGGCAGATGTCAGAACAATTGCGTAGTAGTGTGCCGCCTGAGCAGATATTTATAGAGCGAATAATTCAGCTCCTCAAACCTGGCGGTCGTGCTGCCATCGTATTGCCTGATAGTATTTTTAGTTCACCAGGATTGGAGTTCATAAGAGTATGGCTACTTCGCAACACTCGTATTGTTGCAAGTATCGACCTACATGCTGATACATTCCAACCTCACAATGGAACACAATGTTCAATCTTATTTGTCGTTAAAAAGACAAAAGAAGAGATTGAAGAGGAGACGCGATTGGCTCAATTGGTGGATTACGATGTATTTATGGCGATGATTGACCACATCGGACATGATAAGCGTGGCAATGTAATTTACAAGCGTGATGATGAGGGTAACCTCATCCTTGAACACAGAGAAGAGGCCGTGCGTGAAGTTGATGCCGATGGCAATGTAATGTATCGCAGAGAAGCATTTGACGAGAAGATTGTAAATGACCAGACAATCTTGGTTGCCGAAGTATTTGCAAAATGGAAAAAAGAACAGGGTATATTATGGTAAATGCTGCGTTGAAATATGAGCCGTTAGAGGTCGAATTGCCGAAGAATCCTCTGTTTCTTCCATCGCCTTTGAGATATGGTTCCGTAAGTATTGCTCAAATGGTTAATAATGGCCATCGTTACGATGCTTCGGCATATAACATTGAAGCAATGAATGCTTTGCGTAAGGTAAAGAGAAATAAGTATGGCTATGTATATCTGTGGGGAGATAAGGGTTTTGTTATAGACTCTTATTATGGGCCTCGTGGTAAAAGAGAATACATTCAGAATACCCCCAATTCATTAGGATTTATAGGTAGTTCTGAAATGTTAGAGATAAATCCCAAGCCAGTAAAGTTTGTCCCGATTGGATATCGAGATACATTTGGCGTGGCATATGGAGATGTTCTCGTATCTCGATCAGGTACGATTGGCAATGTGTCATATGTGACAAAAACATTACAGCGATTATGTGTTAGCGAACATGCTATTCGCATTAGTTGTTCAGAATACAGTGGATATGTATATGCTTTCCTGGCAACCGAGGTAGGCCGCTTAATAATTCAGTCTTTCACATTTGGGGCTGTTGTGGACCAAATAGAACCAATACATCTAAAGCAAGTTCCTATCCCTAATGCTCCAAAAGAGTTAAAGGAGGCAATACACAATCTTATTGTGGAGTCATACGACCTGAGAGACAAGTCTAATGATTTGATTGACGAGGCCCAGGAGCTTCTTTACAAAGAGTTACAATTGCCAAATATCAACACAATCAAGGGTGTGAACTATGCAGAAAACAAAGGCTTCCAAAACTATGTAGTAAAAGCGAGCCAATTAAATGGCCGTTTGGATGGTTCGTATCATATACCTGTGGTTGAAGAAATCATCAAGGCTATATCTCTCAACGCTGCGGAGGTGACGACATTGAGCGATCCTCGTATTTCTAGTGACATAATACTGCCTGGACGATTTAAGCGTATTTATGTTGACAAAGAACACGGTGTGCCATTCTTTGGCGGTAAACAATTATTGTCGTTGAATCCAACAAATGTAAAATATTTGTCATTAGCGCATCACGGTGATCGCATCGAAGACCAATTACTATTGGAGAAAAATATGTGTGCTGTAACTTGTAGTGGTACAATTGGTAAGGTTATGATAGTCCCAGAGCATTGGGAAGGGTGGACACTGAATCAACATGTTATGCGAATAAAACCTGCTACAGAATTTATGGCTGGTTATATTTTCGCATGGTTAGATTCTCCTTACGCAAAACCACTCATTGTGAGAAATACATATGGTGCTGTTGTTGACGAAATCGATGACAATCAATTATCAACGGTTGCTATTCCGTTGCTTAAAAACAAGGATATACAGCAAAAAATCAACGACCTTGTTCTTGAAGCCAACGAGTTACGCTATCAAGCATACCTCAAAGAGCAAGAAGCAATAAACAAAATGAATGAAATATTAACAATTTAATTTGAATGAAATATGTTATTTGCTAATAATTTAATAGAAGATCCACAATTGCTACTAAAAATCGTACTTAAAAAAATATATACAAACTACGATGGTACAAATGATTTAAGACAACATATAACAAAGATCATACAAGAAGCAAAACAAATTAGTCTTGGAGAAATTGATCTGTTCAGTCTTTCATCTGAAAATGTAGCTGACGTAATGTATATATCACGCTGCAGCAAGGAATTCTTATCAACTTACGACACAAAAGCAGAATTGACTCGTGAAGATATTCAACAAATTATAGAATCACTAGAATAATATGAATAATTTTTTACAATTTGAACTTGTTAAATTATTTGATACTTGGAAAAAATCACGAAACAACAAGTATTCAAATACTGATATACAGGTGTACCACGATTATTTTGGAAAATTCTATAAAGAACTTAAAAGAATAGCAACTCATATTGAAGATATTGATAATAATCAAAAACTATTTTTAAAAGCAACAATAGAATATTTTCAAAATAGAATCAATAGTTTATCAAATAATACATCAACTAATGCTCCTTACGAACTGGTTGAAACCCTTAAATCTGTTGCTTCAGAATGGATATCAGATATTGATAAATATATAATATTAACTCATTTTGGTGATTATAGTTTCTCTAAATATATGTATGAAGATACATTATTTAAAATGATAGAATCTGATTATAACATACCAGACATTAATAAGAGAACTATTCTGCTATCTATTCCTCACAGATATTACAGAGATTATATGAACAATGTAGTTCTATTTCATGAAATAGGGCACTTTGTCGATAATGCATTATCAATATCAGAACGACTGTTAGAAAATGAGTGGCTAAATAATTATCTAAAATACGGTTTTTGCGAGGGTGTCAAAGAACACTTTAGATTCTTGAATACAAAAAATCCGACAGATATTGTAGATCCCAAAACATTAACAATAATAGATAAGGAAATATACTCAAAAATGTTGTCATATTGGAAAGAATATTTTGCAGATTTATTTGCTGCAAGCTATGTGGGAAATACTCTTTATAAATATTTGGATTACCACACATATCCAATACAAAACGATGATTCAGATCATTATTCTCATCCTTCAAATAAATTGCGAGCAAGTGTGACAAATAATTTTTTAACAGGAAACAATGATTATATTGTAGATACAATACAACGTGTATTGAATGCGATATGTAAAAAAACTCTTCCTAAATTTAATAAAACACTCAATGCAAATGATTTGTATAAATTACTTCCTTTAGAATTAGAAACAGATAAAGATTTATATTCTCTTTTTGCTACAGCGTGGGATATTTGGTATGGTGACAGAAATGAATTTACAAAACAAAATAATCTTGCAGAAGATCTTAACCCTTCACAACTATATTCTATACTCAATAACCTTGTAGAAAAAACTATCAGTAATTATTTAATTCAAAAAAAGTGGAATAATGTACCTAAATAAGAATGAAATAAATAAATTTTTAGCAGAAAAACAGCTACACATAAGACCTCTTTTAGATCCAAATCAAGTTACCAATATTTCTGTTGATTTAAGATTAGGTTGTGACTTCCTTGTGTCAATAAAATGTCGTGACCCTTTTATTGATGCAACACGAGAGCATGGTGCTTATGAAAATATATATAAATTTTATCAAGAAACAAGACGTCAGATAGGTGAAACTTTTTTTCTTCATCCTAATCAAACTATTATGGCATCAACTCTTGAGTATGTCAAATTACCAAATAACCTAATGGCAACAATTGATATTAGAAGTTCGTATGCTCGTTTAGGACTAACCATGAATTCTTTTCTAGAACCTGGTTATTGCGGTTGTATCTCTGTTGTATTAACCAACACAAGCATGAATCCAATAAAGCTTGCTGTCGGCGCAAGGATTTTTACCATAAAATTCTCAACGGTAAGCGACGATACTCCACCATACTTTAGTACTAATAGAAAATATATGTGTCAAGTGCGACCCGTTATGGCTAATATATCCGACGACAACGATTTAAATATATTGGAAAAAATTAGAGAAGAATTATAATATAGCAGTTTGATTTCATAATAATAAAAACGACCCTAAATTTTAGAGTCGTTTTTATATTTTCAGCCTTTAGTCAATTATCCTACTGAACTTCCTGGAGCGACAGGCTGGCTTGGTGACATAACAACCAAACGTCCGTCTTTGTCTTCAGCTGATAAAATCATGCCTTCGCTGACGATGCCTTTCAACTTACGAGGCTCGAAGTTGGCGATGAAGCAGACTTGCTTGCCGACCAATTCTTCAGGATTTGGATAATATTTCGCAATTCCTGAAACGATAGTACGTTTGTTCATGCCGTCATCTATCAGGAATTGTAACAATTTATCTGCCTTTGGAACTTTAACACATTCTAAAACAGTACCGACTCTGATGTCCATCTTACCGAACTCGTCGATGTTTGTGTTAGGCTTGATTGGATTTGGAGCCCAAGCGTTGAGTTCGTTTTGTTTCTTTGTCTCTTCCAATTTATTGACTTGAGCTGCCACTGTCTCGTCTTCAACTTTTGTAAACAACAATTCAACTTCACCGATAACAGTATCTTCATTCAATAAAACTGTTTCCTTAGCTTGATTCCAGCCGCTTACTTCAAGACCTATCATAGCTTGTAATTTCTTAGCTGAGAATGGAAGGAACGGTTCTGACAAAATAGCGAGTTTTGCCACGATTTGTAATGAAACAGCGAGGACTGTCTTAACTCTCTCAGGATCAGTCTTAAATTGTTTCCAAGGTTCGTTTTCTGTGAGATAACGGTTACCGAGACGAGCGAGATTCATCAATTCTGACAAGCCTTCACGGAATTTATAGTTATCGAGAAGGTTAGCGATTTTGTCAGGATATTGATTCATTTCTTCGATAGCGGCTTGGTCTTTTTCGTTAAGGTTAATCATAGCTGGAACCTTACCTTCGAAATATTTATGTGTAAGAACCAAAGTACGGTTTACGAAGTTGCCGAAGATAGCGAGTAATTCGTTGTTATTTCTGTCTTGATAATCTTTCCAAGTGAAGTTATTGTCTTTTGTCTCAGGAGCGTTGGCTGTCAACACATAACGAAGCACGTCTTGTTTTCCAGGGAATTCTTCGAGATATTCATGTAACCAAACAGCCCAGTTGCGAGATGTAGAAATCTTGTCGTTTTCGAGGTTAAGGAACTCGTTAGCAGGAACGTTTTCCGGAACGATATAATCGCCGTAAGCTTTCAACATGCAAGGGAAAATGATGCAGTGGAAAACGATATTATCCTTACCGATGAAGTGAACGAGTTTAGTATCTTCGTCTTTCCACCATTTTTTCCAGTCGGTGCCTTTTTCGTTGCAATGTTCTATTGTGTTTGAGATATAACCGATAGGAGCGTCGAACCATACGTAAAGCACTTTACCGTCAGCACCTTCAACAGGGACAGGCACGCCCCAGTCTAGGTCGCGGGTGACGGCGCGAGGTTGGAGACCGTTATCGAGCCAGCTCTTCACTTGTCCATAAACATTAGGCTTCCATTCTTTATGACCTTCGATAATCCAATCGCGGAGCCATTGTTCGTATTGGTCTAAAGGAAGATACCAATGTTTTGTACTTTTCTTGACAAGTTCAGCGCCGCTGAGAGCAGAGTGCGGATTGATGAGTTCGTCTGGGCTCATTGAAGAACCGCATTTCTCACATTGATCACCGTAAGCGTGGTCGTTGCCGCATTTAGGGCAAGTACCGATAATGTAACGGTCTGATAAGAATTTATTACGTTCTGGATCGAAGAACTGTTCTGATTCTCTTTCGATGAATTTGCCGTCTTCGTAGAGTTTTTTGAAGAAAGCGGCTGCTGTTTCATGGTGAGTCTTTGAGCTTGTACGAGAATAGATGTCGTAGCTGATGCCAAGTTTCTCGAAAGAATCTTTGATGATATTATGGTATCTATCGACTATATCTTGTGGAGTGCAGCCTTCTTTTTCAGCTTTGATAGTGATTGGCACGCCGTGTTCGTCGGAGCCGCCGACAAACAAAACCTCTTCACCTTTCATTCGGAGGTAACGGACGTAAGTATCTGCCGGGATATAAACGCCGGCTAAGTGACCAATATGCACAGGACCATTAGCGTAAGGTAATGCTGTCGTTACCGTGTAACGTTTGAAATGTTTGTCGTTATTTTCCATTTTTATAAAGTTTATAAGATATTAATTAAGGTGCAAAGATAATAAATATTTTTCTGTGGCAAAAGACGTATTTACCACCTTTTTCGGCGGTACACCTACCACTAGAAATACTATTTTTATCATAAAAACCTAAACTTTTTTTCCTTAATTTTGTCTTTCATTATACAATTAAAAACAAATACCATGATAACTTTTGAAGAAGACATCCGTAATGAAAATATCAAAGACATCGCCAAGATGTTGATGACCGCTGCCCGCACCGCACCGAAAGCCAGAGGAACAGACAACCTCGTTCTGGCTGTGGCGACCGACGATACCATTATCGAAATAGCAGAAAAAATGAAACAGCTCGCCGTTGAACGTAACATGGAATTCCTTAACCGCGACGCTGAAAATATTTTGAATTGTGGCGCCGTGGTCTTGTTTGGAATGAAGATAAGTCCGCTCGGCTTGAACTGCGCCGCCTGCGGTTTCAAAACTTGCGGCGACAAACCTAAAAACGTCCCTTGTTTCTTTAACGCCAACGACTTGGGAATCGCTATCGGCTCAGCAGCTTCTCTCGCCGCCGACATGCGAGTGGATAGCCGCGTGATGTTTTCAGTAGGTCAAGCTGCTCTCGCTCTCAACATGATGCCTGAATGTAGCATGATTTTAGCTCTCCCTCTCGCAGTAAAAGGCAAGAGTATTTTCTTTGATAGAAAATGATGAATATCTAAATATAAAAGGGCAGCTGTTAAATTGACAGCTGCCCTTTTCTTTAGCCTTTTGTCATTAGCTTTATTTTATAATTAGTTTCTTGGTAACAACTTGTCCACCAATGACATTAACAAAATACATTCCCGATGTCAAATCTGAAATGTCTATCGTAGTGCTTCCTTCAAAGACAAAGTTACGAACTTCTTGTCCTTGCATGTTCACGATATGAACACAAACTCTGCCTTTGTCGTAATTTGTTGTCAATCTCAAGACATCGTTGGCTGGATTAGGGAACAATCCAACTTCAAACGGATCTTTACGATCTATCAAAGTAGGCACATCTGTGATAGATTTTATGTCGTTACTGTAAGTCACGACCTTACCTGAGACTCTTAATATCGGGTTATCAGCTGCCAAACAATTAGGGCAATAATTCTGACCGTTGACGCAATCAGGGAAATTAGGGTGACATTCATCTATATAAGAAGGATCGAATTCATAAAATAATTTAACATTTCCTTCTTCAATATATTCATCGAGGCTATAATCCCAAACCATCGCCAAAGAACCAGGGCACCATCCTGAACGATTGTATGTCCAAGTACCGTTTTGTGGCTGACATCCAGCAGGATTAGGATTACAAGTTCTCCACAAATGTTGTTCGTAAGTTTTCTTATCGTTAAGCAAGATGTTGTGTGTAGCCTCATAGAACTCGGCGGCGTTGTCAGTATTATAAGCGCCGTTGTTACCGCTGCTCCAGTTGTGACCTGTAGTGACAAGTTTCAAATTAGCTTTTTCAACTTCTTCTGCGAAATAGTATCTCACTTTAGGAACAGGCTGCTGGTTGGCATAATCGCCGAAGTCATAAATTCCGTTCCAAATCTCGTTCATGTCAATATATTTATATTCAGGTTTTCCTTTTGTCATGTCGAAAATAACAGTAGGATTGTAACCTTGTCCGTCCCAAGTCTGGAAATAAAGTTCAAATTCCACAAGACCTTGAAGCAATGTTGTATAGTCGGTTACGTCCAGCTCATCTTCACATTCTTTTCCGAACGGAGTCACATAACGATAAAGTTCGACCCATTCACCGCGATAGTTTTTCACACGGCAGTAGCCGACTCTGTCGTAAGGATCGCAAGTTCCGACACAATTGTGATTATATTGCATTTGTATCTTATTGAAAGCGTTGACGTGTGTAGGGAAGACGTAATCTTTGTATGAGAATTGCTGCGAAGGTGCCACTACGAGATCGCCGTCCATTGCAGTGACGCTGACATTATCAAAAGTGTTAGTCACTTCAAAAGTGTTAGATACCGTAGTTTCTTTTCCACCTGATTGTTTTATGGTAGCTGTCATATTATGAGTTCCATATTTTGAAGGAACCCATTGTGTGTACCAATAGCCGTTTGTAGGATCATCAGGATAAGCGGTCATCAATGTTACAGTTTCGCCGTCGATGTCGCAGGTAACAGATTCAAATTTAATGGCGTCGCCATGTTCGATATAGGCGCTTAAAACTATAACTATATATGATTCCAAGTCACTTGCATAAACCATAGTTCCGTCGTATGGACGACGTAATGTTATTTCAGGAGTGAAATCATCTGGATTTATTACTTCAAAAGTACGTGTAACAGAAGGAGCTGCCTGCCATTCGTTGTTACCGTTTTGCGAAGCTTTAACCTCCACGATACCTGATTCTCCTGTCAATGTCAAGACGTTGCCGTCTATTGTAGCTGGTCCTTCAAGCAATTCAAATGTAACAGGCAAACCTGATGTTGCTGAAGCTTCCAACTGAATAGGTTCCGCATAATTAAGCTGGTCTGTGATAGGTGTGAAGTCGATGAATTGTGATGCCAATCCTGCTGGAATATGACGTACCAAAAGATTGTCGTAACCTGCGTGAGAGCTGTTCAAGAAGAAGATTCCGTCCCACATAGCAGGGTCAAAACGATCTCCTGAACCTGGTTTCAGGCCCGCGTTAATACCTTGAATCTCAGGTATTGGCTGAAATTCTCCAGTACATCCGTAATCAGCGAATAATGTAACGCTACCTGCTCTGTCGTTAGCTTCCAAGTCAATCATTATTTTCCAACGTGTCCATCCTTTTTGCTCGTAGTCAAAGTCAACAGCTAACTTATTGTTTGGCAATACTATACCATTAACAAATTTAGGTCTTTCATCAAAACCTGTTGTTGTGAAATAAATACCACCGTCTTTGCTTGATAAGTTTGGATTTGGCTCTGTTGTCTCATAATTCATAGGTGGCAAAACAACGCCGTCGCCGTCAGCATCATAACCTACTCCGAAAACCGTTCCCCAGTGGTTACGTAATACATCTAACTCTATCTCTATCGTTCCGCCTGCCGAGAAATCAAATTTAAAGTCTTCTGTTGATTTATGTGTAGCTACTTCGCCGAAATTGGTGTTGGCATTATCAAAAAACACTGCCAACGATTCATCAGGCGCTGTAGTTCCACCGGCTCCGAGATATTCCACGATGAACTGACCGCCGCCTGCACTATGAGCTTTGGCAACCCAATTATCCTGGCCGTTCAAAACTTCATCTTCGTTGTAATTGTTAAAATCTTTTGTTATGACAGTCTGTCCATAAACAGAAAATATCATAAACAAAGAAACAAATAATAATGTAATCTTTTTCATAATATTTATTTTTAAAGATTAATTTCTTACTACTATTTTCTTAGTGATAGCGTTGTCTCCCAATATTTTAACAAAATAAACGCCATTGTTTAAATCTTTAACATCAACAACTGTAGTTGCTTCAAATGAAAATTCTTTAACAATTTGTCCCAAAGCGTTCAATATCTGAACTTCATTGATGCCGTTTGATTCCATTTCAATTGTTAATGTATTTTTAGCTGGATTAGGGAATATTGTTACGTTATCATATTCTTTTTCAAAAACAGATTCACTTACATGATTAGCCAATGTAGCAACACATGCTACGTTCATTTGTGTGAAACGTTGTGACTGTTCAAAAGAGTTGACACTCACTCCAATAACATCTTCTTTTGTATGGATGTACGGATTAAAATTATCTACATTTTCAAAAGGAAATATTCCCATATAACCGTTGTTATTGAATGAAGTATGGTCGCTGTCACCGCCTGTAAACTCAACATGACGTACCTGCATTTCAGGGAAATAAACACCAGCTACGTTCATATAATATTCTCCTAGAGTTGCGACGCTGCTAGGATAAATCAGATCTATATTCATCACATTGCCTTCTTTTAAATAGCCGTTCATGTCGTTGTTGAAATAGGCAACCAGTTCCATTCCCATTTCAGCGCAGAATGAAGCGTATGCCTCACTGCCAACCAAACCTACTTCTTCAGCTGAAAATGAACAATATAAAATAGAATATTCAAAGCTGTATTGTGATAAAATTCTTGCTGTTTCTAAAACTGTAGCAACACCTGTAGCGTTGTCATCAGCACCTGGACAAGTCTTGTCTGAATCTCCAGATCTGTATGAATCATAATGACTTCCGCAAACTACATATTTGTCAGGATATTTTGTACCCCATTGTGTGGCTATGATATTAGGTGTTGATGGATTGCCTTGAAATTCAAATGGAAATTCTTCAACATCCAAACCTAATTCTTCAAATTGTTCAAAAATCCATTGAGAAGCTTCTTCAGCCTGTGGTGAATTATATTGTCTTCTTTCATAATCTTGAAGATGTTGTACAGTAGCAGTCAAATTTTCAACATCAACTTGATTTATGAAATCTTTAACTGTTTGATTTTCTTCTGTTACTGAAGGAAAATCGCGAGTCATTTTAGGTAATTTCGCAGTCTTGTTATAGACAGCTACCATACCGTCATTTTTAGCTGGATTTAAATTTACGTTTAAAGGCTTTACAATCAATAAATTATCATCAGAGTAAAGAACTTCTGCATTTTCTTTTTCTCTTTCAATATAATTTGATTGTCCTGACTTTTCGCAATAAACTATGAAATATAAGTCGTTAGATTCAAAAGAATTTTTATCTAACAAAATCATATTTTCATTAAGATTTTCAACTGTCGCAAGTGCAAAATTATCATTATAATAATGAATGTTAATGTCTTTTTGCATAAACAATTCTCTTAAATTTTGTTGATTTTTAACTTCAATCATTACAAAATTATCTGCAAACATCATAGATGAAATGCACAAAGCTAATAAAAGTAATAATGTTTTTTTCATTTTTAATTTATTTGTTATTAATGTTTTTCCAATATTCTGAAAATGATTCCTTTGCAAATTTTGGCAGTTCTCTTTTGTTACCCCATTTTTTCTTGACCAAATAGCTCAATTCTATATCTTTAAAAGTTGATCCATGTTTATCAAGATTTTTTCTGCTGGTCATTTTTTTCATCAAAGCGCTGAAAAAATTTCTTTCTCCTATCAGCGACTTGTTTTCCTTCACGAGATCTTTTCTGTTTTCTAAAAACAAATCTTTCAACGGAATATTAACGGGGCAAATTTCTTCGCAACGACCGCACAAAGTGCATAATGAAGTGAAATGCGAAGCTTCTTCCATGCCTTTCAAGATAGGAAGAGAGATTGAACCTACTGGCCCAGGATTGTATTGTTCGTAAGTGTGGCCACCTATTATATTATATATAGGGCATACTTCAAAACAGGCTCCACAATTGACACACGACAATATATTTCTCTGTTTATCTTTAGATAAGACACTGTTTCTATTGTTATTAAGTAAAATCAAATATAATTTTTGTATTTCGTCGCCGTCGGCCGAAGGTTTGTTTATGAAAGAATACAGCGAAGAAATATTATTTGAGGTATCATATAAAGACGATAAAGGCAGTAAAACGCCGAGTTCGTCCAATGAAGTTATCATTTTGTCGATACCAGCCACTATGATATGAATAGGAGAGAAAGTAGTGGATTTTAATATGTTACCTTCATTTTCCGTTAATACAATAGTACCTGTATTCGATACAAGAAAATTAGCTCCTGTTATAAGAGCTTCTGGTTTATAAATTTCGTTTTTCAGTACATTTCTTGTGCAAATCGTGAGCTGCCTGGCATTGCAGTTTTCCTTAATATTAAACTTATCTGTATAAATATCAGATATTTGAGAAATTGTTTTATGTGCAGCCGACGATTTTGTATTATATGGTCTTTCGTTAAAAAGATTACATATAAAATCACCGATATTAGTATCGATGACTTTTATTTTTTTCATTTCAAGATAAGATGTCAACTCTATTTCCTCTAATGTAGAACTTTTTGTCTTAATGATTTTTTTGACTTTTTCTTGATTTAATATATTATAAATCATTTTTTTAGCCTCATCAGAGTCATTAGCCCACAAAATTTTTCCGCCGTTTTTGGTAAAATTTGTGTCGAAATCGACAAGTAGCTTATCTAATTTTTTAAAAGCTCTGCTTCTTATGTTAAAAGCTCTTTGCTTTTCTAAGTTTATGTCTGAATAATAATTGGTACGGTTTTTAACATTTTGCATAAAAAAATCATAACGCTCAATCATTTTCTCATAATGATCGTCGTCGAATGCAATTTTCTTTGCATTTTGGTTAAAAACCATACCTTTATCATTCATAATGTTAAAAAATTATAAGTTAATTTTTTCAACTCTCTTAGAATGTCTTCCGCCTTCAAAGTCAGTTGTAAGGTAAGCTTGAACTATTTCCCAAGCCAATTCGTTTTCGATGAAACGACCTGGAAGTGTAAGAATATTAGCGTTATTGTGTTGGCGTGCCAATCTTCCAAGTTCAACATTCCAGCAAAGAGCAGCTCTTACATTAGGATGCTTGTTGGCTGTCATCTGAGCTCCGTTGCCACTTCCACATAAAATTATACCAAGCGGATAAACACCGTCTTGAATGTCTTGTGCCAATGGATGAATGTAATCAGGATAATCAACACTATCTTCCGAATTTGTGCCGTAATCTTTCACTTCATAACCGCTTTCTATCAGTTTTTCAACGATATATTGCTTCATGGCAAATCCACCATGATCGCAAGCTATAGGAATTAATCTTTTCATATTACAATTGTTGATAAATTTCTACAAAATTAAGAATATTTTTAATCACAAAAATGATTTTTCTCACTAATTATGAATATTTTACAAAAAAATAACTTTATTCGTTTTAATCTATATCTATTTGTTTATCAATAAAATAAAAGTTATCAACATTTTTATTGTTAATAACTTTTAAACATGTTGATTTTATTTTAAAACTTTGTTAACATTCAACATTTTTAAGGTTTGAACATATTTTATCATAAGTTGTTAATATAATTCTACATAGTTATCAACAATAAAATGTATATGTAAAAATATGATTTTTAATTAGTTAACGAGTTATCAACAATAACTTATTTATTCATTCATTTTTTTATTAATTTTTAAATTTTAAAAAATATTTAAAAGAATAAAAAGAGTAAGTCGATGTTAAAAATTATTAGTATAGATTGTGTTTATTTCCATTTAACGTTAACAAGAATTCCGCTTATTGCGGTAAAGACCACGTAGAAAGGATAAATGAATTCGAGAGGCAGCGCCCATTTCAAAAGTTTTTCCTGGTTCATAAACGTTGTTATGTTTTTCAGAAGAGGTAAATCTACGAGGAATTTAAGCAATGTTAATAAAATATAGAGACTCCACAATGCAGGAATGAAAAAAGCGCTTAGAAACAGCGAAATTATGCTTAAATTGAAAAACAAAACCACCAATGCTGTTGAAATTATTTTCCAGCTGGTATAAGATTTTGTTTTAGAGACCCATCTTCTTCTCTGACGGAAAAATTCTGATATGTTTTTACACGTTTTTGTTCTGACGATAGCGGATTTACTTAATAAAAATTTAACATTTTCATGTCCGTAATTTTTAACGAATTGTTCGAGTAGAAACATATCGTCGCCTGACGGAATGTTAAAATCTTTTCGCATTTTTTCTGTTTCAAGAGCTGCTGTTCTTTCATAAGCCATGTTAGCTCCGTTGCACATCACAGGAAAACCTATCGCTGCTGACCCCGCGGTGCTGCCTATGAGACTCAAGTGTTCAAGAACTTGTATTTTTTCAAAAAAAGTTTCTGCCGGTGATAATAAAACAGGAGCTAAAATCATCTTGCATTTTTTGTTTTGATAAAAACTTACGACACTCTCGATCCAGGTAGAATTTAATGAACAGTCGGCATCTGTGACCATAATAAGTTCATTTTCAGCTTTATGCAGCGCCTGTGAAATAGCAGCTTTCTTTCCTGTGTTTTCCGCTCTTAAAATTTTTATATCGATTCCTTTATTTTTATTAATAAATGTGTCAACAATTTCTATTGTCTTATCTTCAGAATGATCATCAACAATTATGACTTCAAATAATTCTTTTGGAAACGACTGATTGTAAAGAGATTTTAACAAATTTCCAATATTTTTTTCCTCGTTACGAGCGGCTATCAAAACGGAAACTTTTACTGTATTTTTTTCGTTAAAACTGAAAAATTTTTCTTTTAAGTTGTATAAACCAAAAGTAAAAGCAATGATACAAATTGAGTATAAAGCAGTTATGATTAAAATTATATTTAATAATATTTGTAGTAATTCAAAGTTCATTTTTATTTCTGAAGAATTTTAAGCGGTAAGTAAAGAATAATCCAATGATGGCTGGAATAGCTATGTTAAAAATCCATAACAAAGAGCTGGCTGAGAATACCATCATTCCAAAAGATGAGTTTATATTGTTCATTATCAGCCATTTTTCAAAAATTAAAATACTTACAGAACCTCTTACGGCTATTTCCATTATAGTTATAAACGGCACTATCATCATAAGTAAATATGTTAATGAAATAGGAATCATTGCCTTGAAATATGTTAATGGAATGTTGAAAGCCCAGATCAAAAGTACAAATTGGAATGTGTATAGGAAATATCTTAAAAATGATAAGGTTAAAATTTTAAACAATTCTTTTTTATTGTAAAGTGAAAATACATTAAGATATTCTTCAGTTTTGTTTTTTAATTTTTTAGGAATAAGAAAATTAATGTGTTTTAACAAATGAATGTTAAAATATAAAAGTATAAATAGCGTAATTATTAAAAGAGATAAGAAAATTGTCAATATCAAATTTTTTTTAACGAAAAAAATACCTGATAAAAAACCTACGCTTATTGTAGCTATTGTTTGTGCAAAACCTCCAACTATTGTTATCATTGCAGCTTTTATTCTGTCGCCTTTTTCCAGAATAAAAATTCTTCCTAAAAAATTACCCATTCTGTTTGGGAAAAACATTCCTGATGAAATTCCAGTAAGAATAGAAATAAATGATTTACAATTATTTATATTTTCTATAGGATTTAATTGTAATTTCCATTTTATACTTTCTAAATAAATATTAACAGGTACTAAACAGAAAGCTGCTGTCATTAAAGCGAATTGTTTTTTATTTGTGAATGAATTTTTAACATCATTATAGATTTCATTAACATTTTCACTGATAAACAATTCTTTATATAAAATCCAAAAGCCCAACAGTACTATTATAATTTTGACTGTTGTTTCTGCGAATTTTACTATTTTTGCCTTATTATTCATACAATTGTACAAAAATAAAAAAAAATTGGTTAGAGAAAGAATCATATTGGGCATCGACCCTGGAACTTTGATAATGGGTTATAGTTTGATTTTGCAAAAAGACAAACAATTATCATTATTACGTATGGGTGTTTTGAATTTGAAACAATATGATAATCAAGCTTTAAAGTTAAAGAAAATTTTCGAGAGAGTTCTTGAAATCATCGATGAATATCATCCTGATGAATTAGCCATAGAAGCTCCTTTTTATGGTAAAAACGTTCAGTCGATGCTAAAACTTGGTCGTGCTCAAGGTGTTGCGATGGCTGCTGCTTTGTATAGAGATATTCCTATTTTTGAATATCCTCCGCGTAAAATAAAACAATCTATAACAGGAAATGGAGCAGCTTCTAAGGAACAAGTAGCTATTATGTTACAAAGAATCATTCATTTCGAACAAATACCTGATTTTTTGGACGCTACCGACGCAACAGCAGCTGCCGTTTGCCATTATTTCCAACGTTCATTGAACGTGACTGAAAAAAATAACGAAACAAAAACTGTTAAAATTCCTAAACAAAAAAAATCGTCCTCAAGTTGGAGCACCTTTATTAATAATAACCCAGACAAGATTTTGTAGAACTCTAGAAGTTCTAGAATTCTACATAAGTTTCTGATAAAATTGCCACCATTTATCCGGCAACTCATTTTCCATAGTCAACTCATAATCGTCTCGCGAACATGGAATATAGTGATGCCGCTCATATTTTTCCCTGTCTTTGCTCTGAAAAGACAAATCCATCCACCATTTGCCGCTTTTCTTGTGACAAAGGAATATAATTTCTTCATTAAAATCGTCTAATTTCACAATATAACGCTTGAAATCTTTGCTGTTATATGTCGGAAAATCGTTGATACGAAGACTGAAACCTTCTATAAAATACCAAATCATTTGTGATAAAGTATTGGCAGTCACATTGTTAATATCGTAAGAAGGATTATATTCAAAGAAACCTATTGATGTTAATTTAGGATTTAATCCAGCGTAACGTGTCATTTTACAACCATCTTCCGAAGAAAAACCATTTGGCGAATTATGTTTCACACCAGGAGCATCAGCGGCGCAAAATGCAGAAGTGTCTATCGTGATAATATCGGCATTACGCAACAAAGGTTCTGTAATTTCAACATTATTCTTTATTTTTCCTATTCTATGAACATCGAAAAGTAATTGTTTCATTAAATCAATATTATGATAATCAACATAATAACTTTGATAACCAATATTGGTATAATTAAAAAGAAAACTCGGTTGATGTAAAATAATGTGACTTAAATAAGAATTTGAATTTAATTCTTCATCATCTTGACCTATATCAAATCTGGAATCTATAGAGGTGATATTCACTAACTTACCTGTATTTTCGTAAACTTGATAAATAGGATAAGTTAAATCTTGACTGCCACCTAATATAATAGGTACTATACGATATTTTAATAAGGTGGTAAAAACTTTATTAAGTGCGAAATAAGTGTCTTCTATTTCAAAACCAGTTTTTATATTTCCTAAGTCTATGATTTTTAAATCATTCCAATGATTATAAAGTTGATACAATGATTTTCTTATAGCATTAGGAGCATCTTTACAACCTTTATTGTCAAAGGAATTACGTTCTTCCTCAACGCCTACAATCGCAAGTTGAAAATCGTCTAAATCAGGAAAATCCTCACCTTCTTTATATATAGTTATGCTATTTCCAATCTGATTTGGACTATTCAAATTACAACCTTCAATAAAATCTTGCTTTATTTTATTTAGAAAAACATTGATTTCCATTATGTTAAATCTTTATATCATTTTTTTCAAAATTAAAAAATATTTGTTATTGAAAATAAGTATATGAGTAAAAGTTTAGAATCTTAATAATTATTAACTGTTAATTGTCAATCGTTCTTTTTCAATTATTTTCTTACTTTTGCCTTATGAAAATTTTATTTTTGGTTATAGGTAAGACCGATGAGAGTTATTTAGAAACAGGTATCGGTAAGTATATCAAAAGGTTAGAACATTATATTCCTTTTGAGATGAAAGTCATTCCCGACATAAAAAATAGGAAAACTTTAACAGAAGATCAGCAGAAAAAAGCAGAAGGCGATTTGATTTTATCGCAATTAAATGCTGGCGACGATTTGATTTTATTGGATGAAAAAGGTAAGACTTTTACTTCGGTAATGTTTTCACAATGGATTGAAAAACAAATGAATACAGGTAGTAAAAGGCTTGTTTTTGTCGTTGGTGGACCATACGGTTTTTCAAAAGAAGTTTATGCGAAAGCAAAATCTAAAATAAGTCTTTCTGAAATGACTTTCTCCCATCAAATGATTCGCCTGATTTTTGTTGAACAACTTTACAGAGCTTTCACTATTATAAAAGGTGAACCTTATCATCATGTTTAATGGAGACAACGGACCGGACTACGGACACGGCTATTATTATGTTAATTTTATTTAACATTATTATACTTAAAAAAACTGAAAAAAGGTATTGACAATAAGATTCTAAATTTGTATATTTGTGGGACTATTAACTTAATTATTAACAATTAAAAAAAACAATGCTATGGAAAACTTAATAGAATTACTGAAACAGCAACAAGAAGGATACGATGACATCAAAGCTGAAAAAAAATTAAGTTTATTTTACCACAAGGCTCATGCAGCTGGTATTGAATCATTCTTGGATGAATTTTTTGAATGGTTGTTGATAAACAGACAAATGGATTACAAAGAAATCATGAAGATGAGTCATCAGGAATTGCATGATTTGTATGAATTAGAATACAAGAAATAAATAATGAATAAAAACTTAAAATTATTTTGCATATCAGTTTTGTCATTATTTCTTATGAGTGCTTGCGCAGAACCAAAGAATAATTCTGATAAAAGTGATATTAATAAAAAAGAACAGATTGTAGTTGACAATCTGATGACACGCAGAAGTATTCGTTCTTATAAGGAAATGGCTGTGCCTCATGATATTATGAATGTTATTTTGGACTGTGGCATACATGCTCCTAATGGAATGAACAAACAGCCTTGGGAAATTCGTATTGTTGATGATCCTGAGATTTTGAACGGAATGACGGATGCTTATCTTGCAGGTATGGATGAAAATAATCCGCGTTATCCTAAGAAAGATCCTAAGTTCAGAAATATGTTCCGTAATGCTCCGACTGTAGCCTTTATCGCAATTGAACCAGGAATGTGTTCACAAGTGGATTGCGGACTTTTGGCAGGCAATATGGTTAACGCGGCTTGGGCATACGGTATAGGAAGTTGCATACAAATGGCTCCTAGAGATTTTCTGAAATCAGAAGAAGCGAAGCCATATCTTGAAAAATTGTCTTTCTCAGAAGGTTACGAATTCTTGATGGTTATAGGTTTTGGTTATCCAGATGAGACTCCTCAAGTTAAGCCAAGGATTAAAGAAAAGATAAAGTTTGTTGAGTAATAACTAATCAAAGACTATAAGTAGAGACGTCACTTCATTGTGGCGTCTTTTTTATTTATGATTTAATTTGGAATATAGTCATAAAAAAATACCGACTTCGTTATGAAATCGGTATTTTTTTATCAAATATTGTAACAATTATTTGTTCATAGCAATGTTATCATAGAGAGTAACATCCATAACTTCACCGTTTGTTAAAAATAATTGTGCTGTTGTTTCGTCAATAAGTTTAACAAGGTTTATTGATTGGTTGTTGTATTCAGCACTCCAAATTTGTGATTCTTCATCAAATATGAGGTTCATTGAAGTAACACCATCTGTTAAGTTGTAACCATTTTCCATTGCTGTGATTTCAACATCTATACCTTCGTTGTTTTTAACAACTTTCTTTTCACCAGCATTTGCTATTAATTTTTCACCTGTCCAGAACTCGATAGAGTTAAGAACTACAGCATCAACAAAGAGAGTGATTTCGTATACAGGAAGAACACAGCAAGCAGCGAATACGAGTTCATTAACCCACTTGTCACCGATTGATTTGTTCATTTTTAATACTTTGTTTGTCAATTGGAAAGAACCAAGACAAGAAGAGAACATAATAGTTGCAGCAAGCAACAATACTGGAAGTTTAAAAAATTTCTTCATAACTTTAAAATTAAGTTTGTTATACATATGTTAATGACACAAAAGTAATATTTTTTTCAAAAAAAAATAAAATTTATAAAAAAAATAGAGATAATTTTTTTTCATATTTTTGTGCTTATTAAATATATATAAATATGTCGAAGATTTTTGGAACTTTAATGAAGACAGTTTATTCAGTAGGTAGTATTCCTATTGATATGAAACAGAGAAAATTAGACCCTGTTAAAGCACAGACTAAGGAATTGAAAAAACTTCTGAGAAGAGCGTCAAATACAGCTTTTGGAGAATATTATCATTTTGAAGAAATTTTAAAATCTGATGATATATTCAACGCCTTTAGATCAAATATTCCGATCTTCGACTATAATTCGATGTATAAAAATTGGTGGTTCCGAGCTTTGAACGGAGAGAGTTTCGTCACTTGGCCAGGAAAAATCAAATATTTTGCATTGAGTTCGGGAACTTCCGAATCTTCAAGCAAATTCATTCCTATCACCAATAATATGTTAAATTCCATTAAGAAAGCTAGTCTTCGACAAATTTTGGCAGCTACTAAATATGATTTTCCTCTGGATTTTTACGATAAAGGTTTCTTGATGATAGGCGGAAGTACACACCTTCAATATAATGGAACTTATTATTCTGGAGACCTCTCTGGAATTTCGGCGTCAAAATTGCCTTTCTGGTTCGAATATTTCTACAAACCAGGAAGAAAAATTTCTAAAACTACCGACTGGAATACAAAACTCGATGAGATGGTTAAAAAAGCTCCGTCGTGGGACATAGGTGTTCTTGTCGGCGTGCCTTCTTGGGTGCAGATTCTCTTGGAAAGAATCATCAAAGAATATAACTTAAACACAATCCACGACTTATGGCCTTCTTTGTCGGCATACGTCCATAGCGGCGTGGCCTTCGCTCCATACGAAAAAAGCTTCGAAAAACTCTTCGGAAAACCTGTGGTATATAGCGAAAGTTATTTAGCTTCAGAAGGTTACATCGCTTACCAAGTTGATCTTAACAAACGTATAATGCAACTTGTTGTCGATAATGGAATCTATTACGAATTCGTTCCTTTCAACGAAAATAATTTTGATGAAGACGGAAATATAAAACAAGATTGTAAATCTCTTACTATCAATGAGATTGAAGAAAATGTAGATTATGCAATTTTGTTATCAACAAATGCCGGTACGTGGAGATACCTTATCGGTGATGTCATAAAATTCGTTAACAAAGAAAAATGTGAAATTATCATAACAGGAAGAACAAAGCAATTCTTGAGTTTGGTAGGCGAACATCTTTCACAAGATAATATGAATCAAGCAATTGAGAATATTTCTAATGAAATGAAAATAGATATTAACGAATTTACAGTAGCTGGTTTCCGTGAAGATAGTAATTTTGCGCATCATTGGTATCTTGGTTGTGATGATAATATAGATAAAGATTTGGCTATCAAAAGGATAGATGAACATCTCAAAGTCTTGAACGATGATTATCGTGTTGAGCGTGAGGAAGCTCTTAAAAACTTATATATTGATGTCTTGCCAACTCATGTATTTTACGATTTTATGGAAAAAACAGGAAAAATTGGTGGAGCTACAAAGTTTCCTCGTGTCTTAAAAGGTAAAAGATATGAAGATTGGAAAAATTTTTTAACTTCTTTAAATACTGAAAAATGATATTTTTAGAAGGCGTCATAGTTGGACTTTCATTAGCCTTGATAATGGGTTTCGGTCCTTCTTTTTTTACTTTGATTCAAACCAGTATCAGCAGAGGTTTTAAATCGGCGATGTTGCTTGATATTGGTATCATTTTGAATGACATAATGGTTGTAGCTTTGATGATGATGAGTAATCTTCAGTTCAATATCACCGATAAAGACAACCTTATATATGCTGGTGTAAGTGCTGCTATAATATTGATAATCTTTGGAATATATACTTACAATTTATCGCCTAAAAAAATCATTCATATCAGTGAAAATAATAATCAGAAAATTGATAAAATGAATGAGAAATTTGATGATGAACCAAAATGGTATGTTTATATTAGTAAAGGTTTCATAATCAATATTTTCAATCCTTTTGTGTGGATTTTTTGGATTACATGTGTAGCGACAGCTTCGAGTAATTTCGGTGGAAACAAATATTCTTTGATAATTTTCTTTATGGGCGTTTTTATAACGGTTTTGTTCTTCGATATTTTAAAGGCTTTAGGAGCATACTCTCTCAAGAAATTTTTCACGGAAAAAATGTTGAAAACCTTAAATCATGTTACGGGAATCGCCTTGATGATATTTGGATTATTTATAGTTGTGAGAGTATTGTTCTTTCCTATAAATTTCCCATAAAATATTCTTATTCAGTATCTTCAGCGAATTTGATATCTTTGACATTAAGTTGGAGATTTGTTTTTCCTTGCCAGAAATTCTTTTCTATGCAATAGCAGATAGAAAATGGTTCTTTAGAGTGAACTCTTTGATAATCATCGCCTTTTTGGAAAGCGATTCCGGCAAACACTAAATCAGGCTGTTGTTTTTGTATTATAGTCAGTTTAAGGTGTTTTTTATTTCCAACGGAACGAGAGAAACCTGTATCGACGACATTTTTAGATAAGAATACGGGAGCCATGTTTCCAGGACCGAAAGGTGCGAACTGTTTTAATACCCTTACGAATTTAGGTGTGATGTCGGAAAAATCTATTTCTAAATCAACGTTTAATTCTGGTATAAGTTCTTCGTTATCAATATTATTGGCTACGTATTCCTCGAAGCGTCTGGCGAATTCCTCAAGATTTTCTGGTTTTAATGACAAACCAGCTGCGTATTTATGACCGCCGAAATGCTCTAATAAATCGGAACAATTGTCGATGGCGTCGTAAATGTCAAAATTCTTGATAGAACGAGCCGAACCTGTTATAAGGTTGTTTGATCTAGTCAGAACGATTGTAGGTCTGTAGTAAGAATCTGTCAGTCTTGACGCTACGATACCTATTACGCCTTTATGCCAGTTTTCGTTGAAAATGACGGTGCTCTTCGCATTGAGGATTTTTTCATTTTCCTTAATCATTTGGAGAGCTTCTTCTGTTATTTTATTGTCAAATTCGCGGCGTTTGACGTTGAGGTCATTTATTCCAGCGGCTAATTTTTCAGCATGTTCTTTTCTTTCAGCGATGAGCAACCTTACGGAGTCGCTGGCTTTTTCCAAACGACCTGTAGCGTTGATTCTAGGGCCAATCATAAATACTAAATCACTGATTGTTACTTCTTTATTAAGAACATTCTGAGGATGTTCCGAACTTGAAGAAGGTTCTTCTTCGAGACGATATACATTGGCGTGACCTAAGACAGCTTCTATTCCAGGACGAGGATTTTTGTTGATAAGTTGCAATCCGTAATAAGCCAGAACTCTGTTTTCACCTGTGATAGGAACTATGTCGGCGGCGATGCTAACTGCAACTAAATCAAGCAGCTCATAAACTTCCTCAATAGGACGATTTAAACTCATCGACAAAGCTGTTATGAGTTTGAATCCTACGCCACAACCTGATAATTCTTTATAAGGATATTGACAATCAGAACGTTTAGAGTCTAATACAGCTACTGCATCAGGGATCTCGTCGCCAGGACGATGGTGGTCGCAAATGATAAAGTCGATATTGCGACTGTTTGCATATTCTATTTTATCGACAGCCTTGATGCCGCAGTCCAGAACTATCACGAGGTTGAAACCGTTTTCTGCGGCATAATCGATACCTTTATAAGAAATACCGTAACCTTCGTCATATCTGTCTGGAATATAAAACTCGATTTTTTTCTTACTGATAAAGTTCTTTAAGTAAGTGTAAATCAATGCTACGGCCGTAGTTCCATCAACATCGTAGTCACCGTAAATCAAAATTTTCTCACCGTTTTCGTACGCTTTTTTTATACGTTCAACGGCTTTGTCCATGTCTTTCATCAAGAAAGGATCGTGAAGATGATCTAGAGACGGACGGAAAAAATTTTTTGCTTCATCATAATTATTAATACCACGTTGGACCAACAAAGTAGCAAGATTTTCATCGATGCCCAAGTCATTCGATAAATTGCTAACAATTTGTTTATCAACATCTTTATTTATAATCCAACGAGTATTCACTTCAGAAAAATTTGAACTTGTAAAATTATAACAAATAAATCCTTTTTACAAGTTTTTTTGTAAAAAAAAATCGAAAAAATAAATGTTTAATATTCAATATTTTAAATAAAAATCATGCGGCTTAGGTTGAGAAGAGAAATGTTTTTGTTAAAATATTTTTACATAATCTGCTTTGTTGCATGTCGTTTTTTTATCTTGTTGTTTTCTCAAAAAAAAGTTCCAAAAAGTCTTTTTTAAATGATATATATTTCTTATTATTGCAATATGTTTAACCTTAAAAATTGTGCACCTTGAAAAAGATTAAAACCTGCTTAATATCAGTCTTTTACAAGACTAATTTAGATAAAATAGTTGCTTTGTTGAAAGAGCAAGACGTTCAAATTTATGCTACTGGCGGAACTTACGATTTTATTAAGGAACTAGATGGTTCGGTAAAGACAATAGAATCTCTTACTTCGTATCCGTCAATTCTCGGAGGTCGTGTCAAGACTTTGCATCCAAAAGTATTCGGTGGAATTTTAGGTCGTTTGCAAAATGAAAAGGACGTTGAGGAAATGAAACAATATGAAATTCCTGCGTTTGACCTTGTTATCGTTGATCTTTATCCTTTTGAAGAAACAGTCAAGACAACTGACGATCCAGCCAAGATTATTGAAAAGATTGACATCGGAGGTATCTCTTTGATTCGTGCAGGCGCTAAGAATTTTAACGAAGTTGTTATCGTTCCTGATTCAAAATATTATCTTGAATTTATGGAACTCTATAAGAATCAAGATGGTTGCACAAGTATTGAAGATCGTAAACGTTTTGCGAAATATGCTTTCGCGACAAGTTCTCACTACGACGGCATGATTTACGATTGGTTTGCGAAAGACGACGAATCGTCAGATCTTAACATTCATATCGACAGCCGCAGCGAGTTGCGTTATGGCGAAAATCCTCATCAAAAGGCTGTTTTCTATGGCAAACTTGATGAAGTGTTTGAAAAGCTTCACGGTAAAGATTTGTCATACAATAACTTATTAGACTTGGAAGCTGGTCTTAACCTTATCCGTGAATTTGATGAGCCAACATTTGCGATTTTGAAGCATAACAATCCTTGCGGAATAGCATCGCGTCCGACAATAGCAGAAGCTTATCAAGCTGCTTTGGCTGGCGATCCTGTTTCAGCTTTCGGTGGTGTTTTTGTAAGTAACAAAGCTATTGATATTGAGACAGCTAACGAAATCAACAAGATGTTCTTTGAAGTTATAGTCGCTCCTGAATATAACGAAGGCGTTTTGGATATTCTCTTCGCAAAGAAAAACAGAATCGTATTGAAACTTAAATCAAACGATTTCCCTAAGAAAGTCTATAAATCAGCACTTAACGGCATTTTGGCACA
Source organism: Bacteroidales bacterium (assembly GCA_045615285.1). Taxonomy (GTDB): domain Bacteria; phylum Bacteroidota; class Bacteroidia; order Bacteroidales; family F082; genus Limimorpha. The sequence continues at coordinate 53,528 of JAZLEO010000052.1, forward strand.
AGATCGTGACCTTCATACAGAAACCGTTGAAGATTTTAAAGCTGTTACAAATAAAAATATTGAAGCTCAAGAAATTGAGGATTTGATTTTTGCAAATAAGATAGTTAAACATAGCCGTTCAAACGCTATTGTTCTCGCTAAAAACAAGCAATTGTACGCTTCAGGAATCGGTCAGACTTCACGTGTTGACGCTTTGAGACAAGCTATAGAAAAAGCTCAGTCGTTCGACTTCGACCTCAACGGAGCAGTCATGGCATCAGACGCATTCTTCCCATTTGCAGACTGTGTGGAAATAGCTCATAATGCGGGAGTTACAACAGTAATTCAACCTGGTGGCTCAATAAAAGACCAAGATTCTATCGATTATTGCAATGCGAATGATATGGCAATGGTATTCACTGGCTATCGTCACTTCAAACACTAATTAAATAAAACTATAAAAAATGGGATTATTTTCATTTTTCAATAAGGAATTAGCAATAGACTTGGGTACGGCCAACACCATCATAATTTATAATGATAAGGTGGTTGTTGACGAACCTTCTATTGTCGCAATAGAAAGAGACACTCAAAAAATCATGGCTGTTGGTAAACGTGCCATGATGATGCACGGAAAAACCCATGAAAATATAAAGACAATCAGACCGTTACGTGATGGTGTCATCGCTGATTTCCAAGCTGCGGAATATATGCTCAGAGATATGATCAAGATGATTAATTTCCATAATAGCATTTTCCCTCCAGCGTTGAAAATGGTTATCTGTATTCCTTCTGGCATCACCGAAGTAGAAGAAAGAGCTGTTAAAGATTCTGCTGAACAGGCTGGCGCTAAGGAAGTTAGACTTATCCATGAGCCAATGGCCGCTGCTATCGGTATAGGTATCGACGTGCTTGAGCCAATGGGTAACATGATTGTTGATATAGGTGGCGGAACAAGTGAAATTGCGGTTATCGCCCTCGGTGGCATCGTGAATAACAAGTCAATCCGCACTGCTGGTGACGACTTTACCGATGATATTGTAGAGCATATACGTAAGCAACATAATATGTATGTCGGAGATAGAACAGCCGAAATGATTAAGATTGAAGTTGGTTCCGCTTTGCCAGAACTTGACAATCCGCCTGAGGAATATGCTGTTCATGGTCGCGATATGCTCACCGGTATTCCAAAAGAAATCAAGGTGAATTATTCAGAAATAGCATATTGTTTGGATAAGAGTATCTCTAAGATCGAGACAGCTGTGCTTAACGCATTGGAACAGACGCCTCCAGAATTGGCAGCTGACATTTATCGTACAGGTATTTATCTCACTGGTGGCGGTGCTTTGTTGAGAGGTCTCGACAAACGTCTCCACGCTAAGACTAAGTTGCCTATTCACGTCGCCGACGATCCTCTGAGAGCTGTTGCGCGTGGTACAGGTATCGCTCTTAAAAACTTCGATAAATTCCCATTCCTGATTAAATAATCTGGATTAATAAGTCATGTATAACTTATTAAGAATTTTAAAAAAATATAGTCATGTATTGATGTTTTTGATGTTGGAAGTATTGTGTATCATATTGTTGATAAACAATCTTCCATATCAGAAACGAAAATTGGTGAGCGCCGGCAATGCTATATCCGGCAGATTGTTTAAGTCCAAATCTAATTTTACCAGTTATTTTTCCTTAAAAGAAGAAAATCAATTGATGATGGAGCATAACGCTATGCTTATGAGTCAGTTGTATAAAATAAATCCAGACACTTCCGTCTTGATGGATTCTAATTCTTTGGATTTTAACTTTATTCCTGCTAATGTTATCAATAATAGTACGAATAAAGTTAATAATTATTTGCTTATTGATAAAGGCAGAAAAGACGGTATAGAAAAAGATATGGGTGTGATTTGCGAAAATGGAGTTGTTGGAAAAGTCGCTAACGTGACAGAGAATTACTCCTCTGTGATAAGTATGTTGCATTCATATACTGTTGTTAGCGCTAGATTTGTTGAAAATCAGCATGTTGCAAATGTATGTTGGGATAATTTGGATTATCGTTTTGGAACAGTCAAGGATATTCCTCTTCATCTGAATCCTAAAAAAGGTGATACTTTGGTGACGAGCGGTTTCTCTAATATATATCCATCTGATATTATGGTCGGTACGATAGAAGAAATGGTCGGTACAAAGTCAAAAGATTTTAACACTGCTAAAATTAGATTCTCAACAAATTTTAGTACGCTTCGTCATGTTTTTGTAATAGAAAATTTGCACCAAGAAGAATTGGATTCATTAAGTGTAAAGCAATGATAATATGGATAATAGATTGATATTAAATATTTTCAGATTTGTCGGATTGTTGTTTTTACAAGTCTTGGTGATAGATAATATTCGCCTTGGTTATTACATACATCCTTATGTTTATGTATTGTTTATTTTCTTATTACCTTTTAACATTCCGAACTGGCAGCTGCTTTTTTCAGGTTTCGCAATGGGTTTTGCAGTGGATTTGTTCAACGGAACGCCTGGATTAAATGCAGCCGCAACAGTATTTATGGCATTCATCCGACCATTCGTGATAAACGGAATGACAAGACGAAAAGATATAAATCCGAATGATGAACCTTCAATTAACACTATGGGTTTCAGTAGGTTCATAGTTTATTCGTTGTTGCTTCTTTTTGCTCATAATCTGTTTTTATTCATTCTTGAAGCATTCAGTTTCAAACTTTTGGGTGTCGTGATTTTACAGACGTTAATGAGCGTTTTCAGTTCATTGATGTTAATTTTTATTATACTTTTATTATTCAAGAAATCTAAAAAGAAATTAATATAAATATTGTTATGAAAAAATTATTAACATTAGCAATTGTTGTATTCACATTGCTTTCATGTAATAAATCGACTTTTAACGTCAATGTTGAACTAAAGAATGCAGAAGGAAAAATGATTTATCTGCAAAAATTTGTTAACAATGAAATGATAACCATAGATTCTGTAATAATGGATTCTATTGTTAATTTTGTCGTGGAAGCCGGAAATCCATCAACACATTATTCATTGAAAATAGAGAATGAAAGAGTTTCTATAAAATTCTTCAGTGAAAATATGGATGTTAAAATTGTTGGTGATATAAAAGATTTCGGTGGTATAACAAAAACAGCGTCTTATGCACAACAGCTTGTAAATGAATACAATGCTGAAAATGCAAATTTCAATGAGCAGTTTGCTGAATTGAGCGGTAGATATAAAATAGCTGCTCAAAACAACGACGATGACGAAATAAAAAAGATTCGTGAAGAAATAAAACAAACAAGAAATAATCAAGATAACTATAGAGATCTTTTCCTGACCAAAAATACAAATAGTTTCGTGGCTCCTTATATCTTGTACAATAATCGTTTCAACTATGAACTTAACGAAATTGAAGATTTTGTTAATAATTTTAACATCAAAAAAAATGATGAATATTCAAAATTATTAGATCAATATATCGCTCGTCTTCAACGTATTGACGTCGGTCAACCTTATCTCGATTTTTCACAGGAAACACCTGAAGGTGATTGGTTGTCACTGTCTGAACTTGTCGGAAAATCTAAACTTTTATTAATAGATTTCTGGGCATCATGGTGCTCTCCATGCCGTGCGGAAAATCCTAATGTCGTCGCTATTTATAAAGATTACCATGAAAAAGGCTTCGATATAATTGGCGTTTCTTTGGATATGAAAAAGGAAAATTGGATTAAAGCTATTGAAGATGACGGACTTATCTGGCATAATGTTTCAGATCTCAAATATTGGAACAACGATGCAGCGATTGATTATGCTATTTCTTCAATTCCAAGCAACGTCCTTCTTGACGAAAACGGAATCATAATAGCTAAAGATTTAAGAGGCGAAGACCTGAGAAAAAAAGTCGAAGAAATTCTTAAATAATTTTGTTTATCATAAAAATTGATAATATGAAAAACAAAGTGATAATCTGCTCAATTGTGCTTCTTGCATTGTTCGCATGTGACAAAAAGCCTTTCAGTGTCGATGTTGAGATGACTAATGCTAACGGAAAAGTTATTTATCTTCAAAAGATAATTGATAATCAAATGGTTAATATTGATTCAACATTGATTGAACAAAATAAGGCGCATTTTGATGTCAAGAAAAATAAAGATAAGGACGCATATCATATTTTTATTAAAGGCTGGAAACGTTCTTTGCCATTTTTCGCTGATAATGAAGACGTTATTATAAACGGTGATTTTAATAATTACAATAAGATAAAAGTCGTCGCTTCAAAAACGCAGGAAATGTTAAATGATTTTAACAGTATGTTTTTCAGTGTTAATGATGATGAACAAAAGAAATTGTTGCTAAAAACTATTGAAGATCAAAGAAAAAGCGCTTTGTCTCCGTATATTTTATATCGTTATAAATGGATTTGTGATTTAGATGAAATTCGTGATTTGGTAAATGGGTTTCCGTCAAATCTTAATTCAGGTTATTTGGGTAAGTTAAACGAATATATAAGTTTGTTGGAGCGTACAGAAATAGGTCGTCCGTTTATTGATTTTACCATGAATAATATTGATGGTCAGGCGGTTTCACTTTCAGATATTGTTAAAAACAATAAACTTACTATGGTTGATTTTTGGGCTGCATGGTGTCCAGATTGTCGCGTAGAAAATCCTAATGTTGTAGCTGTTTATAACGATTTCAAGGATAAAGGCTTGGAAATCATCAGTGTATCGTTGGATACGGATAAAGAGGCTTGGCTAAAAGGAATAAAAGATGACGCTTTATCATGGGAAAATCATGTTTCTGAGTTGGACGGCTGGAATTGCAGCGCTGCCTCAGAATACGGCGTGGCTTGGATACCTCAAAATGTTCTCATTGATAATAATGGTAAAATCGTGGCTAAGAACTTGAGCGGCAACGATTTAAGAATATTTGTCGAAAATTATTTGAAATAATTATGGAAAAAGAAATAAAGATTTACAACTACGGATTAAGTGAATTAAAGACTTATCTCTTTGTCTTTCTGTTTGTTGCGGGTAATATCATCTTGCCGCAATTATGTCATCTGATTCCTGACGGAGGTAAGATATTTCTACCGATTTATTTTTTTACTTTAATATCTTCCTACAAATATGGCGTTAAAGTCGGGTTGTTGACAGCTGTCTTGTCACCTGTGATTAACTCGTTGTTATTTGGAATGCCTGCGTTAGCTGTTCTTCCTGCAATATTAACAAAATCAATCGTTTTGGCATTGGCAGCGTCTTTCGTGGCAAACAAAACGCATAAAGTTTCTATCGTTAATTTGTTAATTGTGATTTTAACATATCAATGTGTTGGAACTTTGGCAGAATGGGCGATGACATCATCGTCTTATCTTGCTATTCAAGACTTTAGAATCGGTATTCCAGGAATGTTATTGCAATTATTCGGAACATATTTGTTGTTGAGTATTGAACGTTGAACTCAGACACTGACACTAAACTCCCAAGACGCATCAACGACCTATTATTCATTTTCATAGGTGTCATTGGTATGTCTCTACACTCTACACTAAAATGAATATCAATAATTTAAAAGAAATTTTGTTAAAAGAAAATCACACTATTGTGATATATAAAAGTGACGCCTCTGTTATTATTTCCAACGATAGAGGCGTTGCTCCATTAATGAAGTTGTTGAAAGAAGATGCAACGCAGCTTCATGATTCGATGGTTGCTGATAAAGTCGTTGGTAAGGCTGCTGCTTTACTTATGGTTTATGCAAAAGTTAAAGAAGTTTATACTCCGACTATCAGCGTGCCAGCTCTTGAAGTGTTTAAAAATCATAATGTTAAAATAACATACGATCAAGTTGTTGAAAGAATTATCAACAGAAAAGGCGATGGCTTATGTCCGATGGAGACGCTCTGCATGAATATTGATAATCCTGAAGAAGCGTTTGGTGTAATAAGACATCAAGTCGCTGAGACATCAAGACACTAAGACTAATTCTTCATTGTTTTGCTACTACCACCACATTTCTAATTCTTTTCACAAAGCCTTTTAAATCAAAGATTTCTACTTGTATTATGTAAATTCCTGGAGAAACGCAGCGATTATTGTCGTCGCAGCCGTCCCAATATATTACTCCTTTATCGCTGACAAGGCTGTTGTTAAGTAAATTCCTGATCAAGAGTCCATTTGAATTGAAAATCTTTACATTCAAACTGTAACCATTGTCTTTTAAGTTGTAGTGAATGCTGCAAATATCATCAAAAGCGTCGCCGTCGGGGGAGAAGATTTCCGGAACGATGTTGATTTCGTTTATGTTAAAATCTTTATTAACATTTGTCGCCATGGAATTTTTATATCCGGGAGTTCCGTAATTGAAATTGTAAGATGCTGAATGCCAATTGTTTTTATCAAGTGATGAGTTGTCGGTAGAAATACGTTCTAGTGCAACGCCTTGTGTTACAGATAATAAGTCGTAGTGCATCTTGTCAGAATAATTCATTTCGTCGATAATTTTTCTGTTTTTATCACATATAATGACATGACCTTCTTCGTTAGGAAAAGCGGGAAAAGATTTTACGTCAATGAAATTTTCCTCAATGTCAGAGTCGTATTGATACATAACAATCTCTCTATCAGTGGAAAGCAAGATGTATGAATGAGGGAGAATGATTCTGCTTTCGGTACATATTTCTTTAAGTGTAGTGTCTGGCGGATTAGGAAAACTTTTTTTAACAGTTCCGAACACGATTCCTTTTAAATCGATGATTTTGTCGGAACGATTGTAAAGTTCCAGATAATCAACGCCAGGAGAAATAGGATTAAATAATATCTCGTTGATAATAATGTCGTTACGAATTGCGACAGACGGTATTCCAAATGAAATGTTTATTTCGTTTTCAAGAGGAATATCTTTGCAGTTTTTTACATTATTAATATTTAAGGTGTAAATTTTGTTTTCTTCAAAATCTATGTTAAACGACAATTTAACATAGTTGTTCTTATGTTTTACAGATTCTATTTCCTCAGGGTGTATGTCGAATTCTGTAATGGTGTAATTGTCAATGTTTTGCAGGCTTCCTAAATTCATATTCTGGTTGAAGAAAACCTCTATTTCATTATTAGAAACCAGATTGATGTGATCGAGTTTTGGTGCTATTGGATTATCGTCCAGAATAGAATTAGCTTTTCCGGGCGTGCCGCCGCTTTTATCATTAGAGCTGCTCCAATTCGCTTTCCCGATACACGGATTATATGGATCGATTTGCTCTAATGACCAACCTCCTTCATTTTTATAAGTAGCTGAATGCCAGGAAATATCAAATTCTAAAGATGAAATCGTATGCTCGTTTTCATCGATTAATGAAATGTTAGTTCCCGAATTGCTTATTTGAAAAGAGGAAAATCCATGGCAATTTCCGTGAACAGACAATTCTTCAATTGCATCGTTATGGCATAAGATGAGATAGTCATTAGCTTGAATTACAACATCTTCCTTAAAAGATAATTCTTTTTTGCCAACGATTAAATTCCAATTGTTAATATTTATTGATGATTCTGAAGCGTTATATAATTCAATGTATTCCCATTCCGGCAGTGCGATATTCGGACTAGGATCTGCCATGATTTCATTTATGACAACATCATTTTCGTGTGTGATTTGAGCCTCGCTCGATAAAATGCAAGCTACTATTAATAAATGTGTGAATATAAGTTTCATAGTTTTATGGTTTTTATTTTTTTGTACGTTTAAGGTCTCTAATAAATTCGTATTTTTGCATGTAAAAGTATAACTTTTTTTTAATAAGACGCTGATTTTTAACTAACTTTAACTTTTGTGTTTAAAATAAGGCGGAAATAAGTCAAAAAGAGTCATTATTTATTAATATTTGTTAAGAAATGAAAGTCGCTGTTATAGGAGCTACAGGTTTAGTCGGTCAGAAGATGTTACAAGTTTTGGCTGAACAAAATTTGCAGATTGACGAGATCATAGTAGCAGCATCAGATAAATCCATAGGAAAAAAAGTAACATATAAAGATAAGATATTAACGTTAGTGTCGATGAATCAAGCAGTTGAAGCTCGACCTGACATCGCAATTTTCTCGGCAGGCGCAGAAGTCTCGCTACAATACGCCGAAAAATTCGCAGCGGTCGGAACATACGTCATCGACAATAGCTCTGCCTGGCGCAAGGATAAAAATGTGCCGCTCGTGATACCTGAAATAAATGCGGCTGATATAACTCCTGATAATCATATAATTGCAAATCCAAACTGCACTACAATATGTATGCTGATGGCATTGGCTCCGTTGCATAAAAGATACAACGCCAAGCGTTTAGTGATTTCAACTTATCAATCGGTCAGTGGAAGCGGACAAAAAGGTCTCAACCAACTGGCGATGGAACAAAAGGGTGAAACTTCTGATAATCCGGCATATCCGTGTCAAATTCACGAAAATGTCATCCCTCATGGTGGCGCTTTCTTGGAAAACGGTTACACTGCTGAAGAGGAAAAACTCGTCTTCGAGACAAATAAAATCTTACACTCCGACATCGCCGTCACTGCAACAGTAGTGAGAGTTCCTGTTTATGGAGGACATTCCGAAAGTGTTAATGTCGAATTTGAACAAGATTTTGATTTAGACGAAGTTAGAGATATTTTATCGAAGTCATCAGGCGTCGTCGTCTGTGACAATCCGAACGAAAATATGTATCCGACACCGGTGATGGCATACGATAAAGACGAGGTTTTCGTCGGGAGAATCCGTCGTGATTTCAGCATAGATAAAGCCTTGAATATGTGGGTCGTTTCCGATAATATCAGAAAAGGCGCAGCGACAAACGCAGTACAAATCGCAAAATATATCATAGAGAATTTTAAGATATGAAGATTTACAATAATTTCACCGATTTTATAAAAATACCAAATGCGATTGTCACAATTGGTACTTTCGACGGCGTGCATCTTGGCCATCAGGCTATTCTTAAAGATATGGTGAACGCAGCGAAAGAAATTGATGGTGAGACAGTTGTGATTACTTTCTACCCGCATCCTCGACAGGTTCTTAACATCGATAGCGCAAATCTTCGTTTTATCACTACGCAAGAAGAAAAAATCAGACATCTTGAAAAAATAGGCATTGATAATCTTATTATTGTGAATTTTACAAAGGAATTTTCACGTATTCCGTCAGATGTTTTTATCCGTGATTATGTTATAGAAAAAATAAATCCGGCGAAGATTGTCATCGGTTATGACCATCATTTCGGAAAAAACAGAACCGGCGATTTCAGTCTCTTGCAGGATTTGTCGGAATATCATAATTTTAAAGTGCAACGTATTGAAGCTCACGATGTTGAAAATATAGCCGTGAGTTCTACCAAGATTCGTATTTCCTTGCAACGTGGCGATGTGGAACATGCTAATATGCTTTTAGGCTACCAATTCTCATACGTAGGAAAGGTGATTTCTGGCGCACAATTGGGACGAAAATTAGGCTATCGTACTGCTAATATTGATGTTAGACAAGAGTTTAGACTGATAGAAACGCCAGGTGTTTATGCGACATACGTCGATTTTGAAGGAAAGATATATAAATCAATGACTTATATCGGAAGTAAACCTACGATAAACGGAACTAAAGAAGAAAGTATCGAGGTTCATCTTTTTGATTTTAACGGAGATATATACGATAAAGACATAAAAGTACGTTTTGTAAAAAGGATTAGAGATGAACGTAAGTTTGACGATCTCGAAGCTTTGAAAAAACAATTGGAAACAGACGAAACACAAATCAGAGAATTATTATAATAGATTAACATTTAAAATTTAATAGTATGAAAAAAGTATTAACATTATTGGTTGTTATGTGCTTGGTTTCATTTGTGAGACCGGTTATGGCATGTACGAATTTCTTAATCACGCCGAAAGCTTCTGTCGATGGATCTTCGATGATTTCATACGCTGCTGACTCACATGTGCTTTACGGTGAATTGTATCATTATCCAGCTGCCGACTATCCAGAAGGTGCCATGAGAGAAATCGTTGATTGGGATTCTGGCAGATACCTCGGCAGTATTCCTGAAGTGGCTCACACTTATAATGTTGTAGGTAATATGAACGAATGGCAGCTCGCCATTGGAGAGACAACTTTCGGAGGTCTTCCGAATCTTGAAAATCCAGAAGGCCTGATCGATTACGGCAGCTTGATTTACATTACATTACAACGTGCCAAGACTGCTCGTGAAGCTATCAAGACAATGGCTGAATTGGTGGCAGAATACGGTTATATAAGCGGCGGCGAATCATTCTCAATCGCCGACCCGAACGAAGTATGGATTATGGAACTCATCGGTAAAGGCGCTGAAAAAGGTGCTGTATGGGTAGCTCTCCGCATACCTGACGGCTACGTATCAGCTCACGCCAACCAAGCTCGTATCACTACTTTCCCATTGGCTAACAAGCAAAATAAAAACAGTATCACTTCAAAAAATATCGACAAACTTTTGAAGAACCCTAACATCGACTGTGTTTATGCAGCAGATGTCATTTCTTTCGCAAAGAAAAATAATTTATATGCAGGCCCTGACGGACAATTCTCATTCTCAGATGTTTATGCACCTGTCGATTTCAGCGGCGCCCGCGCTTGTGAAATCCGTGTTTGGGCTATGTTCAACCAAGTTGTTGATGGCATGGATCAATATTGGGATTATGCTACAGGCAGAAACATCAACCGTGCGAAACCATACGTAAGCGGACAGCCTCAGACACCTGAGAATTTCCCTACAAACAGAATGCCTCTCTGGGTTAAGCCAAATGAAAAAATCAGCGTTTTGGATATGATGGCATTCATGCGCGACCATCTCGAAGGAACAGAACTCGATATGACTCAAGATATTGGCGCAGGACCTTTCCATTGTCCTTACAGACCACGCCCGATGGGTTGGGAAGTGGATGGCGTTGAATACGTCCATGAACGCGCTACAGCGACACAACAGACAGCTTTTTCTTTCGTGGCACAATGCCGTCCTAATACTGTCGCTGAAATAGGCGGTATTATATGGTTCGGCGTTGACGACGCTGCAAGCACTGTATATTGTCCAATGTACACATGTATGACAGAAATCCCGAACTGTTTCAGAGTCGGCAACGGCGGAATAATGGAATATTCTGAAACAGCAGCTTTCTGGGCATTCAACCAAGTTACAAATTGGGCTTATACAAAATACGAATATATCCATCCTGAAATAGCTGAACGTCAAGCTGGTTATGAAAAAGGTTGGGTGGAAGAAGTAGCTCGTATCGACGAAAAAGCCGCTAAGTTATATAACGAAAATCCAGAAGAAGCTGTAGAATTCCTTACTTCATTCTCATGTACATCAGCGGAAAAACTGACAGCCGACTGGAGAGAATTTTATAAATATTTGTTTGTAAAATACATGGACTTCAACATCAAGACAGCGAAACCAACTCCAAAGAGCTACAAATTCATCGCTCCTGAAGTGAAACAACCTGAATTCAGCAAAGAATTCTACAGAGCTATCATAGAACAAACAGGCGATAAACTCAAAGTTTATTGATTGATGAAAGTCTGAAGATAAAAGTCTCAAGGAAGGGCTGCCGTAACAGGTAGCTCTTTTTTTGTATTTATGACTTATCATTCTGAGTCTCTGGGCTTTTTAATTCTTTTCGAAGATAAAAAAAACTTTCGTTTTTTACCTTTCGTCTTTTGTCATTTTTCTTATCTTTGTGCTCTTAATTAAATCAACAAAAAAGTCTTATGAAGAAATTGTTACTAGTTATCTGCGCCATGTTATCATTAAACATCTTAACTGCGCAAAAGAATGTGCTTCTTGAAGAAGCAACAGGAACTTGGTGTGCATATTGCCCTTCGGGTATGTATTACATCGATTCATTACAAAATATGTATGACAATGTTATCGCGATAGCTGTTCATACCAAAGACCCTATGGCATACGAAGAATACTTTGAAAAATTAGGTTTCGACTCAGCACCGACAGCTACTATAGGTCGTCGCTACGCAAAAAAGAATACCGATGAATGGTTCGGTTTCGTCCAACAAGAAATGCAGCAGCAACCAAAATCTACTATAACAGTAGAGACTCAATTTGATGAAGCGACTCGCTTGATGACAGCTGTAATAACAATCACAGCTCTCGAAAATATTGAAGGCAACTATCACGTTGGCGGCGTTGTCGTTGAAGACGCTGTAACTGGTACAACTTCTCAATATAACCAATCTAACATCTATGCTCAGTACGCTTATTTCCCGATGGGCGGATATGAAAACATGACCGACCCTATACCTGCAAGCAGAATCGCTTACGACCATGTCGCTCGTCAGCTCCTCGGCGGTTTTGAAGGCGAAACTTTCCCTACATTGGCAAAAGACCAGACTTTCTCAATGACATTCACATATACAGTCCCTGAAGAATATAACCATAACTACATTTCTGTAGTCGGTATGCTCATCGATGCTAACGGTTCTATCGACAACGTGTCAAAGAGTGTTTATCTCAATGGAATGTCAAACGCTGCTCCTAAATTCACTTCTACTCCTATGGTAGAAAACAACGCTTCTGTAGAATATCTCTATGATATATACGTTCACGATACAGACGATAAAAATCTTACTGTCAGCGTAGAACAAAAACCAGAATGGTTGAGCTTCGAACAATATGATAATAAGAGCGCAGCTATCTATGGTATCACCAACGAACCAGGTGAATATGAAGTCGTTTTGAAAGTCACTGACGGTGAAGCTGAAACACTTCAGTCTTACACTATCGTCGTCAGCGATCCTTTGACAGCTAACTGGGAAACAATGGGCGAACGCGCTTTCACATCGGTAGGATACGGCTACATCTATGGAAGCTGTTCTTATAACGGTAACGTCTATATGTTGATGAGCGAATCTAACTTCCCTACTGTTTATGAATTTAATCCTCAGACAAACTCATGGCAGAGATTGGTAACTCCAATGGATGAAATGGGCTATGACGGAAATATGGCTGCCGGAACAGACGGCGTGTATATCACTTATACAATCAAGAGCAACAGCCAAATCAAGGTTAAGAAATACGCAAACGGAGAATGGACCGAAGTCGGTAATATCGGTAAGATAGGAAGCGTTCCGAAAATCGCGATAGACGCAAATAACGTCGTTTATGTAGGCTTCAACGATGCTGGCGAAGGCAACCGTTACTATGTGAACAGATTCATCAACGGTAACTGGGAAAATGTAGGCGCAAGTTATATCACAGCCGGCGGTGGCTCATGGGCAAGATTGGCTCTCGATAAAAACGGAATCCCTTACGTTTCTTGGGTTGACTTCTTCAAAGGTAATTATATGTACGTCTCTCAACTCGTAGGTGAACTTTGGCTGCAAGTAGGTAACGGCGAAGTCTCAGATATAACAATCGATAAAGGCTATCAGGATTTGGCTATAGATGCAAATGGAAATATCTATCTCGCTTACTGTGCAACAGGAACTAACTTGTTGACAGTGTATCGCTACAACGGTTCAGAATGGGAATCACTTGGCGAAGACGTGGCCTCAGGATCTGTAAAAGGTATCGATGTCGCGATAGATGACGAACAAAACTTCTATGTGGCTTACGCTGATATGAATATGGGCGATAAGATGTCTGTAGTTAAATATGATGGCGAAGCTTGGAGCTATGTTGGTCAGAGAGCTTTCACAGAATCATCAGTCGATTCTTACTTCAGCATGGCGTTACTCAACAACTCTCCATGTGTGGTTTATGCCGACATCGCTATGGGTTACAAGGCTTCTGCAAAATATTACAAGATAAACGACTTCTTGTATCCTCCTTACAACCTTAAAGCTACTGTCAGCGGCGACAACGTCTCTTTGACATGGCTCGCTCCAATGAGTGGATCTCCAGTGAAATATAACGTCTATAGAAACGACGCTTTAATCGGAAATACAGCACAGTTGGTATATGATGACGAAGACCTCGAATCAGGCGTATATAGCTATTCTGTATCTGCTGTTTATGAAGATGGCGAATCAGAAAAGACTATTCCTGTGACAGCTCAGATCACTGTTTCAATAGCTGAAAACAATGAAATAGCATTCGTGATGTATCCGAATCCAGCCGAAAACTATATCAATATAGAAAGCGCTGAAAACGCTGAAGTTAAGATTTATTCCATCAGTGGACAAATGCTTTCACAACAAAGCATCAGCGAAGGTGTCAACACGATAGACATCTCAGATCTTAACGCAGGAATGTATTTCGTCAGAGTCAACAACACAATGGTTAAGATAGTCAAGAAATAAAATTCATGTAACGAATCAAGGGCGCTCAACATTGAAGCGCCCTTTTTTTATATGCGAACCGAAAGGAATCTAGTTCTATAATGTAAAAATGAATTTATAATTATTATTTTTTTCTAATATTTTATTTATTTTTTTAATTCTTCGCCAGACTGTTTTGTAATCTTTATTTAACATGAAGGCGATTTGTGTCGTGTCGGCCCCCAAAATCAGCAGGCATATACAATACATGTCTATATTGTTAAAATCGGGATACTCATTGGACAATTTATCGACGATATTATTCAGATGAGCATTCGCTGAATGTAACAGCAGCATTAATTCGTTATGAGTTAGTATGCCAAGTTCGGATGACTTCAGGTGAAGTTCCTTCATTTTACGGAGCTTGTTCAATATCATGTCGCATATTTCAGAATCGTAGTAAGATTTAATATTGTCGTAAGCGATGTTATTGATAGTTCTCAGTCTGTTTAGTTCCGTAGTTTTATTTTTGAGTTTTTTATTGATGTATTGTAATTCCTGTTCTGTTTTTTGAAGTTTAGATTCGGAGTCGAGTAGCATCCTGTCCTTTTCGTCAAGGATTTTATTCAGTTTATTTTTGTTTTTGTATATTATCAGAATAATTAAAGGCAGAATGAATGTTAAGGCGACTATTATGCCGATTATGATGTTTTTCTTGATGTTATGGTTTCTTCTGTTATTTTTGGATTTATAATATTCGTTATGAGCGTTTTGTATTTTGCTCATATCTACGTTTTCATTGACTTTTTTTAACGCATAATCTGATACTATGTCTGAATAATAGTATTTGTTTTTTATGTCGCCGATGCTGTCATATATCGCTGAGAGCATACTTGCTGATGCAGTTTGGGTTATCTTATGACTACTTGTGAAGCTGTAATTTAAGCATTGTATGGCAGAGTCATATTTACAATCCATGTAAAATAATTGTCCTAATATAAGATGATATGTCCATTGCAGAGTCTGGTTTTGTATGATTTCCATATTATTTTTCACCATTCTGTATGCGGAGTCTTTTTCGCCTTTTTCAAACAGGATTTTTGCCACACATTTCTCCACGTCGAGTTTGTTGCCAAGGTTGGCATCCTCTTTCAGCGATTCGTTATAATAATACAGAGCGCTGTCGGATTGGCCGGTAAGCTGATAAGTGTTACCTATCTGTTTCAGGGTGTTGGCCTTGTCGTAGGTGTTGCCGAACATATCGACGTAAGCGAGGGCGTGTTTGAAATTATCCAGTGCAAGATCCACGTATATGGCATCGAGGAAAATTTCGCCAAGACGTGTATGTATCAGATAGATAAAGCGTAGCTTTTCATAATCGTTTTCTTTTATCGCATTTGTCATAGCTTCCATGATGTCGAGTGCTTTGAGGTAATGTTCGCAAGCTCCCACGATGTCGTCTTTTTCCGTCAGGCCGACTGCATGATAATAATGTGCTCGGGCGTTTTCAAAGCCGCCTGCTTCACCGTTTCTGTCATAAAACGCCGTGGCGGCCTCTACATCCGTGAAATTGGATTGTGGGAGATAGTTTTTGTAGTAAGCCTCTGCCAGCAGCACCGAATATTCGTGGCGGTATATGTTTTCTGGCGAGCTGCCGTACTGATACAGCGAATCCAGGCGTTGTAGTTCGTGAAGAGCGGCTTGGGGGTCGTTGCGCATCAGGTTGCGGGCGGTCGCCAGTTCTGGCGACGGGAAACGGCGGTCTCCCGCATCTGAACACGACACGAGAGACACCAACAACACTATAATGTATAAGATTCTTTTCATCTGTTTTAGGTTAATGTTTTCAGTTGTAGGTAACGGCTTTAAGTTCAATTCCGTAAAATGACTTTTTCATAATAAAAGCTACCGAGTTCACGGATTTTTAAAAATCCTTGAACTCGTTAGTCAATGTATATTATTTGATTATAAGTTTTTCGGTATAATCTTGTCCGTCACTTAAAGTAACCTTCATCATGTAGATTCCGGCAGGGAGGATTTCAGCGTTGACAGTTTCTGCGCTGAAGCCCTGTTCATGGTAAAGTCTGCCGTCGAGGCCGAAGATTTCAATCTTTTCACATTCAACATCGGGTGAGAAACGGAAGAAGATCCTGTTGCCGGCAGGGTTCGGATAGAAGCTGTAAGGACGTACGGCGATGTATTCTGATGTGGAAGCAGTGTCGTCGAGGCCGCCGTCATCATGCAGGATGAAGCAGAACGTGGCGTTGACATCCACTCCGGAAACGAAATCGGTATATCTTGAACCGCTTATGGCGACACCGCCATTCTCCAAGGCTGTCATCTCCCACATGACGTGCATAACCTCACTTGTCACTATCTCACGTTCCCATTTGAGGTTGAAATCCTTGTCAAGTTTGCTGACATTATAGGTATATGTATGTTCTTTCTTGTCGTTTTTACGCCAAACGACATAAATTTCATCACCGTTGTTCACTGGCAGACATTCCATCATTTCATTCGTATCGGCATCGTCGTATTCATAACCTTTCCCTATTCTGGCGTAATCCTGCACCTTGAAATCTGTGTCAAACTTCGTCAATTGAAGATATTCCATGCCGTTGGTACTGCCCATGACTTCCGAGAACATGGCGATGTTACCGTCATTAAGTCTTATCATATTTTTAGGGCCGCCAACAAAATAGCTGTATTCTTCGTCAAAGGCAAGACCGAGTTCTTTTCTGGCAATGGTTTCAAGATTCTCGTCCAATATCACGACAAAGTCGCTCATAGGCTCTCCCGATTTTGCGTTGATGAAAGTACATCCGTACTGCAACGGTTCGGTTTTGTATATGAACAACGGGAATCCCTTCAGAGCCCAGTATTCATGTTCGAGCATCGAAGACCGGCTTGTGCTGATGATCTCTCCGTAAATATTCATTCTGACATACACGTATGTGTTCTCGTCCTGTATTCTGTAGGCCATGAACAGGCTGTTGCTGATGTCGTCGAACATCGATACGTATTGTCCGCAGAATCCTTCAGCCTCGAAAGGAACGTCTGTCGTTTCGGTCACGTTAAGGTCGTTGTCGAAAAAGACAGCTTTATAGTGATATTTTTCATCTTCTTCATTGAGATAGAATCCGGCCATTAGGTTGCTGTTGTCCTCAAAAGGATTTCTGATGAATGGATTGTAATATTGAATTGCCGTGAAATCCACGAACTTGGAATCCACGAATTCGCCCTTGGCGTTTATTTTCAAAAGATTGACCCCCTTTGTATCATATATGTAATCATATTCGTTTTCAATTGTCACGTCATAACACTCCTCCATCATGACTATGTCGCCGGATGATGTCTCCAACGAATGCAGGTTGATGTGATAAGGGAATTCGTCTGCCGCCACTCTTTCAAACTTGTCAAGCGTCTGCGCCGACGCTGATATTGTAAGGACTGTCAAAAGTCCAAGAAATAATTTTTTCATAGCATTATTTTTTTATATGTTTAACAATATTTTTCAATGATTTAGTTCATCGGGGTTTCCGGTTCATTGTCTAAAGTGTACATTATCTTGCCATACGTTATATCCAATGTGTGATGGTACGTAACTTCCTCTCTATTTGGCAAATTGCCGCTGACAGGATCTATGTCCGAAGCGATATATGTCACCTCGTATGTACCGTAACTCGGGTTATGTTCAAGGATAAGACCGAGATAAGAGTCCAGATAGTAGGCCATTTCCTCGTGATTCAATCTGGCTCGGCTGGATATTCTTGTTTTGTACAATCTGTTTTCTGCATAGTCAAGATAGTAGCAGGAATGAGTACTTATGTCTGTAAAATACACTCTGCCAGGCATAGCTTCAGTGCTTGGACGGAATATATTCATGTAATAGCTGAGTACGTCAATGGCTTCCGTATCCCACTGGAAGAAAGTCCCTTCAGGGAATAATGACAATGGGGTGTTGTCGTTGTTGAAGTAGTAGTTCTGTATATCCAGCCTGTCGGAGATCGCCACAACGGTTTTGACCGTCGCTCCACCTCTGGTAACATCATCTGTGATTTCTGGCATGATAAACAGCAGGTTCTTGTTTTTCATCATGCTTGAATTATATACGTCCGCTATCCCTGAAGATATTTCCTGCATGGATCTGTTGATGTCTCCTAAAGACACGTAGCCGTTATTGACGTTTATCGTGCTCACAATGGTGTCATATTCCACTGACGATCTGTTTACACCGGCATTGCAGTATCTGAAATTAAGGCAGGCTGTGACATGCCACATGGCGTCTTCCAGTGACAATGACTCGCTGTTTCTTGTCGGGGTATTGATGTCTTTCATAAAATTCAAAAGATATTCGTCAATGTTCTGCGCTTTTGACGTGTTCAATGACGATGGAGCACTGTTTCCCTTTATCACTGACTCATTGTCTTTTTTGCAAGATTGTAACGACAAAAACATGACGGCTAATAATATTGTTATAATATGTGTTTTCCTCATAATGTTAAAATGTTTTAGGTTAATCATTTTTCAATAAACTCTTTAAATTTAAAGGCACAGAGAACCCTTAACTATTAATTGTTAATGTTACCCGCATTTTCTCTGTGCAGCCAGTTTGATGAACTTGTTTTTACCTAATATCTGAAGTGTTTTTCTCATAATATCATTTTTAAGGTTAAGTCAATTGATAATTATTCCGTTATAGACGCTGAAATATCCGTAGTATTGTTCGCCGTTGCTGAGCACTATGTCAATCCTATAGTTGCCGGTATCGGCAATATAGAAGTATGTAGTTTCCGGTGTAGAGGTCATGTTTCCCAACTCAATCCAGACTCCGGTGTTGGCGTCACTGACCATCAGACATACTATGCCTAAGTCTTCGTTAACGTTCACGCTCAAAACGTGACCGGTAATGTCAACCGAAATAGATGCTGGATTACGAGAAATGGAGGTGTTTTGGTTACCAGCAGAACTGATTAAAATGTCTATTTCTTCCGAAGCATTATTTTGTTTTGCTTCAACAAATGCAAATTGAAATAGTACAATTAAAAATATAAATATTCCTTTTTTCATAGCTAAAAGCGTTTTGTTCATCAAAGTTAATACGATTGTATTCGTTTTTGCAAGAAAAAAAATATCTCAATTTTAGGCACTTTATATTGCTTGTTCTCAACTAATTAGCTATTTTTTGTTTCGAAAATAGATGTCTTTTTCGGTCAATATTTTATTTTATGAATATAAAAAAACGCCTCGATTCATTATCGAGGCGTCCGTTTGTTTAATCGTCAATTATATTTTATTATTTGATAACGATTTTTTTGGTTTGCATTGTTCCGCCTAATATTTTCACGAAATATATTCCGCTTGAGAGGTCGGAAACGTCGATGCTTCTGCTGCCGCTGAATGTAAATCTCTTAACTTCTTGTCCTTGTACGTTCATGATATAAACGCTCAGCTTACCGTTTTCGTAATCTGAAGAGAAATTGAGAGTAGATTTAGCAGGGTTAGGGAAGATGTCAACGTTGAATGTTTCTTTTTCAACCACTGTAGGGACTTCTGTCAGTACTTCAATCTGGTTACTGAAAGAAATCATTTTACCGGCGACTCTTAGCACAGGGTTGTCAGGAGCGTCACATTTTGTACAAGTGACACCGTCTTTGCAGTTAGGGTGATTAGGATGACATTCGTCGAGGTATGTTGGGTCGAATTCATAGAATATTCCGATATTTCCTTTGTCGAGATATTTTGTGAGGTCGAAGTCCCAAACCATAGAGATGCTGCCTGGGCACCATCCTGAGCGGTTGTAAGTCCATGTGCCGTTTTGAGGTTGGCATCCTGAAGGATTAGGGTTACAAGTTCTCCACAAATGTTGTTCGTAAGCTTTTTCGCCGTTGATTTTGATATTATGTGTAGCTTCGTAGAATTCGGCTGCGTTACCTGTATTGTTTGTGCCGTTGCTGCCGCTGCTCCAGTTATGTCCTGTAGTAGTGAGTTTTAATTTAGCGGCTTCGGTGTTGTTTGTGAAGAAATAGTTTACGCTAGGTACAGGTTGTTGGTTAGCGTAATCGCCGAAAGCGTAGATATCGTACCAGAGTTCTTCTACGTTAGCGTAGTCATATTCAGGGTTACCCTTTGTCATTTCGAAAGACAGGGTAGGAGCGTAGCCTTGTCCGTCCCATGATTCGAAGTAGAGTTCAAATTCTACGAGGCCTTGTAATACGGAAGTATAGTCAGTTACGTCGAGGAAGTCGTCGCATTCCACGCCGAAAGGAGTGATATATCTGAAGAGTTCCATCCATTCGCCGCGGTAGTTTCTCACTCTCACGCCGCCGACGCGGTCATAAGGGTCGCAAGATCCGTTGAGACAGTTATGTTCGTAGTGAGCTTCGATTTTATTGAAAGCGCCGACGTGAGCAGGCATGACGAAGTTACCTCTTGCGGAGTGGATTGAAGGAGTGCAGATGAGGTCGCCGTCGAAGGTTACAACTTCCATGGTTTCGTATTCGTTAGTGATGTTGAATGTAGAAGTTTTTTCTGTCACGTTACCTCCAGTTGTTGTTACGGCAACTGTCATTGTATGTTCTCCGTAGCGAGAAGGAGTCCAGTAGCAGTAATAGTAGCCGTTTTCCACGTCGTCAGGATATATTGTATTCAACACGTTTTCTTCTCCGTCTATTGTGCAGACGACTTTTTCGAAGTGGAGAGCGTCGGCGTGTTCTACTTGGAGGCTAGTGCTGATGACGATAGCTTTGAGTTCAGGGAGATATACGTTGGTGTTGTCGTAAGGGCGGCGTATTGTGATGTCGGTAGCGAATGCTGTGTGGTCGATGACATCGAATGTTTTCACCACGTCAGGAGCTGCGAGCCAGTTGTCGTTTCCGGCTTGAGAAGCTTTTATCGATACGGTACCAGTTTCGCCTGTGAGTGTCAAGATGTTGCCTTCTATTGTAGCAGGGCCGCTAATCATTTCGAAGGTCACAGGCAGTCCTGATGTTGAAGTAGCTTCTAATGTATAAGGAGGGTTGATTGTCAGTTGTTTTGGGATGTCAGGCATATTGATATATTGCATATTACCTTCTGGCATTTGTCTTACCAGGAAGTTATCGAATCCGCCTGTTCCGCCTTGGCAGTGGAAGAAGATGCCGTCCCATACTTTGTAGTCTTTCATGTCGCCTGAGCCAGGAGTCATGCCCATGTTAAGTTCGGTGGCTTCAGAGAGTTGCATCCATTCTCCCCAGTTTGTTCCGTCGAAGTCTTTGACGAAGACTGTTAAAGAACCAGCTCCGTCGAAGGCTGAGAAGTCGAACGACATTTTATATCTGGCCCAACCTTCTTGTTTGTAGTTGGTGATGAGGATGTCGTTGCCGTTAGGGAGCACGATATTAGGATGGTTTTCGTTGCCGCTGCCAGCTATTCGGAGATAAACGCCGCCGTCGCCATCAGTCATGCCTTGGAGGATGTGGCCGTCGCCGTCGGCGTCGAAACCTACACCGGCATAAACGCCCCACCAAGCAGGAGTGATGTCGAATTCAAAGTCGATGATGCCGCCGTCTTTGAAGTTGAAATTGAAGTTTTCTGTAGCTTTGCGTGTAGCTGTTCTACCAACGCCAGGGCCGCCATAAGGATAATAAATGGCGATACTTTCGTTAGGTGACAATAAGCCGTCGCAGCTGTAGTCAACGTCGAAGTCTTGTGAAGTAGATGCGCTTTGGTAATGTGTTGACCAATTGTCTTGTCCGTTAAGACATTGAGTACCTGTAGTGTAATTGTCAAAATTGATTACATATTCTACTTGTGCGTTAATTGTTGTCAGGCACAACATCAACGATACTATTAAAAATAATTTTTTCATATTTAGTAAAAATTTAAGTTATTAATCTTCCATCCACCAGACTTTGGTTTCTCTTGTGTCGCCGTGGCTCATTTTCTTGACTTGTTCTTGATAATTATCTGAGTTATAAGTCGCTTCAGAGTTAGGATAAGGCAATCTGTAAGTCACGAGCTTTTGATAATTGATAGTAGTAGGTGTCATGAATGTACGACGTGCGAGGTTCCATGCTTCGTTAGCTTGGCGGAAGTTGTCCAGCCAGCGTTGTTGATAGATGAATCTCAGGTAATCTTCTTCGTCGTAAGCGAATTCGGTGTTGTTATAGACCATCTCATTGAATATCTGTGAAGCGTATGCGTAAGAGATGGAATATAAGTCGCCTCCGTCCAATATTGTTTGGAGTTCAGGGTATATATATTTATAGGTGGCGTCTGTTCCGTAGATAGGTAGTTGCATCCATGTGAGGAAAGAGAATTCGATACCTTTTCTTATGAGTTCGTCTGCCAACATGCCCATTCCGCCAGGGACGATACCTTTGATCATCATTTCAGCTTTGATGAAACATACTTCGGCAGGGCTCATCATGATTTGAGGTACGAAGACATGGTCGCGGATGAGATAATAGTTGAATGGAGAATACAAGCAAGCAGGGCCTTTGAAGCCGTAGTTCTTGTCTCTTGCTGAAGAATAAGGAGTTCCGCCTTCTGTCGGAGTGTCCGCATCTTTGAACTGAGGGTAAGCTCTCCAAGCTCCGTTAGGATAATCCGCTGTCTTATTATTGGTGTCGAAGAAGATATATACTCTAGGGTCGAAGATCTGATTGTCGAGAGAGTCTGTAGGTTTCGACATCTGAGCGAAAACTGTTTCACCCATTCTCAGGTTTTTATGTTCTCTGAAAGACCATCCTTCATCGCCGAATGTGTTGCCGATATATTGCGGCCACAGAGCGAAGGCGCCGCCTGTATAATAATAGTCGTCGATGACTGGTTTGTTGAAAGCCTCGACCAACAGAGGGTTGGCGAATTCAGGATCTTTATGCTGCATTCTCATACCGTGACGTAAGATCAATGAGTTGGCTATTTTGCCCCATTTTGTGTAGTCGTTATGATACAATACGTCGTATGCTCCGAGTGTGTAATATATGTTTCCGAGAGATGTTCTCGCCTGACCGTTTGTCAAGATGTCTCTTGCCCAGGCAAGTTCTTTAAGCAATGTCTTGTATATAGACTCTTGAGAATCGTATTTAGGTTTTCTGTTAGATTCTGTGTCATACCAGATATATCCGGCTTGAGAATAAGGGATGTCGCCGAACATGTCTGTGACTTTAAAAGTCTTATAAGCTTCAAGAACGGTGAGTTGAGCTCTTACTTTATCGTCTATTTCATTATCTCCATAAAGCTCGCATAATTCATCCAAACGTTTGTCGATGTCGTGGATATTGGCTAATGCGAGGTAGTAGTTGTTCCATACAGCGTCAACGCCGATATTGACGTTACCCCAGGCTTCTGATGTGAGAGCGCCGAGTTCTGTCTCAGGGTAGAACAACTCGTTCCATAAGTAGAACTGCTCGTTGCTGTTCCAGGTGAGGCTGCTGACGACACCGTTGAAGAGAGGCCCGATGTCGGTGCCGGTTGGGTTCATAGGGTTTTTGTTCATTTCCTCGAATCCTTTTGTACAAGAACCCAAGGCGAGAACCATAGTGGCTGTAGATGCCAATAATATGTTTTTGATGTTAAAATTCTTTTTCATGTTTTTCTCCTTTCGTATTAATTAAAGACCGAATCTGAGTGAGAATACAAATGAACGTGTCATAGGGAAAGAACCGTATTCGAGACCTTGGGCGTTACCTGTACCCAATGTTCCTTCAGGGTTGATGTTGTCAGGCAATGATTTGTAGAAGTAGAACAAGTCGCGGCCTGTCAATGAGATTGATGCGTTTTGGAACACTTTGAGTTTTTCAAGTATTCTGCTTGGGAAGTTGTAGCTGATTGTTATTTCACGCATTTTGATCCATGTGTTATTGACGATACCTGGAGTCGTGAGGTAGTTGCCCCATCCGCCGAAGTTAGGCATGTAGTTATAATAATAATGTACTACTTCTTCGTTTTGTGTTGCTTCGCCTGTTTCAGGATTTACATAAACGCCAGGGAGGACGACGCCGTAGTTACCCAAGAAGTTGCCTTCTGCGTCATAGAGTGGCAATCCGTTACCTTCGCGTTCGTATAAAGTCTCGTTACTTTGACCGGTCTGCATTGCTACGACGTAAGAACCGCAGTAGATTTGACCGCCCAATTTAGCGTCGATTAAAGCATATACAGATAAGTTCTTGTAATTATATTTCAAGTTGATACCGCCTGTCACCAAAGGAGCGCAGTTGCCGACAGGAACGCGTTGGCTTGTCTTGAGATATTCGGTTCCTTCAGCGTTGATGAGTGGAAGTGGATTGCCGTTGTCGTCATAGAATGGACCTACAACTTTTCCGTCGTCGGTTGTTGTTGTATAGACATAATCCCATCCGTAGATAGTACCGTATTCTTCGCCTTCTTGAACAGCGATGGCAGGGCCGTTAGAACCCCATACTTCCGACAAGATATACATGTCGGCGCCGCCTAAGTCAACGATGCGGTTGGTATTTCTTGCGAGATTCAATCCAAGTTGGAGATAGCTGTTAGATTTTTGGAACACGTTATAGTTGACGATGGCTTCGATACCTTTGTTAGTGACTATACCTGTGTTGATACGAGCGCTGCTTGAACCAGAAGACACTGCCATAGGAGAAGCGAGGATTTGATCCCAAGAATAGATGTCGTAGTATGTGAAGTCAACGTTGACCTTATCCCACAGACCGAAGTCGAGACCGACTTCAAAAGAGCGTTGGCGCTGAGGTTTCAGCTGGAGAGGTGGAACTTGTGTTGGGAGAGTTGAGTACAACTGACCGCCGAAAGTGCCGGTGTTATAAGTGAAGTCGAGTTGATAAGGGTTGTCGTCGCTAGCTGTCATAGCAGCAGAACCTCTGAATTTCAGGAAGCTGATAGGGCCCCAGTTGATTTTGAAGGCTTCAGTAGCGATGAAGCTCAAGGTAGCTGAAGGGTAGAAGTAGCTGTTGTTATCCATCGGTAATGTCGATGACCAGTCGTTTCTTCCTGTGAAGTCGAGGAACAAGTAATTTTGATATGAGATGTTCAGGAATCCGTACAAGGAATTGACTTGTTTTTCGTAGCGTGACTCACCTGGGAGCATACTTGTTGTGAGAGGATTCGCACCGCCGCTGAGGTAGTTGTAGAAAGTATAGAGACTTTCGTAAGCCCAAGTTCCTGTGCCAGCCCATAATCCGTACATGTTTCTGTAGTAGCGTTCACCGCCGAAAGAAAGTCTGGCGTTGAACAATGTTCCGAAGATGTAGTCTTTGTGAGCTGTCAGGAGGAAGTCAGCGTCGAGGGTGTAGTCTCTCGACAGGTTTTGTTTATAGTAACCGCCTGTCATTTTATCGACGGCAGTAGGTTTGTTCTTCGTTTCATATTGGTCGAGACAGAAGTCGAGAGCTGCCTTACCTGCCAATGTCAACCAATCTGTGATGTCGTATGTGAGGCGTAATGAACCGTAAGCCTTGTCACGGTCGAGAGTGGTGTTGTTGTTATAGAAACTCCAGAATGTGTTGGAATTGATATATTGGAAAGGATAGCTGCCCCATTCTGTCATTGTTCCGTCGGCTTGTTCATATTCTTGCGACTCGATGCCTTGCCAGCTTCTTGGCCAGCTGTAGAGAAGACCTTTGTTGAAGTTGCTGTATGATTCGCCGAGTACAGGTGAATTGAGACGATGATAGTCGAAGTATGTGAAAGAGACGTCAGCCTTGATTTTCTCTGAGATGTTCAGCAAAGAACCGACGTTGAATGTTGTCTGTCGGAGGTTGCAGTTGTCGATGATAGCGTCTGAGCGGTCATCGGTGACTGAGACTCTGATAGAACCGAAGTCGCCGGCATTTTGGAACGAGATGTTGTTTGTGAACGAATGTGCGTTTTTGTACAACATGCTGAGGTTATTTGGTTGTGGAGAATAAGCTCTGTATGAGCTGTCCCACCAAGTCATCATGGTTCCGTCCATGACAGGGCCCCATGATACAGCGCCGCCGTAATATCCGAATGTGGTGTTGGTAGGCTCGCCTTCAGGGCCGTTGTCGGAGTTGTAGTTGCCGTTATATACATAGTTGCCGTTGGCGTCTTGTGTCAATGTCGGTGTTGTGAACGCTACCGGACCGCCAGCGCCGTATTTGTTCTGTACGTCGCGGTATCCGTAAGGCGATGTCAGTTTGTATGTCGAAGACACGTTGATGCCGAGACCTTGTTGTTTCTTACCTTTTTTCGTTGTGATGAGAACGACACCATTACCGCCACGTGCGCCGTAGAGAGCTGCTGCGGTAGGTCCTTTCAAGATGTTGAGGTCTTCAATGTCTTCTTGGTTGATATTGTTAAGAGCAGTTCCCCAGTCTTGTCCGCCGTCCCAACCGGTTACACCGCCTTCGTTGGTCATAGGAACGCCGTCAACGACGATGAGCGGCTGGTTGTCGCCGAAGATACTGTTGTTACCACGGATGACGATACGTGAAGAACCGCCTGCGACACCGTCACTGGTGATGATCTGAACACCGGCTGCACGACCACTCAATGAGTTGATGACGTTGTCGCTGCCCGAACGTGTCAGGTCTTCTCCGCTGATGTCTTCAGTGGCGTAACCTAATTCTCTCTTTTGACGCTTGATGCCTAAAGCCGTAACGACGACATTGTCCAACAACATGGCATCTGTCTTCATCTCTACATCAATCTTGTTTCTTCCGTTAACAGGAATGTTCTGTGTCTGGTAACCGACGTATGAGAACGATAATGTGTCTCTGGAACCAACTTTGATGATGTAGTCGCCGTCGATGCCGGTAACAGTACCGTTGGTGGTACCTTTTACTAAAATTGTTACACCTGGTAATCCGTAACCGTCTTCTACGGAAGTTACATAACCGGTGACGTTAATTTCTTGCGCTTTAAGCCCTAAGCCCATGGCAAGAAATAGAACTAAGAAAAAGTAAACTTTCCTCATATCAATACATTTTAATTTTTTCAAAAAAAGTCCTACAAAATTATAATAAATAATCATATAAATCAACAAAGTATTTCTTAATTTTGTAAAAAAATAATTTAGAGAAATGGCAAAGACAAAGACAGTGTTTTTCTGTAAGGAATGTGGCAATGAATCACCGAAATGGATAGGACATTGCCCTGGTTGTGGCGCATGGAATAGCTATGTTGAAGAGAGCGTTGTGGTGGGCAAGGATAATAAGTCTGCCAAAAACTCTTTAGTTCTGGAAACTAAATCGAAACCTGTTCCGGTGATGGATATTAACGCTACCAAAGAAATTCGTTTCGACCTTGGCTGCCAAGAACTTAACCGCGTCTTGGGCGGCGGACTCGTCCCAGGATCGCTCATCTTGCTCGGCGGCGAACCAGGAATCGGTAAATCGACTTTGCTGCTGCAAGTGGCTCTTACCCTGAACGATAAAAAAGTGCTCTATGTCTCCGGCGAAGAAAGCGCTCAGCAGATTAAAATGCGCGCCGAACGAATAGGGGTGCGTAACGAAAAATGCCTCATCCTGACGGAAACAAACACTTCCGACATCATAAAACATATCGAAGACGTTAAACCTGACATCGTCATCATCGACTCTATACAGACTCTCGAATCGGCGGCGGTCGAATCGGCGGCTGGTAGCATAAGCCAGATACGCGAAACCGCCGCCGAAATGAACAAGGTGGCGAAATCTCTCCATATCCCGACTTTCCTCATCGGTCATATCACTAAAGACGGAAGCATCGCTGGACCGAAAATACTCGAACATATCGTCGATACCGTCATACAGTTTGAAGGCGACCGCCATTATGGTTTCCGTGTCCTTCGTACCATAAAAACCCGCTTCGGTTCTTCATCGGAACTTGGTATCTTTGAGATGAACGCCAACGGATTACGTGAGGTGAGCAACCCAAGTGAGATATTGCTTTCTCAGCGTGATGAACAAGTCAGCGGCATCAGTATCGCCGCCACTCTCGAAGGGCTGCGTCCTATGATGATAGAGACCCAGGCTCTCGTCAGCACTGCGGCTTACGGAACGCCGCAACGTAGTTGTACCGGCTTCGATACACGACGACTTAACATGCTGCTTGCGGTACTGGAAAAAAGGGCCGGATTCCGACTCTCCGCAAAAGACGTCTTCCTTAATATTGCCGGCGGAATACGCGTTGATGATCCTGCCATCGACCTTGCGGTTGTGGCTGCTATATTGTCATCGAACGAAGATGTGGAGATAAGCAGCAGATACGCTTTCGCGGCTGAAGTGGGACTCTCCGGCGAAATAAGATCCGTCAACAGAATCGAAGCCAGAATAGCTGAAGCCGACAAACTTGGAATGGAAAAGATATTCGTCTCGAAATATAACTGCCGAGGACTCGATGTATCAAAGTTTAATGTGGAAGTGGTTCCGTTGGCGACGATTGGAAATCTGTTCAAGGAGGTTTTTTAAGTCTCATCGTCTCAGAGACTTGGCGACTCTAAAACTCCATACCCAAATCCACGACATCGCCCATCTTGACAGCAGCATCCATAGATATGCTCCGCCAGCGGCAGAGAATAATAGTAAATCTTCTAAGTTGCTGTGTGATATTCCTATGTGCATGTTAAGAAGATCGTTCTCTTCTTTCGTAGTTTCGCCTTTCTCTGCTTCCTCTATCATAATGCCTGCTCCGTAGGCGAGACCTAAGGTGTTGGAAACCAACCATAAAAAAGATGTCTTAGGCGATAAACCGAAGAATGTCATCACTGGCTTTAAAAATCTTGAGATGTATTCTATGATGCCGTATTCCGTCAGGATTTTTTGTAAGACCGTCAAAAGATAAACCAAAACGGTCATCAAAACGACATTTTTGGCTGTTCTGAAAGCCCAATCTTTCAACATGATCATAAACGTTAATTCTTCCTGAACGTTACTTGTTGACGAAACTGCTTCAAAACTGCCAGGCATGATTTTGTTTAAAACAAATCCTAAAATGAACGCTGATAAAGTCCTGACCGCTACTATTTTTATCACCGAAGAGCCTGTCTTATGCTGCACCGTCGTCTCTACAATCATATTGTGCGAACAAAGAACCATGACGGATAAAATCGTTGCTGCGCGTGTACTTAAATCTAGTGTCGTCATCACTGCGATGGCGGAATAACAGTTGACGAAATAACCCGATACGAAAGCAAGCGCCGCTTCTCCTGGAAGGCCGAAATGTGAAAAAATCGGCGTGAGCCAATATGAAATCCATTCGATGAAACCAAAATATTGCAGCAACATTATCGCGAAAGATAACAGAACCATTATCTTCGTGAGCCACCATATCGTTTTGAAAGCACTCGGACGTGCTGATTTTATGCAATTTAACAAACGTGACATTTTGAACCTGATTTTAAACAGAACCAAAGCTGTAGCCTCTGACTTTATCCCGCAAAAGTAGCGATAAATTCCTTTGCGTAAAAATAAAAATGGGGAAATACCGCAGCATTCCCCCAAAATATCAGACCGAATATTTATGCTTAGAAAGTGAAGCCTACTTTCAAGAACCAGGTTCTTGCTTTATCTTTTGTTTCTTTATCGTAGAATTTAAATTCATCTCTGATATCATTCTTGACAACATTGTGATTTTCCCAATAAATATTGTTAACATCAAAGTCATAAGTTGTGCTGGTGCAGTATTTATAGAATTTCCATTCTAATCCTAAATTGAATTTGCCCAATGCGATGCCTATTTCAGGTGAGAATGTGAAACCTTTGTATGCTAGGCTGTTTCTTTGTGTGTAGCCTATATATTCATCATATTCATCGCTCCTTTTTTCACCACTGTTAGACCATTTGTCTTTTATAAGATTAAACATGTAACCGAAATCTATGCTGTAGTAAGGAGTTATGCCGCTGTCTGAGAAATAACCTCTGATGTTGACAAACAACGGTATGGACATGTTCTCGAACTCTCCTCTTGTGAAGATTCCAGTTCCGCCACCTATACCGAAATATTGGTTGAATTGCTCTCCGTAAGTACCTTGTATGTCTAACATTAAGTCGCTGCCATCGATGAAGCCTAAGTTGGCGCTGGCTTCGAGAGCGAAGAATTTGCCGAGACGGCTCATTTTCTCTATATTTTCGGTGGTGTTTTTGATGGTCTTATTGTTTATGGACTTGATGTTTTTGAAATCAGTGATACCATGTCTGGCAATTTCAATAGCATGTGCTCTCATGGCAGCTGAGTCGGCAACACTAATATTTCTAAAGTTGGTATATTTTGCAGGGAAACCGCTGATCTCAACTATTATGTTTTTGTAATCTTTGCTTGTGCTGACGTTATATATTGGAGCTACAATTACATCAGAGTTGAATTCTCTCATCATCTTTGCTAAAGTGACTTCTTTCCAGGCTTCAATTTCTTTATTGCTGAATTTTGATTTAATATCCAATTTGTTTTCGAATGTCTCTGTGACGGTTTCTTTTGTTTGTGAAACATCCAAATCGGCGACTATAGGAGTAATATAAGGATTTAACATAACTGGTTCAGCTTGTCGTGTCAGATATTCTTCATACGATATTTTTGTTGTTGTACATGATGCAAAAAATATTGCGACTAACAATGTGAAAGTAAATTTTAATGTTTTCATTTCTAATAATTTTAATTGTGGATTTTGTTTTTTATGGCGACCGAAATGAGAAGTCATATACACAAAAAAGCGTGGCGCCGTGTCGCTTAATTTGTGATCTTGAGGTTCTGGACTACCTAAAACTAATCAAATTAATTGAACAAAGCCCACGCATATCGCGTGAGCGTTCTAAAGCTTTGTCCTTGATTAGTTTTAATGAAATTGTCCAGATTTCAAGAATCACAAGTTAGCAAAAAAACGCTTTCCCAAAATTCTATGGTATATATGTAATTACGAAAATATTCCTGTTTCTTGATACATTAATTAGTTATTACTATGTTTTCTTTCTGCGACAAAGGTAATATTTTTTTCAATCAGCGGATAATTTTGTCTTGTTTTATCAGGAATTCTTAATTTTTTTATACAGATAATTCTTAATTTTTATTCACAATTCATTGATTTATAGCTTGTAAAAAAATATTTTTTAAAAAATGTCA
>JAZLEO010000053.1:0-2038 GCA_045615285.1 Bacteroidales bacterium
GAAGCTTCATCAGGTTTGAGCGAAGAAGAAATCAAGAGAATGAAGGCAGAAGCAGAAGCTAACGCTGACGCTGACAAGAAAGAACGTGAACGCGTTGACAAATTGAACGCTGCCGACTCAATGATTTTCCAAACAGAAAAACAAATGAAGGAATACGGCGACAAATTGCCAGCTGACAAGAAAGCAGAAATCGAAGGCGCACTTGGCAAGTTGAAGACAGCACATCAAGCACAAGACATCGCTGGCATCGACGCAGCAATGGCAGAGATGAACGCTATCTGGCAAAAAGCATCAGAAGAGATGTACAAGAACGCCGGAGCACAAGGCGGTCCACAAGACCCTAACGCCGGACAAAATCCAAACAACGGCAATGACGATGTCACAGATGTTGATTTTGAAGAGATCAAGTGAGAACTTTAGAAAAGGTCAAACAACAATCAATAATATTAACCTCGCGAATCTGAAAAGGTTTCGCGAGGTTTTTTAGTTGTTGGGGTATTACAATAGTTATTCCGATAACATATCTTAATACTCAGAATTCTCAGTTTGTGTTATCTCGATAAGGCGTTGTATGCGTTTGTCGAAATCTGCTTTTGTTATGTTGCGCCAATTTTTTAGTTTCGATACTTCCCTAAAGCCATTGCCTACCAGTTCAATATGTTCTTTCCTGTACTTTCTGTCGAGTTTGTTTTTCATCATCCAAATACTGCTAGGATTACTCAATAATGTGAAAAACATTTGTGAGTTGTTGCTCCATAGAATAAACAAAAAATTGTCTTTTTGACCAATCACCCTACATACTGGATAATTGTTCTTGTCATTTGCGTTCTCGACCATCAAAGATATTCTGTATGTGTCAATAATGTCTTCTGAGAGATTTTCAATAATTTTATATGAACGTTTTGTAATTTTGAAAGAAGAGGAAATGGCAAATATCCAGATAAATACTGCAAAAAGATTTCCCATTAATATACAAAAGGTATAATATATGATATTTTTTAGTAATGGATCTGATAATGAATCTGTTAATAAATATATGACACAAAAACATACGGAAAATATTACACCCCAAACTTTCAATAGAAATTTAGATGTCATTTTAGTTTGTTTTCGATATTCTTTGAATGTTATCATAACCTTTAGTGTTAATTTTTTTATTGTTCTTGATTAGATTTTACGGTTTTAATCATTATTGCAAAACTAATTAATATTTGAATTAAAGTCAATTAGTTATATATTTCTTTCCTCTCTCCACATATTCCTCTTCTTTTGCGCAGCCGCTGCTGTTCTTTCGTCAATTTGTCAGTGAAAACATTATTTCTTCATCAGCCGTTTGGTTTCTTGTAGTTCCTTTTGCAGAAGTCGTACTCTGTCAGCTAATTGCTCTTGACTTGGCAATGCGTCTTTGATTCGTATATTGTTATATGTCGCGACTCCCATAGGCGTAGAGATGCCTTTGAATGACCATTGGACATCAATGTTGTCCATATCGGAACAGACGAGCAGACCGATGGTTGGGTTGTCGTCATCTGATTTCATCAGTTCATCAACAGCATTGACATAATAGTTTAATTTTCCTGCAAATTCTGGTTCGAAAGGTTTGGCTTTAAGTTCGCATACGACGTAACAACGAAGACGGATATGGTAAAATAAAAGGTCTATCTTGCGTGTACGTCCTCCGACAAGAATCTCTTTTTGTCGACCAAGAAAAGCAAAGCCAGTTCCCATTTCCAACAATAAGTCCGTTACGTTTTTTGTTAGAGACTCTTCTAATTCAGTTTCGTTATATATTTCATGATTTACAGTGGCGAAGCCGAAATCATAATTTTCTTTCAACACTTCTTGAACTAGCTTGCTTTGCAAATCAGGCAGATGTTCTGTAAAGTTGTTGACAATTTTGCCTTGATGCTTGTAAAGATTTGCTTTGATACAATTGATAAGAGCATCACGACTCAATCCTTGTTCTATCGTTTTTCCAACATAGAATAATGCCTCATCTATAGATTTGCATTTGGTGATTATTTCTACATGATGCCGC
>JAZLEO010000054.1:0-5446 GCA_045615285.1 Bacteroidales bacterium
TGTGTAATTATTTCCATCGTTTGAAATGAAGACCGACATTTTCTTAGGCAATAAAATCCAGTCGTAAGGATTAGTGTTGAAGTTTATCTTCAAAGAGTTGAGTTTTTCTTTCTTGCCGAAGTCGAGTTCGAGGTCGCAGTCGGTTCCGTAGAATCCTTGCCAGTTGCCGTCTTTGTAGTTGTTGGTTCCGACAGTTCCGTTGAGCAAGGCGTCTTCACTGCCGCCAGAATATTCTGGTCTGTAGTTGCCAGCGACGGTATTCAACTTCTTGAAATGTCCCATGCCCTTATGATAAAGGATGTATTTCTCATTGACAATAGTCTCTCTGTTGTCTTCAAAACAAACAGCCTTCACGATGCAAGAACGCTCAATAGCGAAAGGTTCTGTATAACGCTTGCTGTTCTTGTCAGGAGTACTGCCGTCTGTTGTGTAGTAAATATCCCTATCGTTAAAGATAGTCTTCAAAGAAACCAAAGTCTGTTGGCCACTTGTGGTCTTGTGGTCTTGTGGTCTTGTAGTCTCTATAAAAACAACGTTTCCTGCATTCAAAACGTCTTTTGCAATCTTGTCATAACGTTCGGTGAAGACGTTTCTATAGTAAGAACGTGACTCCATGTCCCATGCTTTGACGAATCTCTTCTTCAAGCAATGAAGTGAATCCAAGAATTGTTCTGACATATTTTTTGTAAATGCGACATTTTCTTCAGTAGGGTTGAGCATCGTTTTATAAAGATTGACTCTCAGCTCGTTTTTCAATGTCACGATGTAAGCTCTGTAAGCTGCCAATATCGCAGCGTCAATGATTTCAGTATTGGCTTTTACTTCTTGTCTGTCTTTCAAAAGTTTTTGATAAATCTCGAATGATTGTTTTTTCTCCCTCTCGTTTTTAGCTATCGCTGCTGAATCTAACTGCGAAGGATAAAACTCAAGAAGAGGCGAGTTGAGAACGGTGAAATTCATCAAGTTTGTCATATCACTCTCATCAATCAATTTATTTAACCCATAAAGATTGCTGATGGCTGATAGCTGATAGCTGACAGCTTTATTAAAATATTGAACATTAAAATTCTCATTAAAGATTTTTTCTCTTTCGATTCTCTCGGCATCGTCATTTGTCTTCAAGGTGTTCCAGCTTGTCTCTGCGCACCAAACCATTGCGTGCCATGTCGAGTTGAACATAGTCTCGCCGTAGTCGTCCCAAGCTGTGTTGATGACGCCTTTAGCTCCGTTCTTATAACCGTCGCGGTTGAAGTTGGCGATGTTCTTGATGTAGTTGTCGATATAAGGGAAACTTGATGCCCAGCAGCTTGCGCCCGGAGCAATCCAAAACGTGTGGCCGGAATTCTTGAAAGGAGCTATCATCTCATCGAAACTATCGCGACCGCCGTAACTCCATACGATGAATTGAATATCTTCCGGAAGTTGTTTTATCATCTCAGGATTTTTAGCGATGATGTCGCCCCACATCATAACGTCTTTATCGTATTTCTGTAAGATGTCATATACCTTATTTATATGTTGACAATATGCGTTTTCTGAGCCGAGGCTATCGACGTATGATTTGGCTTTTCCGTTGCCGAGACCTTCAGTCTCATCGCAGTTGATGTTGAAATATTTCGACTCATAAGCTTGTGCTGTCTCGCCGAGCAATGTCTCTAAAAATTCGTAAGTCTCCTCAACACCAGGGTTGAAGTTGAAACGAGTGTCTCTGATGTCGTCGTAGAAAGGATTGTCGAGAGTCTTTTCAGCATGAGCGAAACATTGTTGGTTGCCGATGAATTCGATATAATAATCCTTTGCGTATTCTGTCAGTTCTTGGATTTCTTCAGCGGTGAGACCATCGGTAGGAGCGATGTCTGGATATTCGTCGAGTTTGAAAAGATGTTCTGTATAAAGGTTGAAGAAATTGAATTTATATTCAGCGAGGCGACGAATCTGTTCTTTGATGAAATCCGTTGTTGGAATCGGACCACGGCTAATGTCATCCATCCATCCACGATATTCAAGAGAAGGATAGTCGAAAATATTATAGCAAGGAATATTCAGATTGTTTTCTGTGAGAAGTTGGTGACGGATAAGTTGCTTTAAACTTTGAGCTCCGTAAAAAAGACCTTGAGGAGTTGGAGCCATAATTATAACATCGTTTTTTACAATACTTATATCATATTCTTGAGGGTTTATTTCTCTGCCAGGCAATGAATCTCGGTTAGGTCCTAAACCTATAAGAATGTCTATTTTTTGGGGAGAGGTTATCATTTCAATTAATTCAGGACTATATAATTCAAAACGAATAGTATTATTTTTCTTACTTTTCTTAATTTTCTTACTTGCTTTTGGGAAAATTTCTAAATCTACACCTGTTATTTCTTTGATATCATTTTTGAAAGTATTGATGATTTTAGATATTTCTTCATTTTCATTATCAACTAATACACATGAATTATCCAAAGTGAAATAAGTTGTAGAGTCAGAGTCGAAAATCCAAGCCATTTGAGGCATTGGAATTATTCCGGTATTTACTGATAGCTGATTGCTGACGGCTGATTGCTGATTGCTGACAGCTGATAGCTCACTGCCGTTGTCCGTTGTCTGTTGTCCGTTGACATTAAAGAATAAAGCCAATATAATAATGAGAAATAATTTTTTCATGATGCAATTAATTTTATTATTTAAAAAAAACATTCATTCCTAACTCCTAATTCCTAACTGAAAAGACGCAGCAATTACATATTGTTTATTTTTAAGGTGTAATTGATACGTCTCTACTTGTAGTCTTGTTGTCCTGTAGTCTTGTTGTCTTAAATATCAAATCCCGGTGCGTTAACGCTGAGCATATCATAAAGGTCGTCGATTCCCATTCCGTCGATGATACGTTTGATGATAGGAGGGAAGTTGCTGCCTTCGTTGACGTAGCCGTCTTTGTAAATGTCTTCCTTCAAGAACTGATTGATATTTTCGAATATTTCGTCATCATATAAAAATGAATGTACGACATCGGTGTCGGTTTGGAAGTCGAAGTACATCTTGCCGTCTTTACGGTTTTGACCATGATAATTATCCACGACGATAAAACGTTTCATTCTGAATTGATATAAATCAACTATTAATTCACATTCGTCTGTTATTGATAAAGAACAAACTCCGTTATCATTGATGACGAATTTTCCTCCAATACGAGGCTTGTGTGTGTTGTTGTAAAATTCCTGAGCTTTGGTAGCGTCTTCGAAAGAAGGGAAGCGCATATAAAAATCGTAATATTTGTGTGTCATAGTCGTACTTTTTTGCAAAAATAATAATTTAGTTTGAAAGATAATCTTATTATAAAAAGATTTATCTTTGTGCTTTATTTAAAAGTATTGTATTAACTGCTATTTAATTGAGAATGAAAAGGATAAGTTTGATGTTTCTGATACTTGCCGTATCTGTCGTTTCTTTGAACGCACAATCTAAAAACAAGAAATTTGATGTTCAGTCGATAAAAAGTGACACGACATATTATTGGGGCGAAAGCGCGGTCTTTGACGAGGAAGCCGATGCGATGGAAGCTTCGATGAATAATCTGTTCGTAAATATCGCTAATAACTACAAGGCGAGTGCCATTTACCTTAGCGATGAGGATCAGAAAATGCAGCTGAAAAAGATAATCGCTACTTTTTCTTTCAGGATAGAGGAAAAGATAACTCAGCATCCTGTCGTGTATGATTTTGAAAATGAGGAATATTCTTATCTGGTTTATATCAAGAGAAGCGATTTCAGAGAAATTTGTAACGCCCGTAAGAAATATATCGAGCGTTTGGCGATGAGAGGCTATGAAAGTGAAGAGGATGAAAATCTTAAACTTGAAGACGCATTGAAATCATACTATTGGGGAATGATGCTCTGTGTGGCTCATCCGTATGGAAATAGCTTGAAAATCAATATTGATGGAGAAAATGTAGATGCCTATTTGTGGTTTAGAGACAGAATAGACGACGTACTTTCTTCGTTTAATTTCAATATCGCAAGGGAAAATGCTATCGTGAAAGACGATAAGGGCCTGACGGTTGGACTTAACGTGACTTCTTCAAAAGGCATGGATGTCTCGAATTTGCAGTTCGATTATTACAACGGACAGAAATATATCACGACGAAGGTTAATGACGGTAAGTCTTTCATATTCCTGAATAATTATGACAAGACCGGTCTCGATAAAATCAAGATCAAGATAGATTATGAATTTAAGTCGTCGGCGCAGATAGATCAGGATATCAATAAGATTTTGAATGAAATCGAACATAAGATAAAGTTTAATAACATAAGGGTTATAGAGATTGAGCCGCATCTGAAAAAGACCGTTGAAGAAGAAGATGTTCCGCTGGGTAAATTTGCGGAGATGGAGGCTGCCTCGATTGAAAACAGCGATTTTAATTCTATAGACAAAGCTTTTAATGTGGAAAATACAGATTATCTGTCGATAATTCAAGAAGTCGAAAAGGCGTTCCGTACCAAGAATTATGAAAGCGTCAGACGTTATTTCACCGAAGAAGGCTTCGGCATGATCGACACCTTGACTAAATACGGCAATATGACAGTCGTCGGTCAGCAGGAATATGTTTTCCTTAAATTCGGTAAAAAGGTGCTTTGCCGTGATATAAACATGCAGTTTGAATTTAGAAACCATGCTTCTTTCAATAGAAATGTGGTCTTCCGCTTTGATGACACTTCCAAAAAAATTGAGTCGATTGCGTTCCGACTTTCAGCTATCACGGAGAATGACATCGTTAAAAAGACGAAATGGCCTCAGGAATCTCGCCTTCATCTGATCAATTTCTTGGAGGATTATCAGACAGCATACGCATTAAAACGCCTTGATTATCTTGAAAGTATATATTCTGACGACGCTTTGATTATAGTCGGTCATGTCGTTAAGAAATATAATATTCCAGATAGAATCGGATTCAATCTCCCTGAAGATGAAATCATATTGAAACAGCATGATAAAAATACATATTTCAAAAATCTGGCAAGGACATTCAAAGCGCAGGAATATATCGAACTGCATTTCGCAGATACCGATTTCATGCGGGCTCCGGTCCCGACAAGGGAAATATATGGCGTGAGACTGTTGCAGGAATATCATTCGTCAACTTATGGCGATGTGGGATATTTGTTCTTGCTTGTCGATTTGACGGAACGAAACAAGCCGCTCATACATGTCAGAGCCTGGCAACCTGATGAAGTAGATCTTGAAAAACTTATGGGCATGAAAGACTTGAGGTTTTAATTAGGAATTCAGGAATTCAGGAGTTCAGGAATTTAGGAATTCAGGAACTTTGCGACCTTACGACCTTCAGACCTTTAAATTCAATCGAAAAATTAATCAATAAAAAATAAGACAATGAAAAAACTTATGACCATTGTTATGGTGTTGGCGGTTGTTTTTTTGAGCCAATGCCGTAAACCTGGA
>JAZLEO010000055.1:0-4501 GCA_045615285.1 Bacteroidales bacterium
CAAGGAAGTGCTCTACCCCTGAGCTACGCTGGCTTTCTTTTGAGCGGAAGACGGGGCTCGAACCCGCTACCTAAAGCTTGGAAGGCTTTCGCTCTGCCAAATGAGCTACTTCCGCTAATTGTGGGGGAGGGTGGACTCGAACCACCGAACTCATCCGAGGACAGATTTACAGTCTGTTGCAATTGCCACTATGCGACTCCCCCATAAATTCCTTAGAATTTATCCGAGCCGGCGGAGGGATTTGGACCCCCGACCCCGAGATTACAAATCACGTGCTCTACCGCTGAGCTACGCCGGCTTGTTCATTATTTAAAAGAACTTTAAAATGCAAACCATCTCATTGGTCGTCCTCTGAAATGGTTTGCAAAAATAATCATAATTCTTGAATCTACAAACGTTTTTATCAAAAAAAATATCTTTTTTTTAAATCTTTACACAATTTGTTGATTATCAATATCATGTTTTATTTATCCAGTTTACCTTTATACTTCTCCAACTGTTTTTTCAAAGCATCAATAGCTTCATCTGTTGACTCTTCAAACGATTTACTAACTTTGCTAGCGAACAAATCATTTCCTTTTAGCATCAATCTAATATCTACTATTTTATTTTCAGGCGAGTCTGTATTATCTAATTTCAACGTAACCTCAGATCCTATTACATCAGAATATTTAGAACATACCTTTTCTAGCTTTTGAGTAATGAAGTCTTCTAACTTTGAGTCTGCCTTAAAGTGAACTGAATTGATGTTGGTTTTCATATTAACCTCCTATTTTAATTGGTTATTAATAATATGGATTTGCACCATGTTTTTATTTATCTCCCAAAGGATGCGATCTTTTATACACATCCTTAAGTTTATCTATCGTATTATGCGTGTATATCTGTGTCGAATTCAAGCTACTGTGTCCAAGTAGTTTCTGTATCGCTCTTATGTCAGCTCCTCTATTCAGCAAATGAGTCGCAAACGTATGGCGCAACACATGAGGACTTTTCTGCTCAATCGTTGTTATTTCATTTAAAATATCATGCACCAAAGTATATATAAATTTCGGAGTAGTTTCTTTTCCTTTATCATCAACTATCAACAACGAGTTGTTCCTCATCGGGAACTGTCTATCTCTAATTTCTTTATACCGCACAATATTTTCCAGCAACTTCTCTCCTATCGGAATCAGCCTGTCCTTATTTCTTTTTCCATGCACCTTTATCATCCTGAAGTTTTCGTTCACATCGTCATCCCTCATCGATCTTAATTCCGACTGGCGGATTCCTGTCTGGTACAGAATCTCAAAGACGAGTTCTTTTCTCCGTTCCTCAAAAGTGTCATTTTCTACAAACAGCACCTTTTCCATATCATGTTCCGGAACGAATTTAGTCAGTTCCTTTGGCTGTTTCAACGATTTTATTCCGAACAGCGGCGTCACTGATATTAATTTTTCCCTCAGACAATATGAATAGAAAGAACGTAAAGTTGACATTTTTCTGTTTATGCTTCTGTTTTCCATCCCTGCTTCTTTAAGGCTGATGATGTAAGAACGAACCATCGAGACATCCACTGACAAAAAATCTGTCATTTCATACACATTTTCAAGAAAAAAGGCAAACTGCTCCAAATCTCTACTATAAGCCGAGACAGTGTGTTTGGAATATCTTTTTTCCGCTTGTATATATTGGACAAATCTTTCTATCATTTAAATATTCTTTGTTCGTCAAAGATACATAACAATTTTGAGAAAAGCAATGTTTTTATAAAAAAAAACTTTGCCTTGAAATTCAAGGCAAAGTTTTTCTGAAATTATTCTTGCAAAAAGTGCAAACAATAAATTAATTGTTTTCTTCAGCTTGACGGAGCTGCTGAACGTAGATAGCCTTCATACGTTGTTCACGTTTAATGATTGAAGGTTTTGTGAATTTTTGACGATTACGTAATTCTTTTACAACGCCAGTTTTTTCATACTTTCTCTTGTAACGTTTCAGAGCGCGTTCAATGCTTTCGCCTTCTTTTACAGGAACAATAATCATGTTAATACTCTCTCTTTCTTTAAATTGTTAAACTAAAAATTCGTTTTTTCTTAAGCGGGTGCAAAGATATACATTTTTTTAATATATATCATTATTTTTCCAAAAGATTTTCAAACAAGAAATCATTTATTTTTTCAAACAGATGCATTCTCACATCGAGGCCATCTTGTTCATATTGGCCGTAAATACTATGATTCTTATTTGGATACACCATCAAATCAAATTGCTTTCCTTCAGAGACCAAAGCTTTGATAAGTTCCATAGCATTCTGGAAATGGACGTTATCATCGCCGCTGCCATGACACAAGAGGTAATTTCCCTTTAGATTTTCCACGAAATTTATCGGCGAGTTATCGTCATAACCAGAAGGGTTTTCCTGCGGCGTGCGCATAAATCTCTCAGTATAAATATTGTCATAATAGCGCCAGTTTGTAACAGGAGCTACCGCCACAGCCGTACTGATATAATCGGCGCCTTTCGTTATGCCGGATGTTGCCATAAATCCGCCATAGCTCCATCCATAAATGGCTATTTTTTCAGGATTGACGTATGGTTGAGCAGCCATATATTTGGCCAAAGTAATCATATCTTCGGTTTCATACTTACCAAGTTGTTGGTAAGTCATCTTCTTAAACTCCTCTCCTCTTGCGCCGCCGCCTCTATTGTTAATAGACACGCAAATGATTCCATTCTGTGCCAATATCTGCATCCAAGCATAGTCGCTATGATTCCAGGAATTCATAACAGTCTGATGACCAGGGCCTCCGTAAACATAAATTAAAACCGGATATTTCTTATTAGGATCGAAATCAGGAGGCAATATACGCCATGTTTCCATTTCCAACTGAGTTCCATCAGGCAAAGTAAACGCAGGATCCGCAATCGTCACAAATTCTTTTTTAGCGATATTATACTCTTTTATCTTCTCCGTAAATTCACTATTATCTTCCAAAACTCTAACCTGCTTACCTTTATTATCGAACAACACATATTGTTCCGGCTGTTCTGCTGTCGAGTTAATATTTATTAAGTATTTAAAGTTAGAACTAAATTTAGCATTATTTGTTCCCACCTTATTAATTAATGTACGCATTTTACCTTTCAAGTTCACGGCATAAATCTGACGTTCGATTGATGAATTTTTGGCAGCTTGGAAATAGACTTCCTTTCCGTCGAAACCATAAACTTCTGTAACTTCCCAATTACCAGATGTAAGTTGTTTTCCTTCACCACCATTCATAGGACAAAGATAAATATGATTGTATCCATCTTTTTCGCTTGTCATAATAAATCTTTTTCCATCTTCTAGGAATGTCCAGTTGTCGGTAACATCTATATAATACTGATTTTGTTCATCATAGAATACGGTTGTTTCACCTGTAGTTGCGTTTGCGGCCAATATTTCCAAATGATTTTGATGACGATTCAGTCTTTGGATCGCCAAGACACTTGGATTCTGGGTCCATTTTATTCTTGGGAAATAGATGTCAGTTTCTTCGCCTGTATTCATTTTTGTTGTTTTACCAGATTCGACATCATAAACAAAAACTTCTACGATAGAATTATCTTCACCAGCTTTAGGATATTTAAATTTATAATCTTCAGGATACAATCCATCAAACATTTGCATGTTATATTCCTTAACATTTGATTCATCGAAACGATAAAACGCAATTTTTTTACTGTCAGGAGACCAGAAGAAACCCTGAGCGAAACCAAACTCTTCCTCATAGACCCAGTCAGGAGCGCCATTGATGATATGATTCCATTTACCATCGTGAGTAAATTGGATTTCTTCGTTTGTTTTTAAATCTTTAATAAACAAGTTATTGTCGCGCATGAAAGCAACCTTTGTTGCATCTGGAGAAAACGTTGCGAGACGTTGATCGCCGTTTTCTGACAAAGGAGACAACACCTTGTTATTAATGTCATAGACATAGAAACTTGCGGTGTATGAATGACGATAGATAGGATTCATGTTATTCATGAACAAGACTTTGGATTCGTCGTCGCTGAGTGTATAGGTTCCATACAATGGCACGGCTACAGTATCACCAGGAAGCATAAGTTCTCTCATATCGAAAAGAGTCTTCACCAACTCACCTGTTTTGTAATTATAAATGTTCAACTTACCTTCTTCCAGAGTTGCATAAGTGTTGCCGTCTTTCATCGGATTCATGCCTCTGACTCGCTTTATCGAGAAAGTTGGACGTTCATAAATATCAGCCAATTCAAAATTTTTCTTTTCCTGAGCGTTGGAAGCTGCCAATCCGCACATCAGGAACGCAATGATTAATAAGCACTTAATTTTATTCATAACAATAGATTTAGAAAATTCAAAAATAAAATAAAAAATGACATAAAAAATATTTGGAGGAATAAAAAAAAGTTGTATCTTTGCACTCGCAAATGGGACGGTAGCTCAGTTGGTTTAGAGCGCATGCTTGACAGGCATGAGGTCACAAGTTCGATTCTT
>JAZLEO010000056.1:0-37676 GCA_045615285.1 Bacteroidales bacterium
TTCTTCATAAACCTTGACCTCGCCATTTTCGAATATCTCGTAATGAACGGTCTTGTATTTTGGATTGAGGATGACAGGCTTGAATACCATACATTTGTTGACATCTAACAATGTGAATACCATGTCGAGGTGGATGAATGATTCTGGCTCTAATGGTAATTCTTGTGCGATGAGATGTCTGTGGTCGCCTTTTGTCTTGAGGTGTTCGACCATTGCCTTGATGCCTTCTTCGCTTGTTCTTGCGCCGCAGCCGCTCAAGATGATGTCGTGACGTGCCATCAAGACGTCGCCGCCTTCAACTCTTCCGATTCCGTTTGGAGCGTATTGCTCGACAGGGTTGACGGTCTTTACGTCAAAGATAGGGGAGTTGTTGTAGATAGCTTGAAGGAGAATGCTTTCTCTGTCGCGCACTGTCGTTGCCATCTTGCTGATCATGATGTTGTCGTACATGGTGAACG
Source organism: Bacteroidales bacterium (assembly GCA_045615285.1). GTDB lineage: Bacteria > Bacteroidota > Bacteroidia > Bacteroidales > F082 > Limimorpha. The sequence continues at coordinate 459 of JAZLEO010000056.1, forward strand.
AAGCATCTCTCATGAAGAAGAAATTTGGTGCAGGTGGCAATATATATCTTTCTTTGAAGCTGTCGTTTTCGAGACCTTCAATGAATGCTTTTGCTAAGTCGATGTTTGATAATTTGTTCAACTCGTCTTTGAGGAACTCTACGTTTTCTCTTTTGCAGATTTTCTCTACGAGTTCGTGTTTCAATTCTTGGTTTTTGAGTATGTCTTCAAGGAGTTCTCTAACAGTAAGGACGTTAGTGACTTTTCTTAAAGTGCCTTGAAAATCTTTGTAGTCGTTATAAGCTTCGCGTTGGTTTAACATGTCGCTGAACAGAAACTTATGCGCGTTTTCCGGTGTCATGTGTTCGATTTCCGGACCTGGAGCGTGTAATAATACGCAGTTTAACTTACCAATTTCTGATTCAACGCAAGGTTTTATACATCGGGAATAATCCATAAAAATATAATTCGTGATACAATTGAAAAGTGCTTTTTTATGCCTTTTCGATAACGTGTGCAAAGGTACGTTTTTTTAGGCAAAGAAACAATCCATTATTCAAAAAAAATTAATCTTCGTATAAGTCAATGAATTCGTATCCGTTACCCATTGTGTCCAAGAATTTAATCAGGTCGTCTTTGCTGATGACGCATGTAGCGGTATTGTCGTTTGGATGGAAGCTAAGTCGTTCTGACTTAAGTAGATTCTTGTCGATGTAAAGATAAACGTGATGTTCTTCGTCATTGATGATTCCGAAAGGAGAGACGCTGCCTGGCTTCAGTCCTAAATATTTATCCATGCGTGCTTCTGAAGCGAAACTTAGCTTGCCTTGTTTGAGCCTTTGTTCTAGTTCGTGTATGGCGAGCTGCTTCATGCAGTCAAATATCACGAGGTAATGTCGGTTTCCTTTATGGTTTCTGAAAAACAAGTTTTTACAATGTGTGGAGTCGAATTCTTTCCAATAATTCAATGCTTCTTCAATTGTAGGAATAGGAGGGTGGAAGTGAATGTCGAATGGTATCTCTAACTCGTTTAATTTATCTACTACTTTCTGTTGTCTTTCTGAGAGTTGCATTTTTTAAAAAACTAGTAGAGACGCATCAATATATCCTGCAATAAAACATATTGATACGTCTCATAAATTATATTCATTCAATTATCTATAAGAGACGCATCAATGTTTGTTAATATGCAGGAAACATTGGTACGTCTCTACATTTTTATTTATTAAAAATATCTTTGATTCCGCCTAATGAAGCGAGCATATTGGATGCTTCGTATGGCATGTAGATGGTCTTGTTGTCTTTGCCGCTGACCATTTGTTCTAATGTCTGGATGTATTTTGTTGCCAAGAGATATGATGCTGGGTCGGTCTTAGTGTTCTTGATTGCTTCTGCTATCATGGCAATTGCTTGTGACTCAGCTTCTGCTTGTAAGATTTTAGCTTTTGCTTCGCCTTCTGCCTTGAGAAGTACTGCTGCTTTTTCAGCCTCGGCATTGTTGATTTGTGATGTCTTTTCACCTTCTGACTTTAAAATCGCTGATGTCTTTTCACCTTCAGCTTTCAAGATTTCAGCACGTCTGTTACGTTCTGCCTGCATTTGTTTTTCCATGGCGATGCGTACTGACTCAGGAGGTGTGATGTCTTGTAACTCAACGCGGTTTACCTTGACGCCCCATTTGTTTGTAGCGTCGTCCAATACAGCGCGAAGCTTGGCGTTGATGGTGTCGCGTGATGTTAATGTCTCGTCTAATTCCAACTCGCCGATGACGTTACGTAATGTTGTCTGTGTGAGCTTTTCGATAGCGACAGGAAGGTTTTCAATTTCGTAAACTGACTTAATCGGGTCAACGATTTGGAAATATAAAAGCGCGTTGATTTCTGTGGTTACGTTGTCTTTTGTGATAACGTTTTGTTTTGGGAAGTCATAGACTTGCTCTCTGAGGTCGATGCTGCTTGTCATGTATGACCTGCCTCTTTGGTCTCTGACTGCTATAGCTTTAGGGCGGTCGATGATAGGCCAGATGATGTTCAAGCCTGCAGGAAGTACGCCGTGAAACTTACCGAGTCGTTCGATGACTTTTGTCTCTGACTGTGGAACGACTTTCAATCCATTCAAAGCAAATATTATTACGATGAATGCGATGATTCCGAAGATAATTAATGAGCCCATAGTGTTTATTTTTTAACTGTTAATATAATGCTTTCGTTTGATAATATAGTGACTTTTTCGCCAACTTCAGCCTCGCCGTCGTCTTCCATGCGTGCTTTCCAGTCGTCGCCGTCGATCTTGACGCGTCCGTATCCGTCTTTCTCGATTTTCTCTGTGACCACAGCCTTGCGACCGATGAGGTTGTCCATGTTGGTCGTTACGCTTTTGTTTGCTTTTTTGTCCATAAGTTTTAACACTAAAGGACGAACGAAGATGAATGCGAGGAACGTTCCTATTGCAAACAATCCGACTTGCCATGCTGTGGATAATTCAAAAGCTGAACCTATGGCTGAGAATAGACATCCTACAGACAGACAAGCGATTGCGAAACCGCTGGTGCAGATTTCGATGATGATGAATACGAGGGCTGCAATGACCCAATAATGCCAAATTTCCATGATATATTTGTTTTAAGTTTAATGTCGTAGGGGCACATCGAATGTGTCCTAATGTGTATCGCAAATATAAAATAAAATTATTGAAAAAACAATGGAAAAAATATGAAAATTTTGAACCAAGAACTATGACTATTGACTTTCAATTTTCAATTATGCATTATGAATTGTTTCAGGGCGTTCCAGCTCCGCTTCGCTCCGCCGTCGGGCTTTCCGCTATATCTTTTTCCGCTTCGCTCCAAAAGGATGCCGCTCCAATCCCTAACGCATTGGGGGCTACTAATTCCAAGGTGTTATCATTAACCTTTATGTACGGACGTGGCTTGCCGCATTGTACGGACGTGGCTTGCCGCATCCCTACAAATTCAAAATTAGGATGCAATAAATCACGTCCCTACAAATCCTCAAATCCTCAATTCCATTTTTTTTACACTCTCTGTCTAATTTTTTTACATCATATTTAAAAGATAAAATCCTAATCCGTTGATAATTAACAAATCATGATTTTGGCATTTCTTTGGCACGTTATAAAAACGTAAATGATTAAAGAAATGAGGAGATTTTTAAGGACAACGGACAACAGACAACGGACAACAGATATTGTCCATAATTTTATATGTCATAAAGAACATAAAGCTCAACAGCTAACAGCCAAAGGCCAAAGTTCAACGGCCAACAGCCTTAGCTCAATATCCATAATTATTTTTATCGTGTCTAATTTTTTGACACTCGGTCTCGCTGCGCAGTCGTCACTGATGAACATGAACGACTGCATGGCTTACGCCGTGGAGCATTCTACTTCTGTAGGAAAGAAAATAAACGCCCTTGATGATGCTAAACAGGATTATAATTCTTCCGTGGCATCTCTCTTTCCTTCGCTCTCGGCTAGCGTCTCTGGTGCAACTAACTTCGGACGTTCCATCGACCCGGAGACTAACAATTACACCAATGTTTCTACTTTTAGCAATTCTTACGGAATATCGGGCTCCATGCCTTTGTTTGCAGGATTGCAAGGCGTCAACACTGTGCGTGCTGCTAAGGTGGCTCGCGAACGTGGCACACACGAACTGCAAATATCTCGCGATGAAATTGCTATGCAGACTATGCAGGCTTACATCGACGTATTATATTATATAGGTACTGTGAAAATAGCTCAGCAGCAATTAGAATCGTCGCGTCAGATGCTCAAGGAAGCTAAGAAACTTTATGAGATTGGTCGTAAGAGCGCAGCCGACGTGGCAGAAGTGGAATCGCAGGAAGCTAATTACGATTATCTTCTTACCGAACAGCAGAACAATCTCGCACTCGCTGAGATTCGTCTTCGTGAGATTATGAATTTTCCTCAAGATGAAGAATTGAATATAGATGAAAATATCGACATCGAATTTGTAACAATGCTTACACCTATGGAAGATGTAGTGAATCATGCTCTTAATAACAACGATAAAATCATTTCTTCAAAATTGAATACAGAATATGCCAAGATTTCATATAAAAGAATGAAAGGAAATTATTTTCCATCATTATATCTCTATGGAGGTTATAACACCAGCTATTTCGTCAATATGGAAAACCAGGCGGCTTATGACGCTTTCCTGAACCAGCTGAGAAACAACATCGGTTCATATATTCAAGTTGGACTTTCCATCCCAATATTTTCAGGATTAAGCATAAAGACATCAACGCATAAGGCTCGTAACGCATGGCGTAATGCCGAGCTCGACGAGATAGCGGTACGTAATGCCGTGGAAAGCGAAGTGACGACTTCATATCAGCAGATGAAAGGCTTTGCAAAACAATATCTTCTCGGACAGAAGAAAGTAGAGGCAGCACAACTCGCATACGACGGCATCGCTGCCAAATTCGAGAAAGGACTCGTCACCGCAATAGATTTGCAGACAGCATCAACGACATTATTACAAGCTAAATCAGACTGCTTGCGCTCGAAGTTGCAATACATTATAGAATATAAAATGGTGGAATATTATAATGGAGGTGACCTGGTCAACGGACAACAGACAACGGACAACAGACCATGAGTAAATAATAAAGATAGTGGACAAGACTGTTGACTGTAGACAGTTGACAAAAAATATTGATAAAAATAAATTACTGATTTAAAGACTATGTGGACAAAGACTGTTGTCTGTTGACCGTAGTCTGTTGACTAAATAAAAAAGTATGGACATCAAATTAGAAAAGAAAAAAGGATTGAAGGCATTGTTTCAGAAGAAGAACATGCCGTATTTCGGTGCTGCGGCATTGGTGGTGTTTATTGTGTGGCTTGCTGTGCGTGACAACAAGAGTACGCTGAGAGTCAATGCGGCTACTATGACGGTGGCTGCCGTGGAGCGAGGTGAGTTCAATGACTATGTGCGCCTTACGGGAACGGTGCAGCCTATCACCACGGTGCAGCTCACGCCATTGGAGTCGGGAGTGGTAGAGCGTATCGTCCATGAAGAAGGCAGCAAGGTGAAACGCGGCGACGTCATATTGGAGATGTCGAACAACTCTCTCTCGATGCAGATATTGCAGTCGGAGGCCGACCTCGCCGAGAAACAGAATATCTTGCGTAACACGCTCATCTCTATGGAACAGGAGCGTCTCTCTTTACGCCAGGAGAAGCTGCAGCTCGACTTGGAGGTTAGCCGTCTGAGAAGAACATACGAACAAAACAAGGAGCTTTATGAAAACGACCTCATCGCTAAGGAAGAATATCTTCAGTCGGAGGAGAATTATCAGCTCGCTGTGAATAAACGTACTCTTATCTTGGAACGTCAGAAGCAAGATTCTTTATATCGTAGCTCTCAGGTGCAGCAGATGGAAGAGAGCCTGAAGTCGATGGAACTGAATATGAAACTCATCCGCGAACGTGTCGATAACCTCAAAGTCAAGGCTCCTATCGACGGAGAAGTAGGCATGTTGGACGCTGTACTCGGACAGTCGCTATCGCAAGGGATGAACATCGGACAAATCAATGACTTGTCGGCTTATAAGGTGCAGGCACAGATAGACGAACATTATATCGACAGAGTGACGACAGGATTGACAGCATCGTTTGAACGTCAGGATAATAAGTTCGAGATGACGCTGAGGAAGGTATATCCGGAAGTGCGTAACGGACAATTCAAAGCTGACTTTCGTTTCAGTGATGAGTTGCCTGAAAACATACGCAGAGGTCAGACTTATTACTTAAATTTGCAACTTGGACAGCCTACCGAAGCAGCGATAATACCAAGAGGTTCGTTCTTCCAGAAGACAGGCGGCAGATGGATTTACGTCGTGGACGAGAGCGGCGAGAAAGCCTACAAACGCAAGATACGCATCGGACGCCAGAACCCTCAATATTACGAAGTGCTTGAAGGCCTCAATCCAGGAGAGAAAGTGATAACATCATCGTACGACAATTACGGAGATAATGAAGTGCTGGTGATTAATTAGGAATGTTTGGTAGAGACGCGTCAATGTATCCTGTAAAAAACAAATAAACATTGACACGTCTCAGGAATTGTGAATGTTTGGTAGAGACGCGTCAATGTATCCTGCAAAAAACAAATAAACATTGACACGTCTCGGAAATGGAAAATTGAAAATTAAATAAATTTATAAATTGCAGTGAGCAATGAGCTGTGAGCAGTGGGCAAATCCAAGGCTCGTAGCTCGAGACCCAAGGCTCAAAAATAAAAAAAGGTATGTACATCAAAAATTTCATCACATTATTACGCCGATATACAACATCGTCATTGTTGAATGTAGTAGGCATGGCGGTGGCATTTGCGGCAATTTATCTTATTTTGGTTCAGGTGAATCATGACCTGTCATTTAACAAGGTGATACCAAATTCGGAAAACATTTACAGAGTGGAACGCACTTCAAAAGATAATTTAGGTGCGTGGTCTCACAATTGGAATCAGCAGTTGCCAGATAAGATTTGTGCCTCTGTTCCCGAATTGGAAGTAGCTGGAACGATGAGTTTTTCGTTTCCAGAAGAATATATCTGGTATGATCATTCCATAAAACGAAATCAGACGATAGACAATCTGAGAATAAAGCTGTCGTATGCGCAACGTGAGGCTTTAGAGGTGTTTTCCTATGAATTTGTTGAAGGCGGATTTGAAAATTTCGTTACGATAAATGATATCATTATCTCAGAAGAAGTAGCAAAGAAATATGACTTAAAGGTCGGTGATGTCTTGACTGTAGGTCGTGGACTTGCAACGAATACGACTCGTACCATTGCAGGTGTCTTTAAAAATATGCCAAAACCTAGTACAATATCAGAATATGAAGGTTGGCTGTGTGATGTCGGATATGATGATGAAAACAACTGGGGGAAATCTTTTTATGTAAGATTGAAAGAAGGAATATCACCTGCTGATGTGGCAGAAAAAATGAGGGACATAGAACTTGAATATTGGAAAGAAAGAGGAGAATCTTATGATATATGTGTACGTCTAAATCCTTTGTCGAAACTTTATTTAGATAACACATCATCATTAGAAGGATTTAAAGGAAGTCGCAGTACGACATATAGTTTGATAGCGATAGCAGTACTTATCCTTGTCATCTCTTTCATCAACTTCATCAATTTCTTCTTCGCTTTGATACCGACACGAATTAAAGCAATCAACACTTACAAGGTATTCGGAGCTCCGACATCAAAGTTGCGTCTTAATATATTGTTGGAGACATTAGGCTTGACATTATTGTCGATTTTATGTGCGATGACAATCGTCTTTGCTTTTGCAAATACGCCATTGTCGGAATATATTTCTACCTCTGTTTCATTAGGAGAAAACTGGGAATTAGCACTTTCGATGATTGTCTTTTTGATGATATTTGCAGCTATAGTGAGTTTGTATCCAGCCTTTTATATCACTAAGTTCAATCCTTCATTGGTGTTGAAAGGCTCGTTTCATGCTACGAAATCTGGAAAGATATTACGTTATTCATTGGTAGGAATCCAATATGTCATTTCAATTACTTTGATAATATGTACTTTATTCATACAAAGACAACATAAGTATATGCTTAAACACGAAATGGGATTCGACACAGATATGCTTTATACTTTCAAAGTTCATCAGGGTCTTTTAGGAAATGGTGGAAAGTTGGATTATGCAAATCGTGATGCTATTACTGAAATGTTGAAGCAAAATCCGAATATTATTGATGTCTCATACGGTGATGACCGTATAGTTAATCAAGATCACATGACATGGACCAGAGACTATAAAGATGGTAGTATAATTTTCAGAGCTTTTCCTGTCTCATGGAATTTCTTGCAGATGATGGGAATCAAGATAGAAGAAGGTCGCGATTTCATGCCTTCTGATGAAAAAATACAAGGAGGAGCGCTTATCTTCAACAGAGCTGCTGCTGATAAATATGGAATTGATACGGAATCTGTGATAAATGCGCATGGTGATGCGTTAAGTCCTGTAGTTGGTATTTGTGAAAACTTTAATTTCCAACCTTTACATAAAGAAATTAATCCGTGGGCGTTTGTCGTCTTCGGTCAATATGGATGGCGTCATCCAAATCACGTTTATTTGAGAGTGGCTGCAGGTACTGATTTTAATGAAATTAGCAAATTTATGAAAGGTTTGCTTGATGAAGTTATGTGGTTCGCAGATCCAGAGTCGTACGAACTGAAATTCTTCGATGATGTGCTGGCAATACAATATCAGAAAGAAAAACAGTTATCAACTTTAGTCACGATGTTTTCCGTTCTTTCAATATTAATCTCCATTATCGGAGTCTTTGGCTTGGTGTTGTTTGAGACTCAGTACAAGCGCCATGAGATAGGAATACGTCGTATTCACGGAGCGTCGTCGGCAGGAATCATCAAGATGTTCAACAAGAAATATCTCTACATCGTGGCTATATGTTCTGCTGTTGCTATCCCGATAAGTTATTACATCATCGACAGATGGATGCAGCAGTTCGCCTATCGCACCGAAATGTCCGTCTGGGTTTATGTCGTTGCAGTCCTGACTATAACGATAATAACCATCGTGACAGTTACGCTCCGTTCATGGAAAGCAGCAAACGAAAACCCAGTGGAGGCAATTTAATTAGGAGATGGAAGATTCTGTCTTAAACCAAAATGCTTCTAATATAGCTATCTACAGCATATAGCGTGATGTTTTCCATCCATTCTTGGTCAATGTATGGTTTTAAAGAAAAACGTACTGCTTTAAAGTTTTTGTCTTTAAAATCCTCATTTACAAATAACGATAATGATTTGCTTTTGACATTGACAGATGCTTTCACTTCTATGGGAATGACTTTTTCCTCAGTCTGGAGGAGAAAGTCTATTTCCATTGTGGAATTGTCCTTAGAGTAATAGAAGATAGAAATATTGTTCGTTGCCTTCAAATGCTGAAGTACGAAGTTCTCTGTAAATGCACCTTTAAATTCAACAAAGGCATTATCGTTAAGCAACATGGTGTTAGGGTTAGCTTCTGACAGACATGCCAGCAATCCGCAGTCAAGCATGTATAATTTGAAGGCTGAACTATCTGCGTAAAATTTCAATGGAATTGTAGGTTGCTTGCATTTTTCTACTTTATACACCAATCCGGCATCTATCAACCATTGCATGGCCATCTCATAATCTTTTGATCTGGCACCTTTTTTAATGTCTCCGTAAAAAAACTTTTTGTTTTCTTTTGACAACTGTGCTGGAATGTTGTTCCAAACCTGATGAATACGTTGAATCTGAGTCTTCGTATGTTTCGACATATCGTAGTAATATGTGTCTAAAATTTCTCTTTGTATCATCCGTACTTGTCTAACATCTTTGGTTTCAATATATTTTAAAACGGCTTCTGGCATTCCTCCAACGAAATAATATTGACGAAGATATTCTTTCAGTAATTCATCCATTGCTGATATGGATTCCCAATCACATGTGTCTAAAAGTTCCACTGTTTTGCTTCTTCCATTAGCTAATAAAAATTCATTGAATGTCATAGGAAACATCTTCATCATATTTACTTTTCCTACAGGAAATGACTCATCATTGCGCAATGATATTCCTAATAATGAACCTGCAGCAACGACATGCAGAGAACGATAGTCCTCGCAAAAATATTTCAATGAAGCAATTGCATTCGGAATCTCTTGTATTTCATCGAAGAATATCAATGTCTTTCCTATGACTATATCTGTTTCATAATAACGTTCCAGCTCTGTAACAATACGTTTAATGTCAAAGTTTCTGAATAAATTCAATGCGAATGAATCTTTATGACAATTAACATAAATTAGGTTGTCAAATTCTCGACTGCCAAATTCCTTTAATATGTATGTCTTTCCAACCTGTCGTGCACCTAACAAAATAAGAGGCTTCTTGTTTGGATTATCTTTCCATTCCAATAAATTTTGATAAATAGTTCTTTCCATCTGATAAAGATTTTTCTACAAAAATACATTTTTTTGTGTAATAATTGTATAAAAACAACATTTTTTTTGTGTTATTTGTTTGAAATAACGATAAGATGTTTTTCGTTACCAATAATCAATGTAAAATAAAGTTAAAGTTATTTAACACAAAATGTCTATTTGTTTTACATCAACTGTCTATTATTTTTACACTGATTTTAAAGATGGAATTTTAAATGCTTGATAACTAATAATATCAAATTATGGTATATATTTGGCATGACTAGTTGAAAATTGAAAATTAAATAAAATTTATAAATTGCAGTGAGCTATGAGCTGTGAGCAGTGGGCAAATCCTATGCTCGTAGCTCAAGGCTCAAGGCTCAAAGCTTAAAAAGGTATGTTAAAAGTCGAAAATTTAAGAAAGAGTTTCTTCACTGAGGAGATAGAAACCATTGCCTTGAATGGCGTTTCATTTGAAGTTAAAGAAGGTGAGTTTGTAGCTGTTATGGGTCCTTCGGGATGCGGAAAATCCACATTATTGAACATCTTGGGATTGTTGGATAATCCTACGGGAGGCACATATTCCTTGCTTGGTCAGGAAGTGGGCGGTCTCAAGGAGAAAGACAGGACCATGTTCCGTAAGGGTAACATCGGCTTTGTGTTCCAGTCGTTTAACCTCATTGATGAGCTGACGGTCTCAGAGAACGTGGAGCTTCCTCTCATCTATATGGGAGTGAAGTCGTCGGAGCGTAAGGAGCGTGTCGCCAAGATATTAGATAAGATGAATATCTCTCACCGAAGCGAGCATTTCCCACAGCAGCTCTCCGGCGGACAGCAGCAGCGTGTGGCGATAGCGAGAGCCTTGGTGTCGAATCCTAAGCTCATCCTTGCCGACGAACCTACAGGTAACTTGGATTCTAAGAACGGACAAGACGTGATGAACCTTCTTAAAGAACTCAACCAAGAAGGAACCACCATCATCATGGTGACACACTCACAACACGATGCAGCCTTCGCAACAAGAACCATCTGCCTCTTCGACGGCAAGATAGTGACAGATGTGAAGAACAGACTGTGATGAAAAACGATAAAAACCTATAAAAATGAACACATTAAATTACTCTATTCGCTATCTGCTGAAGAACAGAGGTAACTCGGCGACACGTATAATTTCTTTGTCGTTAGGCTTGATAGTGGCTCTTGTTATCATTTCTTTTGTGGGACTGAAGCTGTCGTATAACAGTTTTTTCCCAGATAAAGAGAGGATATATCAGGTGTGGAATATCTCGCCTCAGTTCGGCTTGAATGGGGTTAACAATCACATGGTTATGCCACTCGCACCTAATATGGCAAACGACATTCCTCATATTGAGGCTGCAACGCATTATGTCGATAATCTCCTTCAGATAAATCATAATGGAAATAATATTGACGTGTCAATGTTGAATGTTAACCAGGATTTCTTTGAAGTTCTTGACTTCGGCATGATTAGCGGTGACGCTCGTCGTGTGTTGTCGGAAGATGGTAGGGCTGCTAACGAAGTACTCATCTCTAAGAGACTGTCTGACATATTATTTGGAAAAGAAGATCCTCTTGGAAAGATGATAGAAACGACGCATGAAAACAAATATGTCGTTGGCGGTGTGTTTAAAACGCCTCCAGTAAATAACACCATCGGTCAGTTTGATATGCTTTATTTTATCGATTATCGTAACGGAGATTATAACTGGACAGGTTCCGACCGTTATCCTACATATTTCAAATTGCGTGAAGGATGTGATATAGCTGAAGTTGAGGCGCAGATGGATGAGTTTGTAAAACGTTATCCTGACTACAAATACTATGTTGATAAATGGCAGGTTAGTTTCAGTTTTATTCCTATAGATAAAAGTATGTTTTTTAAAACTAATATAAAACAGACTTCTATCTTGCTGGGAACGATAGGTTTTGTTGCAATGCTGATAGCGTGTCTTAATTATGTTTTGCTCACGATTTCGTCATTGTCTCAAAGAAGTAAGACAATAGCGATGCTGAGATGTAATGGCGCAAAAAGAAACGATATATTTAACATGTTGATTTTTGAGACATTGCTGATTTTATTCGTTGCAATATTATTGTCTATTTTGATAATAATGTGTTTAAGCAAAGAAATATCAGAGATGTTTTTTGATGTGAAAGTGCTGTTTGCATTGGAAAGGATTTGGATTCCTGCTGTGGTGTGTGTCGTTGCATTTCTTGTGGCTGGTTTGATTCCTGCTGCAATATTTTCATCGGTAAAGTTGCATTATGCTTTTCGTGGTGGTTTTGAGAATCGCAAATGGTGGAAGAAGACGCTCCTTTTTGTGCAGATTTCTTGTACTACAGCTATAGTGATTTTTCTCGGCACTACGATGCGCCAGTCTGAATATGTCTTGACAGCAGATCATGGCTATAAATATGATAAGATTATGACTGTCTGTATTCCTGGGACAACGACGACGCAGCTTACGATACGCGATGAACTTTTGAAGCAGACATGCGTGGAAGATGTCGGTATTTCGTTAGGTTATCCTGTCTGGGGTTATTCTGGCAATCCAATCTATGACTCTCAGTGGAATCTGCTTTTCTCATGCCGCTGGGAAATAGCCGATGAGCATTATATCCCGACGATGCAGATGAAAATCGTTGAAGGCCGTAATTACACAGCTACTGATGCTCCGAATAAGGTGCTCGTCAATGAGGCGTTTGTTGAATATCATGGTTTTACGGATAGTCCTATAGGCAAGGTCTTTTATAAAGGTGACAACGGTACATACGAAATAGTTGGAGTTGTCGCTGATTATCAGATGGGAGGCGGATGGGTACAGCCTATAGTGATACATCCATTCCATGCTTATCTTGACGAGAACAGAGTCAATACATTTCAGTTTAATATCAGGATGACTGATTTTTCAGCTGAAAATATTAAGACAATAAAAAATATAATTGATGAATTTTACACTTCAGCTTGGCAATATAGTTTCGTAACATTCAATGAAAGAATGAAAGATAACTATTATCAGTTCCGTCATTTGCGTAATGTAGTTCTGATTGCAGCTCTGGTGACATTGATAATCTCGTTGATTGGACTGATTGGATATTTGGGTAATGAGATGCAGTCGAGGAGGAGAGAAATAGCGATTCGTAAGGTCTGTGGCGCTACGGTGACTGAAGTGATTAAAAAACTGAGTTTGAATATTTCTTTGGTAGTGTTGTCAGCTATAACAATAGGCGTTGTTGCGGCTATTATAGGTGGACGTTATTATCTTGAGATGATAAGAACTGATTCTAATTTAGTTACATCATTGTCATTTTGGATTTTTCTTGCCGGAGTGATGTTAGTGCTTTTTATCATCTATGCAGTAAATATTTTGTGTTTTTGGAAAGCAGCAAACGAAAACCCTGTGGAGGTATTGTAGAGACGCATCAATGATTCCAATAAAAATAAACACACATTGACACGTCTCAGGAATTGAAAATTAAATAAATTTATAAATTGCAGTGGGCAATGTGCTGTGAGCAGTGGGCAAATCCAAGACTCGTAGCTCAAAGCTAAAAAATATCTTTCGGAAAAAATGTGTTTTTTACCACCCAAAATGACGGAAAAAATGTATATTTGCTTTAAATATTCCTCTTATGTCCAAAAAAGGTAAACTCCTCATCGTTGATGATAACACTAATATCTTGTCGGCTGTCAAGATGCTGACGGAGAACTATTTCGAGAAAGTGATAACTCTCGATTCTCCTAAGTCGCTCATATCTACAATACAGACAGAATCGCCAGACGTGATTCTCCTCGACATGAATTTCCACGCTGGAATAAATAATGGTAACGAAGGTATCTTTTGGCTTAATGAGGTGAATAATAAATTCCCAAAAATAAAAGTCGTTCTCTTTACCGCTTACGCTGACATCGACCTCGCAGTGCGTGCCATGAAAGACGGCGCCTTCGACTTCATAGTGAAACCTTGGAACAACGAGAAACTTATCGAGACGTTGCAAAACGCTTATAACGAAGGCCGTGAGAAAAAGAAACCTTCTAAACATAACGACACTGCCAATGAATCTCAGATGTTCTGGGGCAACTCTCTGGAGATGCTGCGTATCAAGAATATCGTTGAGCGTGTGGCAGCCACCGACGCTAACATAATGATTACCGGCGAGAACGGTACTGGTAAGGAGGTGCTGGCTCGTGAGATTCACCGACTTTCTTCACGTCGTAACAATGAGATGATTTCTCTCGACATGGGCGCGATACCAGAGACGCTCTTCGAAAGTGAGCTCTTCGGTCATAAGAAGGGAGCATTTACCGACGCTCATTCCGATAGGATAGGTAAGATGGAAGCAGCCAACAACTCGACGCTTTTCATGGACGAAATAGGTAATATGCCGCTGCATCTGCAGGCTAAATTGCTCACAGCTCTTCAAAACAGAAACATTACTCGTCTCGGTACTAACAATCCGATAAACATCGACATACGTCTCATAACGGCAACGAATCGTAATTTGTTTGAGATGTCAGAAAAAGCGGAGTTTCGTCAGGATTTGCTCTTTAGAATCAATACGATACATATCAATATTCCGCCATTGCGTAACAGAAAAGAGGATATTATTCCTCTTGCAGAGATGTTCCTGAAACGTTATTCTGAGAAATACAAAAAGGATAATGTGATTATCTCGGCTGCGGCAGAGGAGAAAATGCTGTCGCATCGTTGGGATGGCAATATCCGTGAACTTCAGCATACTATTGAAAAAGCAGTCATCATGTGCGATGATAACGTCATTAACCCTGAACATCTCGGCCTTTATCAATCTGTATCATCATCATCGTATGACGACGGTTTCACTCTTGAAGATGTCGAACGCAGAACGATAGCGGAAGCTATAAACTCCAACAACGGCAATCTCTCGCTCGTAGCGCTGAAACTCGGCATCACTCGTCAGACTCTTTACAACAAGATAAAACGTTATGGCTTATGAGAAATAGTCTGATTTCATATCGCCGTATAATATTAAATATCATATTCTTGATAGCGATGAGCATCGCTACTTGCTTATGCGTCGTTTATGAAAAAATGATGTTTTTGCTCGTATGTTTGCCTCTGCTTACGTTGTCGCTCTTCCGACTTATATCTGTATATAAAGGAATTATAGGTCGTATCTCATTCATTATAAGAGCAGTGAAGAACGACGACTATTCATTTCGTTTTACGGAAAATCCGAATCGTACAGAGAATGTGCTTGTCAACAGTGCTCTTAATGAAATCAAAGACGTGATGGACGAGAAGAAACGTCTCATTCGTGAAGACGAGAAAAACTTCGAGCTGATAATGGAATGTGCCAATATCGGCATTATGCTTCTCATGGAAAACGGCATTGTGGTTCATGTTAATTCTAAAGCCTTGGGAATCTTTTCCTTGCAAATGATAAGCCATATATCTTTCTTGAAGTCACAATCGGAAGAACTTGTAAATGTTCTTCAAGATATAAAGCCATCTGAACAGCATGTTGTGAGATATAACACTGAAATTGCAGAGGTGAATTTGGTTCTGAGCTGTGCTTCAATCAATTATAAAGGGAAGAATCTGAGAGTGGTGACTATAGGTGATATCGCTAAAGAACTTGATAATCAGGAGGTGAAAGTGTGGGAGAATCTGACGCGTATTCTCACTCATGAAATCATGAATTCGTTGGCGCCTATCACTTCAATAAGCAACACCTTGATTGACAATATCGACGATTCTGAAAAAATAGGAGAGGGGCTTGAAGTGATTCATTCCACGAGCGAACGTCTCATGAATTTCGTCAACTCTTTTCGTCAGGTGACGCGTGTGCCAATGCCACAGAAGTCGCCATTTTATCTTAAGGAAATAATTGACAATGTTATCTCTCTTGTTGATTTTCAAAATATTAAACTTGAATTCGATATAAATCCTATTGACATAATGCTTTATGCTGATAAAAGTCAGATGTCGCAGGTGCTGCTTAATATTTTAAAAAACGCTATAGAGTCGTGTGATTCTGATAATAAGTTATATAATATTGAAATTAAGGCTTTTATTGATAATGAAGAACGTATCCATATAGAGTTAAGCAATAATTCAGGAAAGATTTCTGACGAGATAGCGGAAAATATCTTCACTCCGTTCTTCACTACAAAACGAGATGGTTCCGGCATTGGACTCGCCGTCTCACGTCAAATCATACGACTTCATGGCGGCACTATGCTTCTTTCAAAAAACACAGAAGAGAAAGTCGCTTTTACAATAGTTTTGGAATGATTTTAAAAGTCGCACGTCCGTGCGCCTCTACGCGAGATATTCCTTAACTCCTAACTAATAAGGCGTTGCCTTATCCTATATTTGTCTCGCCCTTTCAGGGCTCAACACCTAATTTAGGACGCGATAAATCACGTCCCTACAACCCCTCAAATCCTCAGTTCCTCAATTCCTCAATTCCAAAACACTTCTCGTATACGATTCCTCGCATTTCATCAAATCTTCTGGTGTTCCTTCAAAGACGAGATTGCCGCCTTTGTCGCCGCCTTCTGGTCCGAGGTCGATAATCCAGTCCGCAACCTTGATAACGTCAGGGTCGTGCTCGATGACGATGAGCGAATGTCCGTTGTTAATCAAAGCCTCGAATGCTTTTAACAACTTATTTATATCATGGAAATGAAGTCCTGTCGTAGGCTCGTCGAATATAAATAAGGTAGGTTTTTCGTTGGTGCCGTTTATCAAGAAAGAGGCGAGTTTGATACGCTGTGCTTCACCGCCACTCAATGTCGATGATGGCTGCCCCGCTTGGAGGTAGCCGAGACCGACATCCTGCAAAGGCTTCATCTTAGCAATGATACGTTCGATGATTGTCTTGAATTCTCCTTCTTTGTTTTCTTCAAAAAACTCAATGACACCGTCGATGCTCATATTTAAAATGTCGCTGATGCTCTTGCCTTTGTATTTGATTTCCAATACTTCTTCTTTGTAACGGCTGCCGTTGCAGACGTCGCATTTCAGATAGATGTCAGCCATGAATTGCATCTCTACTTTCAATGTGCCGCTGCCCTGACAGTTGTCGCAGCGACCGCCAGCTACGTTGAAAGAGAAATATCCTGGTTTTAAACCACGGTTCTTAGCTAACTTTTGTTCAGCGAAAAGCTGTCTGATATCATCAAATGCCTTAACGTAAGTGACAGGATTTGAGCGCGATGACTTCTCAATAGGATTCTGGTTGATGTATTCGACTTTCTGTATCGCCATCAGACTGCCTTGTATCTTGCCGAAAGAACCGACTTTATCTGACGTTCCTTCAAAGTGTTTCGTCAGTGATTTATAAACGATATCGTTGACCAATGTCGATTTGCCAGAACCGCTCACGCCTGTCACGACGGTAAGTACGTTCAATGGAATCTTGACGTTAATATTTTTTAAGTTATGCTCCATGCAACCGACAAACTCGATGGCGTTGTTCCATTTACGACGTTTCGTCGGTACCGGAATCTGCTTCTCACCGGAAATATATTTAGCCGTCATTGATTTTGTAGGGACGTGGCAAGCCGCGTCCTTACTTATCATATCCTCAATCGTTCCTTCAAAGACGACTTCACCGCCATTGACGCCTGCGTATGGTCCAATGTCGATGATGAGGTCAGCACTGCGTATAATCTCTTCGTCGTGTTCAACCACGATGACGGTATTTCCGATGTCGCGCAGTCTTCTTAATACTTTTATAAGTCGCTGCGTGTCACGAGAGTGAAGCCCGATACTCGGTTCATCTAAGATGTAAGTCGAGCTAACTAAGCAACTGCCCAATGATGTTGCGAGGTTGATTCTCTGTGACTCGCCGCCTGAGAGAGTGTTAGCCGCACGGTTTAAGGTAAGATATTCCAAACCGACTTCTACCAAAAAGTTAAGACGGTTCCTAATTTCTGTTAAGAGTCGTTCTGCGATGTCGTGTTCTGTTTTTGTCAGCGTCAGCTCATCGAAGAAAATCTTCAGTTTCGACAAAGGCATCTCACATAACTCGGTGATACTTTTGCCGTTAATCTTGACGTAATTAGATTCTTTTCTGAGACGAGTACCGTTACATTCCGGACAAGTCGTCTTGCCACGATAACGCGACAACATTACACGATATTGTATCTTATACGATTGAGATTCAACTTCTTTGAAGAAATCTTCAATTCCGCCGAAGTATTTATTTCCTTTCCAAAGAAGGTCTTTCTGTTCTTGTGATAATTCATAATATGGCTTATGAATTGGGAAGTCGAAATGACGTGCGTTTCTGATTAACAAGTCTTTCCACGCGCTCATCTTATCGCCGCGCCAGCAAGCTACAGCGTTGTCGTAAATAGACAATGATTTATCTGGAATGACGAGGTCTGGGTCGATGCCGATGATATTGCCGAAACCTTCGCATTTCGGACAAGCTCCGTAAGGATTGTTGAAAGAAAACAGGTGAGTGGTAGGCACTTCGAAAGTGATACCGTCAGCCTCGAAACGCGATGAGAAGATATACTCTGTAGGGACGTGGCTAGCCGCGTCCTTACTATTATTCGCATCCTTACTATCCACCAAAATCACGCAGCTGTCATTACCTTCATAAAAAGCAGTCTGCACCGAATCGGAAATCTGTGGAATCAGTTCGGAGGATTTGTCGTTTACCTTCAGACGGTCGATGAGAATCCTTACATTATTAATATTGTCGAAATTCTTTTCCTTGAGATAATCCTCGATTCTAACCATCTTGTTATCAATGAAAAGACGGTTGAAACCCTGTTGAAGAAGCGTGTTGAGATGATCCTCGATTTTCCTTCCTTCAGGTAAGATGATATCGGATAAGATATACACGGCGCATCCTTTCTGTTCGAGGATGAAGTCGATGACGTCGTTAATCTGATGACGTTTCACCTCGACGCCCGAGATAGGAGAGAAGGTGCGGCCTATTCTTGCGTAAAGAAGTTTCAGATATTCAAAGATTTCGGTGCTTGTTCCGACGGTGGAACGCGGGTTGCTCGAGTTGACTTTCTGCTCAATCGCGATGGCAGGAGAGAGGCCAGAGATAAGATCCACGTCAGGTTTCGTCATACGACCCAAAAACTGACGGGCGTAAGCGCTCAGACTCTCCACATAACGACGCTGACCTTCGGCATAAATGGTGTCAAAAGCCAACGACGACTTACCAGAACCAGAAAGTCCGGTAATGACAACGAATTTGTTTTTAGGAATGCTTAAACTGATGTTTTTTAAGTTGTTAACCCTTGCACCTTGTATATCTATATATTCTAACTTCTTCATTAATCGAGAAAATTTTACGCATTAAAAAAAGTTTACGAATTTACAAAAAAAACACGAAAACAATCAATGTAAATGATATACGATTTTTTTATTTGTTTATCTCTTCTCATTACGAAATTGAATTGGTGACATGCCTGTCATTTTCCTGAAGAATCGGCACATATACGAAGGGTCTTCAAAGTGAATCTGTGCAGCTATGCTTTTTATTGATAAGTCTGTACATCTGAGATAATTTTTTATTGCCATTATCACATGCAAATCTATATACTCTTTAGCAGAAGTATTCCAATGCATCTTGCATATTTTATTCAGATAATCAGGGGTGATGAACAGAATGTTGGCATAGAAAGCGACTTCGCGGTTCTTCTTGTGATAACGAGCGACAAGGTTCGTGAAATCAGTAAAAATTTTAGGCATACGTTTGATTTTTGCCTCTTGATTATGTTCTTGTCTAAACCCTCTTGTTTCTCTATATGTCAACATGAAAAATGTAAAAATACTGCTAGATATAGTTTCGTTGCTGTAGGCATAAGTGTTGTCATCTATTATCCATTTCATTTGTTTAAACCAATTGCATAATATGTCATATTGCATTGTATTTGTATGTAATATCGGATTTTGGGTCATGAAATTCCAGAATGTCATATCCGTGATTTTATATTCTGTTTCCTCGCAATGTTCTGCATTTGCCGATATTATTTCAGTGTTGAATGTGGAAGATGTGCTGATAGGAATTAAAGACATGCCTTCAGGTATTATGGCGATGTCTCCTTTTTTGAATATATGTTTCTTGAAGTCAATTGATAATATAGCATAACCTTGTGAGCACAACATAAGTATAAGCCCGTTGTTGTCGAACGGATTGTTAAGTAGGTCTTTAAGGTCGCTCTTGAATATTTTTACTTCTGATATTTTACTTGTATTTAAATTGCTCATAATGGCGCAAATTTAATGATTTTATCTATGATAATATATTTTTGTTCGGAAAAGTACCATACTTGTCGTGCTTGTTTTACCATCTTTACCTTATGCATCAAGTATCTTTGCGGTTCATTTTAATAATAAACAATATGCGTTTTAAAAACTATTATTTTACATTGTTTGCGTTGCTGTTGGTGGCGTGCGGTAACAAGCAAGAAAAGCAGGATGCATTGCTTGAATATCCTGTAATGAGTGTGAGAAAAGATACGATAGAGACTATAGAATCCTATCCTGCAACCATACAAGGTCGACAAGTGGTGGAATTGTATCCTCAAGTGTCGGGCGTCATCTCTAAACTGTTTGTAAAAGAAGGCGAGAGGGTGGAGCAAGGGCAAGTGTTATTTGTAATAGACCAGGTTCCTTATCAAGCGGCTTTGCTTACGGCAGAGGCGAATGTTGCTGCAGCGCAAGCTCAAGTGGAAGTGGCTCAATTGGAATATGACAGCAAACAAATCCTTTATAACGAGGAAGTGATTTCTGAATACGACCTCTCGATGGCAAAAAGTGCGTTGGCTATTGCAGAAGCGGGATTGGAGCAGGCGAAAGCTCAGGAGACCAATGCCAGAAACGACCTCTCTTACACAGAGGTGAAGAGTCCTTGCAATGGTGTGGTGGGAACGCTTCCTTATCGTGCAGGTGCGTTGGTTGGACCATCTGTGTCACAGCCTCTCACAACAGTGTCGGATACCGAGCAGATGTATGTATATTTCTCTCTTACCGAGCGTGAACTTATCTCCCGCATGCAGCAACAGGGCTCGTTTGATAAGGTGGCAGAGTCTTTTCCTTTGGTATCAATACAGATGGCTAATGGCGATAACTATCCGTTGCAAGGTAAGGTAGAGAGCATAAGCGGTATTGTAGAGAAAAGTACGGGTGCATTGTTGGCTCGTGCCGTATTCCCCAATCCTAATGGTATATTGCTTACGGGCAGCACGGGGCGTCTTGTAGTGCCTAATACGCGTAATGATGTGATTGTCATACCTCAGACTGCAACATTCGAAATTATGAATAAAACATACGCCTATAAGGTCGTTGATGGTGTTGCTCATTCGGCGATTATCAGTGTTCAGCCTTTATCGGATGGACTTAACTATATTGTCCTTAGCGGCTTAAATGAGGGTGATGTTATTATTGCCGAAGGTGCCGCTTATGTGAGAGAAGGTATGGAAATTCATTCTAAAAGAGAGGAGAAGAAATGAAGATAAAGACTTTCATAGACCGTCCTTTGCTCTCTATCGTCATCAGCGTGATGATTGTGTCATTGGGTGTTATCTCGCTCAGCAGCTTGCCTATTGAGAAATATCCAGATGTGGCTCCGCCGACAATTTATCTATGGGCGAGCTATCCTGGCGCAAGTGCCGAGACTGTGCAGAAGAGTGTGTTGGCACCTTTGGAACAGGCTATCAACGGTGTCGATAATATGACATATATGACATCGTCAGCAAGCAATGGCTCAGCATCGATAAGCATCTACTTCAAGCAGGGTGCCAATCCGGATATGGCGGCGGTCAATGTGCAGAACCGTGTGGCGCAGGCGCAAGCTATGCTCCCAGCCGAGGTGCTGCGCTTTGGCGTTAGCGTGGAGAAACGACAGCCAGGACAATTGCGCATATTGGCATTGGAAAGTCCAAACGGCACATACGACGAGAACTTCCTATGTAACTACTTCTACAACTATCTACGTCCGGCAATGCTTCGTATTCAAGGTGTCGGCAAGGTCGAGGTGTGGGGCGGACAATATGCGCTTCGTGTATGGCTCAAGCCCGATGCCATGAGTCGATACGGCATTGTGCCAAGTGACATAGCTGCTTTGATGGAAGAGCAGAACATAGAGGCAAGCATAGGCTCTGTGGGTGAGAATAGCAACGGCGTGTTCCAATATACGCTTCGCTATACAGGTCGAAAGCAGGATGTGACAGAGTTTGAGAATTTGGTGTTGGTATCTAAAAGCACAGGAGAAGAACTGCGCCTTAAAGATATTGCCGATGTGGAGTTGGGACAGTCGGACTACTCCTATATTAATCGTATCAACGGTCATGCGGGTGTGATGGGTAGCATCAGCCAGGTGTCGGGTTCAAATGCCACTAGCATCAATCAGGAAATTGACAAACTGTTAGCCGAGATAGAGAAAAATTTACCTAACGATATAAACATCATCACTTTCGACAATACCAACGATTTCCTTTTTGCTTCTATTCGTGAGGTTGTCGTCACATTATTGCTTGCAATTTTGTTGGTTCTTATTGTGGTTTATCTCTTTGTGCAGGATTTCCGTGCCACGTTGATTCCGGCATTAGGCATTGTGGTGTCGCTCATTGGCACATTCGCCTTTATGGCAGTGGCAGGCTTCTCTGTAAATATGCTGACTCTTTTTGCGCTGGTGCTGGTAATAGGTACTGTCGTAGATGACTCTATCGTAGTGGTCGAGGCGGTGCAGGCTCGTTTCGACGCAGGGTATAAATCTGCTTATACGGCTACGGTCGATGCTATGGGCGGACTGACAGCAGCATTGTTTACTACTACTTTGGTGTTTATGGTAATATTCATTCCTGTGTCGTTTATCAGCGGTACAAGTGGCATATTTTACCAGCAGTTTGGTCTTACGATGGCTGTGGCTGTGGGCATATCCCTTATTGTAGCTCTTACGCTAGCACCAGCTTTGTGTGCCCTCATCTTAAAGCCTCGTAGTGAAAACAAGAAAAGTTTCTCAAGCAGAGTGCATACCGCATACCATGCAACGTTCAAGTCGCTGATGGGTCGATATGCTAATATTGCTATGGCTTTCATCCGTCGTAAATGGCTTGTAGGTACATTAGTCGCTGTTGCCATTGTGCTTAGCGTAGGCTTGATGCGTGTAGTTCCAACGGGTTTTATTCCTGATGAGGATATGAGTTCTCTTATGGTTGACTTCTCCACGCCTCCTGGATATACGACAGCAGCTACCGAAGAGGTGCTCGTGCGTGTTTCTGACCGCATACAGCAAATTCCTGAGGTGGAGTCTGTCGGTGGCGTCGTAGGATTGGGTGGTTCTAATATGGGAATGATACAGATACAGCTGCGCCCATGGAATGAGAGAAAAGGTGATGAGTACTCCTCGTGGAGTGTGGCGGAGAAGATAGAAGCCATACTTGCAGAAGAGACCGAGGCTCAAAGTTTCGTCTCCGCACCAGGTATGATTGACGGTTATGGCAGAGGTGGTGGATTCGAGTTTTCTATACTCAACCACAACGGAGTAGATGTCGAGACCTTTTTCGATGTGAGCCAGCGTTTTATCGAGCGACTCGCTGAATGTCCTGAGGTGGAAGATGCTTATTCGTCATACGAAATCAACTATCCGCAGTACAAGGTTGAGGTTGACTTCTCTCGATGCAAGAAGTTCGGTGTCGCTCCATCGGCTCTGCTCAATGAATTGGCTGCTTTCTTGGGTAGTTCTTACATTTCAAACTTAAACCTTTACAATCAGGTGTATCAGGTAACAATGCAGCTCCGTCCTGAAGACCGTAATAATGTGCAGTCGCTCGACAAGCTCTTCGTGCGTTCCGAGTCGGGTGATATGCTGCCAGCAAGTCAGTTCCTGACTATCACGAGGGAGTATATGCCTCAGTCGCTCGACAACTTCAATATGATTAATAGCATAGGAGTTTCAGGCAGTTCAGCACAAGGCAGTAGTTCGGGCGATGCTATCCGCGCTATTAAAGAGATTGCCGCCAAGGAACTTCCTGTAGGATATGGCATTGAGTTTAGCGGTATCAGCCGAGAGGAGAATGAGTCGAGCAGCAATGTGGTTGTCATCTTTGCTATATGTATATTCTTCGTTTATCTTATTATGGTAGCACTCTATGAGAGTCTCTTTATACCTATGGCAATCGTTTTGAGCGTGCCGTTTGGTCTGGCAGGTGCATTCCTATTTGCCTGGGCATTTGGCATAGAGAATAACATCTATTTGCAAATCGGATTGATAATGCTTATCGGTCTGCTTGCAAAGACTGCTATCCTCCTTACGGAGTATGCTACGCAATGTCGTGAGGCTGGCATGTCGCTCAAACAGGCGGCTTTCTTCGCTGCCAAGATGCGACTTCGCCCAATACTTATGACTTCGCTGACGATGATATTCGGCATGTTGCCGTTGATGTTCGCATCGGGTGCAGGCGCCAATGGTAGTCGTACCATAGGAACGGGCGTTGTAGGGGGTATGCTCTTCGGAACCATCGGTTTACTCATTATCGTACCTGCTCTATTCGTCGTGTTCCAGACATTGCAAGAGAAATTCAAGCCTATAGTATTTAAGGAATCTACAGACCCTATGATTATTGAGGAACAGAAGAAAATAGCGATGTTAAAACAACAGAAGGAGAGTTTAAAAACAAAATAAAAATGAAAAGAATAATTCTATATACAATTATTATTGTGATGCTTTCGGGATGCAGCTTGTATCAAAAGTTTCCGAAGTCAACGGAGGTCGATAAGAACTTGTTTGGAGAAGAGTATGTCACTGCTGATACCACAAGCATCGCTTCGTTGTCGTGGCGTGAGCTGTTTCAGGATAGGCATTTGCAGCAATTGATTGATACAGCGTTGCAGCGTAACATCGACCTTCGCACGGCGCATCTTCGTATCGAGCAAGCAGAGGCTGTGCTGAAGAATGCGCGCTTATCTTATCTACCGTCGGTAGGATTAACCGCCGATGGAACGGTAAGTAATTCTGGAACATCATATATACTTGGTGCTTCAGCGAGTTGGGAGGTTGACGTCTTTGGAAAAAATATCAATGCCAAACGTGGTGCCCAAGAGGCTCTTGAGTCTAGCAGAGCATACGCACAAGCAGTGCAGACAAATCTGGTAGCAACAGTAGCCAATGGATATTACACATTGCTTATGCTCGATGAGCAGTTACGCATCAGCAAGGAGACGCTCGATAGCTGGAAGAAGAGTGTACGGGTACTTGAATCTTTGAAGCGAGGCAGCGGTGGCGTAACAGATGCCGCAGTGCTTCAAGCTCAAGCAAGCTGTATGGCCTTGGAGAGTGAAATTCTCTCAATAGAAAAAAATATTATGGAGAGTGAGAATGCGCTATGCACACTCTTGGCAACAACTCCTTCAACTATAGAGCGAGGTGTTCTTGCAGACCAGCAGTTTCCATCGGACTTGTCCGTGGGTGTCCCTTTGCAGCTGCTTGCTAACCGCCCTGATGTGAGGGTGGCCGAGCATCAGTTGGCACAAGCCTTCTATGCTACCAATGTCGCAAGAGCATCATTCTACCCAACAGTTAATTTGTCTGGCACTTTCGGTTGGACAAGCAGTACTGGAGGTGTAGAACTCAATCCTGCAGGCTGGCTGCTCAACGCCATAGGCTCGCTCGTACAGCCGCTTTTTAATAAAGGAGCAAATGTCGCTAATCTAAACATTGCCAAAGCCGAGCAGGAGGTGGCGCTGCTCAACTTCCAGCAATCATTACTTAATGCTGGTGCGGAGGTAAACGATGCTCTTACAGCATTGCAGACAGCTCGCAGAAAACTCGGTATTGATAATAAACAGGTGAATGCTTTGCAGGAGGCTGTACGCAAGACCGAACTTCTGATGCGTCACTCGTCGGTTAATTATTTGGAAGTGCTTACGGCCCAGCAAAGTCTGCTTAATGCGGAACAGTCTGTAGCACAAGACCGCTTCGACGAGATACAGAGTGTTATCAGCCTCTACCACGCTTTGGGAGGAGGCAAATAATTTAGATTATGAGAATTACATTCAATAAACTTAAAAAGTCTGATTATAACGACTTTTGCACCGATGTGTGTGAAATATTCTCCATTGCTGTCATCGAAACATTCGGCAAGCCCCAAGATGGCAAAGATATTATATTAAGTGATGAGATTTTGGGAATAATATCAGATTCCGAATGTGAAACATACACAGTATATGCTGATGGTGTCAAGGTGGGAGGTATCTCTATAAAGGAAGATGCAACAACGCGGCAAAACTCTGCTGAATTGTTCTACATTTACCCCGAGCACCATAGTAAGGGATTGGGACATCAGATATGGCAGGCAGTTGAGAAATTATATCCTAACACCAAGGTGTGGCGTTTAATTACTCCATATTTTGAAAAACGCAACATTCACTTTTATGTAAACAAGTGCGGCTTCAAAATTGTAGAATTTTTTAACAAGGCACATATTGACCCAGCCCGTTCACTAACTGGCGACAGCTGCCACGATGAGTATTTTGTGTTTGAGAAAGTGATGTGAATATAAATTAAATGAGTAAAGCTTGTTTTTTTTTTAATGAATTTACAAAAAAAATATTCGTCCGTAAAAAAAGATTATTATATTTGCAGAACTTTCTACGAAAGAATTTTGAAATTATTGTATAACTAAAAAATAGGAGACGCACTATCGAATATACTTTACTCTTAAATTTAAAATAAGAGCAAATATGTTAGAAATATTAAGCGACAAAGAATTAGTCGAACGTTACAAAAACGGTAACGTCGCTAGTTTTGAATTGTTGATGGAGCGTCATCAAAACAAAGTTTTTTCGTACATCTTAATGCTGGTCAAAGACAGACAGCTTGCGGATGACATTTTCCAAGACACATTTTTAAAGATTATCCGTACCATCAAAGCCGGTGCGTATAAAGAAGAAGGTAAGTTCATACAGTTCGCGATGCGTATCGCGCACAACCTCGTCATCGACCATTTCCGTAAGTCGAACCGACTTCCGATGGCTGACACTGCGAGCAATGAGTATAGCATCATCGACAATCTGAAATATACAGACCGTTCGGTAGAAGACGAGATGATTGAGGAGCAGGTCTATGGCGATTTGCGCAAGATGATAGAGCTTCTGCCAGAAGAACAGAAGGAAGTTTTGAATATGAGGATGTATGCCGACATGTCGTTCAAAGAGATTGCCGACGCCACTAACGTAAGCATTAACACCGCTTTAGGAAGAATGCGTTACGCGCTTATCAACCTCAGAAAAATGGCGAAGGACTACAATTTAACACTTGCGTTAAATAATTTTTAAGATTCATAAAATAAAGTGAGATTTTGTTGCGTTAAGTAGGCATATTAAGAATTAAAAATTTGCCTATGGATATAAAATCTACACTTTATTTTGCGACAGAGAACACATTAGAAAACCAAATCAGAAAAAGTCTTAAAGACACATATCAAAACGAGAAACCAAGTAAGAAAGCCCTGAACGCAATAATGAGCTTCGCAGCCTCATACGAATGCGTTGATACTAAGATCGGTAGAGTAGAGATGATGTTTAATTAAAGACACAAAGTCGCAGAGACATAAAGTCGCAAAGTGAGTGACTCTGTGTCTTTGAGACTTTGTGACTCTGAGTCTTTAAAAAGATGAGTCGCGGTTTTGTCAGAGAAGGAGATCAGGAAGAAGTTCCGATGGTGTTGCCGAGGGCGTTTCTGCCTTCTGGTGTGACGAATTATGTTACGCCCGAGGGTCTGCGACTTCTTCATGACGAGATGGAAAGTCTGAAGGAAGAATGGTCCGCCGCAGGCTCCAATTATGTGACCAAAAACTATCTCGACGCCAAGATGCGACTTCTCTCCGAACGCATCAGCAGCGCCGTTGTGGTCGACACCACGAAAGCCAATCCCGATGTCGTAAGTTTCGGTATGTATGTGAGATACAACGACAAGACCATCCGCATTGTCGGCGTTGACGAAGCCGATGCCTCGAAAGGATTGATTTCTTTTTTATCTCCAATAGCCAAATCTTTTATAGGAAAGAAGAAAGGCGACAAGTTTGAGATAAAAGTACCGAAAGGAGTGGAGACGATCGAAATTCAGGAGGTATCGACATTTTTAGGCATTGAGCAACGAGCAATGAGCCGTGAGCAAAATACGGTCACTGAGCTTGTAGAAGTGACAGAAAAATTAGCTCATAACTCACAACCCATAGCCCAAGGCAAAAGTTCAAAGTTGCCTGAACCTGTCGAAGGCATGGTCACCGAATCAGTTGAAGTAACAGAAAAAACAGCTCATAGCACACAGCCCATAGCCCAAGGCAAAGAAAACTTCTCAGATTCTCAGGTTTTCAAACCCTCAGATTCAATTACCGATTTCCTTCCTCTCGTCAACGAGCAAGGCAACATCGTAGGACGCGCTTTATACTGTGAGATTCACAACGGCAACAAAGTCTTGCATCCGGCGGTACATCTGATAGTCAGCAATTCTAATAAAGAAATCGTCGGCAAATACTGTTGGCATGTAGCCTTCGGCGAGACTGCCGAGAAGACCTTGAAACGTAAGATAAAAGAAATCATGCCAATAGAGACTCACAATCGTGTGTCTCAAACCACGCCATCCATCAAACCAAAAATTAAGAAACAATACATCCGTGAGACCAAGACCGAGAAAGAACTCGTTTCCGTCTTCACCGCCATTTGCGACGGAGAGATACTGCCATCGCCAGATGACAAAGAATGGGAGATGATTTTTGAATTGAGTTAGGAATGAGGAATTAGGAATTGCTTTTTTAAGTCAACAGACAACAGACTTTGGGTATAAATGTAGTTTTTCAGTTAGTGAATGTTTTTATAGTCTTACAACAACTTCTTTAAATCTTCAATATTGGGTAGAGCATCTCTAAAGTGTTCTGGCAATTCTTGTGAAGCCCTATAAGTTGAAACTCCCATTGGTTTTGATGTATCTGAGAAAGATAGTTCTACAATTTCTTCGTTTTTGCTTTTACATAAGATAATGCCAATTGAAGGATTCTCGTCAGGCAACTTAACATATTTATCCAAAGCAGCAAGATAAAAATTCATCTTTCCGGTATATTCAGGTTTGAACTCACCACGTTTCAACTCAAAAGCGACAAGACATCTGAGACGACGAGAGAAGAATAATAAATCGATAAAGAATTCCTGTCCGGAGACTTCCAAGCGATATTGATTTCCCATAAAAGAAAATTCCGGACCGAACGCCATAATGAACTTTTTGATGTTTTGTACAACTTTTTGTTCGATAATCCTTTCGTTTATGTCATCATTATTGATAAAATCAAGGTGATATTCCTCTTTGAATGATTCTAAAGCACGTTGCTTGAAATCAGACTCTTCTAAGGTTTTGTCAAAGTTAGTCTGTGGTATGCTGCCTTCTTTATGATAAAGATCTTCTTTAAGATGATATTTTGTGGTTTCGACATTCCAGAACTCTTTAGCACAACGCCGGATGTAAAACAGTCGTTCTTCTAATGTTGATGTTTTTCTGATGATTTCTCTGTGGTTTGAAAATCCCACGCTTACAAAACATTCCCAATCATAGTCGTTTAAATCGGCAGATGGTGTCTGCCGATTTAGTAAGTCCTTGAATTTTATGTTATCATCAAAGTCGAAAATCGTCAATTGGCAATTGACGATTGTACACCATGCTTCATAAAATATTCGCATATTCTTGATGTTAGTTTCTGAAAAACCAGTTAAACCCGGTAGTTCTTGCTGTAATAATTTCGATATTACAGATATGGCATTGGTGTTCCATTTCCCAATTCTGCTGTTGACAGACACGTAATTGCCGACCCAATAATACAGAGATAGCACTTCCTTATTGACATGCCTCGCTGCACGATAACGACTGTCAATAATAGCGTTTTTGATTTCCTTTACCGCCAGAACATATTGTGATAGTATGAGATTGGAATCTTCTTTCTTTCCCATGATTTATAAATTTTGGTTGATGATGCAAAAGTAAATTCCTTTTAGTGCTTCTCCAAATAATTTCAGTTAATATTCATTAACAAACCTTATTTTATCTCAATATGATAGAATTGTTGACATTTTTAGTTAATGAATTTTAAGATTGTTTAAAAATCTCAGAACTTAAAAACTTCAAAATCTCAGAAGAATGGGGGCAATTCCTAATTCCTAACTCCTAATTCCTAATTGAAAAAAGTTCAACAGCCAATAGCCAAAGTTCAAAGTCTTTTTCTTATCTTTGCAATGAAGGAGGATTGACGATGAAAGATGATGATAACATTTTAGCAATGTGCTCTGATTTTGAGCAGATTAAGAAGCAAAATGAGGACGGACAAGAGTATTGGACTTCACGAGAATTGTGCGTCGCTCTTGGATATAGTACTTACCAGAAATTCACTCGTTTGTTGAATAAGGCTGTCGCTGTCGCAAACTGCAGAGGCCTTGATATGAGCGTGCATTTTAACCAGACTTTCGAGATGGTTAAGTTGGGGTCGGGTAGTTTCCGTAAGGTGGAGAATGTGCATCTGTCGAGACTGGCGTGCCAGATAATAGCGGAAAACGCAGATGCCAAGAAACAGCAGGTGCAATCTGCAAGAGCGTATTTTAATGACGAGAAACCAATCGCAACCTTGACTGATAATATTCAGTCTTCCAATGTCTTACTATATAAAACCAAACAAGGCGAGTCGCGCATAGAAGTGGTCTTCAATAACGAGACTTTCTGGATGTCGCAGAAAAAAATGGCGGATTTGTATGATGTTGATGTTAGGACAATCAGCTATCATTTGAAAGAGATTTACGAGTCTGGCGAACTTCAAGAAACGGCAACTATCCGAAAAATTTGGATAGTTCAAAAGGAAGGAGACAGAGATGTCAACCGCCCAAAAATGCTTTACAACCTCGACGCTATAATCGCTGTCGGTTATCGTGTCAATAGTTATCAGGCTACTCAATTTAGAATCTGGGCTACGTCGGTGTTGAAAGAGATGATTGTCAAAGGTTTTGTTCTTGACGATGAGCGTCTCAAACAAGGCAGGCATAATTGTTAGTATCTTATAATGATAGTCAAATGAGTGAATTTGAAAAATATATAATTTAAGGAGAACCTGATAAGAAGGCGAAGGCTAATGCTTGGCAGACTGCTATTGGTCTTCAGGATGTGGATGGTTTGAAACCGTCAGAATATTTGATTCAAACGGCGGTGCAACATATAGAATGTGATATTACTATAAGTCAGGTCAAGGAGATGATAGATACTTACTATCAGACCAAAGAAGTTAGAGGGAATCTTGACGATGAAAGAACAGAAGAGGCTGATAAGGTCTCGGCTCGCATCACCGAGATTTTGTCAGAACAGTCTTTTTCATTTACTCCAGATTATTTGATTAGGATCCATCGTCGTTTGTTTGATGGTGTTTATAAGCATGCAGGAAAATTTAGAACGGTGAATATCACCAAAAAAGAATGGGCGCTGAATGGTGATACGGTCTTGTACTCCAATTATGATATGATTCGAGAGACGCTTGAATATGATTTCAGACAAGAGAAAAATTAACTATAATAATATTCCTAAACGAATATTTGCTACCAATGAGTATCTGGAAATGTTTTTTAGAAATCTCATATTTGGAGAGAAAAATAAACTGAGCAATAGGGAACTTTTGGTGGTTGAATCTCAAAGTGCCACTAACTATTTTTCAAAGAGCCAAAATGGCACTTTGGACTGTACTTTAGAGGAGTCGGCTGTTCTACGATTTTTAAAAGAAAATCCGGAAGCGAAGCAAGTGGATATTGCCAAGTATATAGGAAAGTCGGAAAGAACGGTAAAACGTATGACGCCAAATCTTATTATGAGAGGTTTGCTGGAAAGAGAAAATGGAAAACGTAATGGGAAATGGGTAGTTAAGTGTAATGTGTAGATTATACTTTCAAAAATGAAAAATCTATTTAAAAATGAATCTCAAAACGATATTGATGCGATAGTTGAGAAGGTTAAAGAATATGCTTTGAAAGACTGGCATCTCGATGAGACTCACGGCTTGCCTCATTGGGAAAGGGTGGAACGAAACGGCATTATGCTGAGCATGAAAGATGGCGAAATCCGTGAGGATGTGAACCTGAAAGTTGTGCGTATCTTCGCTTATCTACATGATAAATGTCGCTACGACAACGGCTACGACATAGAACATGGTCTGAGGTCGGCGGCTTTGGTGTTACGACTCAGAGATACTTTGCTGAAAGAGCTTACTGACGAGGAAATCACGCTGTTAGAGACAGCCTGCCGTTATCATACCACAAAACATCGCACCGGAATCCCGACAGTTGATATTTGTTTCGATGCCGACAGACTCGATCTCGGCAGGGTATGGATTACGCCAGATCCAAGGAAAATGGCGACAGAACAAGGAGCGGCAGCAGCAGCGAGATTTGAACTCTAGAATTCTAGAACTTTAGAACTCTAGAAAAATTTTAAATCCCAATTCCTCATACCCTCAAATCCTCAAATCCTCTTACCTTTAATTCCAAACTCCTAATTCCTAATTAAAAACTGTTCGTCTTTAGCCCTAAAATTTCTTTCTCTCCGATTGTCGGACTTTATGAAAAAAAAGTTATATTTGCACGTTTAAGCAAAAATTGATTTATAATTAAAATCTAAGATATATGAATAAGCAAATAACATTAGATGAAGCCGTTGCAAAAGTACAGGACGGCATGACAATCATGTTCGCCGGTTTCCTCGGAGTTGGAAGCGCAGTGCAGATCATCGATGCTATCGTGGAAAAAGGCGTCAAAGACCTTACAATCATCGCTAACGATACTGCTTACGACAACGTGGCTCACGGCAAACTCGTCGCTAATCATCAAGTTAAAAAAGCTATCGTTTCTCATACAGGAACCAATAAAGAAACCGCTGCTCAAAAGAACGCCGGCACTCTCGAAGTTGAATACGTACCACAAGGCACTCTCGCTGAACGTATCAGAGCTTACGGCGCAGGTCTCGGCGGAGTCCTCACTCCAACAGGCTTGGGCACTATGATTCAAGACGGCAAACAAATCGTCAACGTTGACGGTAAAGATTATATCCTCGAAAAACCTCTCAAAGCCGACATCGCTTTCTTGCGCGCCAACATCGTTGACGAAGATGGTAACATGGTTTTCCTCGGAACATCACAAAACTTCAACCCAATCATGGCGATGGCAGCTGATTATGTAGTCGTTGAAGCTGAGAAACTCGTCAAGAGAGGCGAGATAGCTCCAGAACAAATCCACGCTTCTGGAATCTTCGTTGATGGAATTTATTTAGAAAAATGAAAATTAACAATTGTAGAGACGTATCACACGACACAATGGAAATTAAATAATATGTCGTTGATGCGTCTTATAAATGAAATAGATATTAACAATTTAAAGATATAATATAAAATGGAAAAAGAATATAGATCTCTTATCAGATTGCGTATGAGTGCAAAAGACGCTCACTACGGCGGTAACTTGGTTGATGGTGCTCACATGGTTCACCTCTTTGGCGATGTTGCAACAGAATTATTAATCATGACAGACGGTGACGAAGGTCTCTTCTGTGCTTACGATAACATCGAATTTTTGGCTCCTGTCTATGCTGGCGATTATATCGAAGCAGAAGGTTGGGTTACAAAAATCGGCAACACTTCACGCAAGATGGAATTCGTGGCTCGTAAAGTCATCATCCCACGTCCAGACATCTCTGACTCAGCAGCAGACGTATTGCCAGAACCAATCGTCGTTTGTCGTGCTAGCGGCACATGTGTAGTTCCAAAACAATGTCAAAGAATTGAAAGATAAAAAAATACACTATGGAAAAACTCATCATCACAGCTGCTATCTGCGGCGCAGAAGTAACTAAAGAACAAAACCCTGCTGTTCCTTATACAGTAGAAGAAATAGTAAGAGAAGCTAAGTCTGCCGTTGACGCTGGCGCTGCTATCGTTCACCTTCACGTTCGTTTCGACGACGGCACTCCAACACAGAACGCAGCTCGCTTCCAAGAATGCGAAGAAGCTATCTACAAAGCTTGTCCTAACGTGATCCTCATCCCTTCAACAGGTGGCGCTGTCGGTATGACACCAGACGAACGTCTTCAGTCAACAGACACAAACCCACTTCCAGAAATGGCAACATTAGATTGCGGTACATGCAACTTCGGCGACGAAATCTTCGACAACACAATGCCAACAATGCGTGCTTTCGGTAAACGCATGATTGAACGCGGCATCAAACCAGAATACGAATGCTTCGAGATGGGTCACATCGACACTATCGTCAATATGGCTCGTAAGGGTGAAGTGCCAGGCGCTCCAATGCAGTTCAACTTCGTCCTCGGCGTACCAGGCTGTACTCCAGCTACAGTAGCAAACCTTTGCTGGATGGTCAACGCTATCCCTGCAGGTTCAACATGGACTGCAACAGGTATCGGCCGTCACGCTTTCCCAATCGCAGCAGCAGCTATCGCAATGGGCGGTAACGTAAGAGTCGGTTTCGAAGACAACTTATATTTATCAAGAGGTGTCCTCGCTAAATCAAACGGCGAACTCGTAGCAAAGGTCGTACGTCTCGCTAAAGAACTCGGCCGTGAAGTAGCTACTTCAGACGAAGCAAGACAAATCCTTGGACTTAAGCCAAGAAATTAATGCATAACTCATAATGCATAATGCATAATTTATGAAGAGCTGCTGTTGTAATGACGGCAGCTTTTTTGTTTAAGACAACGAGTCAACTAGACAACGAGACTTTGTTCAAGATGCTTTGAGCTGTGAGTTGTGAGCAGCGAGCGAAGGCTCATTACTCATAGCTCAATGCTCATAACCTAAAAACCGCCTTTATGATGAGTCGAGGCGGTTTTTTGTGTTTGTAATTCTTCTATTGTTACTTTAACTTTGTTTATTTCTTTTATCAATTGAGATTTAGTAGGAAGATACAATTGATATTCATTGGCAAGAATGGTCTTGTTACCTTCAGGAAGTGTCATCTTTACTACGGTATCGTTTTTAGAAGTTCCGAGCAATATTCCAATCGTCGGATTTTCGTCAGGAAGTTTCTCGCATCTGTCGTAATAGTTCACATACATCTGCAATTGTCCTAAATCCTGATGTGATAATTTGCCGTTTTTCAATTCAATAATGACAAAACATTTTAACAGACGATTGTAGAAAACCAAGTCGATAAAGAATTCGTCATCTTCGAGCAGTATTCTTTTCTGTCGTGCTACGAAAGAAAAACCGTTCCCCATTTCCAATAGGAAGTCAGCGATATGAGAAATTATCGCACTCTCCAAATCTTTTTCATAATATTCCGCTTTACGTTCCAATCCTAAGAATTCCAACACCATCGGTTCTTTTATGATTTCTTGAGGAGTCTGAGGAATACGTTCTCTGCGAGCGACGGCCAAAACACTTTCTTTATCATTACTAAGCAATAACCTTTCATAAAGTTGAGAATTAATCTGTCTTTCGGTCTCTCTGCCATTCCAACCGTTATTGACAGATTCTAACTCGTAATATTCTCTTTTGTCAGGGTCTGATATGGATATGAGTTGTTTGTATTGATTCCAGTTCAATTGCGTCCGCACTGCGGACGCAATTGGGTAGAGTCTGTAGAACTGTCGACTGCGTTCTAATTGCCTGACAGAAAAACCTTTGCCATATTCAGGTTCTATTTTACTCGCAAGATTCTTTATCAGATAAGAACCATAATCAGCTCTGTCTTTACCATCCTGTTCTTCTTCAAAGATACGGCGGCCAATGTTCCAATACATCTGCACGCGACAAAAGTCAACACTTCTGACAGCATTCTTCCGAGCATCGTTGATAATGTTCTTCACATCATCTATAAAATTACGATTGATAGGGTTGCTATTTTTCTTTTCCATTTTAACATAAACTTTGGCATTTGTAAACTTTGATTCTCATCTGCAAAACTACAAAATCCAATATCCTTTTGTCAAGCGATTGTGAAGGAAAAATTATGTTTTTAACAATTTTTAACGTAATGTTAATGAAAGTAGGAGAGAAGTGTTAAGGATTTTTAAGACAACTAGACTTTTTTAAAATGCTTTGAGCTTTGAGCCATGAGCCTTGGGCCTTTGCTCGCTGCTCACAACTCACAGCTCAAAGCCCATTCCGTGATATTTTTCACCTGCTTTTTCTACTTTTTAATAACTTAAAATAGCTGTTTGAACATTGCTAATTTTGTAATTATTTGATAATTAACATTTTACCCCCCTCAATTGCGTAAAAATATTTCGCATGTTTTGTAAAATGTTTCTGATAATTTCGTAAAATTGTGACATTATTAATCATTAAAAAGCAAAAGAAATGAAAAGAGTATGTTTATTGATGGCATTAGTCTGTATGCTGATGGTGTCATGTAAAAAAGATGGCGGTGACGGAAGAATCCAAGGACATGAATACGTTGACTTAGGTTTACCGTCAGGGTTAAAATGGGCAACACGTAATATAGGAGCAGACAATCCAGAAGACTACGGACATTATTTCGCATGGGGAGAGACAAGCCCAAAAGAAGAATACACTAAAGAAAATTGTTCTACTTACGGAAAAGACATGGACGACATTAGCGGTAATGCAGAATATGACGCCGCTACAGCCAACTGGGGCGGTGATTGGAGAATGCCGACATACGATGAACAAAGAGAATTGTTAGACAGATGCACATGGACATGGGCAACGGAAAATGATGTTAACGGATATAAAGTTACTGGCCCTAACGGCAACAGTATTTTCCTCCCTGCTGCGGGCTTCCGTTACGGGTCGTCGCTCGACGACTCTGGTAGCCGCGGTTACTATTGGAGTTCTACTCCTTGCGACTACAACCTCGACTGCAGTGCGTACTACCTCTTCTTCACTAGTGACTTTCAGTACATGAGCAGCTACTACCGCAACCTCGGTCTTTCAGTGCGTCCAGTAGTAGAATAAAAGCGAAACGCATTCAATTTATTTGATTCATTTCCGTCGGGCATTTAAAGAGCCGTGCGGTTGTTCTTTGTAGAGACGTACCAACGACACCGAAAAAAATATTGATGATAGGTCGTTGATGCGTCTCAAATATTATTTCAAGAGACGCATCAATAATATGGTTAGAAAGTGTCTTCGTTTTAAAAAAAAGATTACCGAACCATATTATTGGTACGTCTCTACGTTGTGAAGTGCGCAGCACGGAACGCCTGCTGT
>JAZLEO010000057.1:0-52769 GCA_045615285.1 Bacteroidales bacterium
AGACCGAGTTCTACGCCATAGCGCAAGGTCAGAACGCCAAAGGCGAATGGGGCGAAGTTACAAAAGTAGAATTCAAGACCACGACGGAAGGCTGCATCGAATTGATGGAGAATAACTTCAATATTTATCCTAATCCAGCGAATGACGTTATCAATATTGAAGCAGAATTCGATGTTGAAGAAGTTACAATTTATAACATCACTGGCGTTATGGTTTACAACGAACAATGTACAATGAACAATGTACAGTTGAATGTTTCTGATTTGAACAGCGGCGTTTATTTTGTCAAGGTTGTTACAAACAACGGCGAAACCGTGAAACGTTTCATCAAGAAATAAGTTTAGAATCTCAGGACTTTAAAAACTCAGAATCTCGGAATTGGGGTTCTGAGTTTTTTTATGTAATATTCTGCGAAATCGGATGGGATAATATTTGGTGATTATACCAATTATAACTCTTAACTGTTAGCTTTTGACTGTAAACTTTCAATAGTTTTCGTCGTAGAAAAACCTTCGACTAATTCTATCGTCTCTACTTTTCCACCTTTAGCTGTTACGATGTCGTAGCCTACGATGTCTTCAGCTTTGTAATCTTTACCTTTTACAAGTACGTCAGGTTGAACACATTTTATCAGATTATATGGAGTGTCTTCTTCAAAAAATGTCACAGCATCAACGAATTCCAATGCTGCCAAAACCACAGCGCGTGCCTTCTCGTCATTGACTGGTCGTGACGGACCTTTTAATCGTCTGACGGAATCGTCGGTGTTTAAACCTATTACGAGAACATTGCCTAAGTCGGCAGCCTTTGAGAGATACTCAACATGACCGCGATGCAAAATGTCGAAGCAGCCGTTTGAAAAGACTATCGTCTTCCCATCTTTACGCCATAAATCTAATTTTGTTTCGAGAGATTTCTCATCAGAAATCTTATCGTAAATCCTGTCGAAATGTTTCATTTTCTGAAGTATTAAAGTACCATTCTAGAGCTCTAAAATTCTAGAATTCTAAAGTTTTAATTAATCGGAGAACGTCTGTCGATGAAAAACATAATGACGTAAGAAATAATTCCTGTCACGAGATAGAAAATCATCTGACTTGTATGGTTTATCGTCACGAAAGAAACAGCTGCTGATTCTGAAATTCCGTAGAAACCGTTGAGTAGCAATATCCCGATGAAGTGATAAACGCCCATTCCGCCAGGTACAGGCGCCACGACTCCCAAGGTTGCTAAACCTAATAAGGTGACGGCTTCAGTTAAACCGAGATGTGAAGTCTCTGGTAACATATAGAATGGCAGCCAAGTCATTACGACGTAAAATCCCCATATTAATAATGTATAAATTATAAATAGTCCTTTCTTTTCCATGGTGAAAATACTCTTGATTCCGTCGAGGAATCCATTCCACAGAGAAGCGATTTTCTTATATAATTTGTTTTGAGAAATGAGATGCCTTTTTTTCTTGAAAATAAATACGATAGCTCCGAATAATATTATCAATGCAGATATTGAAATCATTCCTAAAACGACATTGTTTCTTAATGATTCTATCAAAGGATTTAGCCATGATGTGATTAGGCTTCCGAGTAGATTCCATTGAAACACGATGACTAACAAAGCCATTGAGAAAAGAATTATTAAGTCGAGGACGCGTTCTGAGATGACAGTGCCGAATGATTTGTCGAAAGGAATATTTTCTTTTTTTGTGAGAGTTCCGCAACGTGTCACTTCGCCGAGACGAGGAAAGACAGTGTTTGCGAAATAAGCGATCAGTACGGATTCGTAAGTCGTTGATACTCTTGTTTTGTACCCTAAAGATTCTATCAGGATATTCCAGCGTAAGGCTCTAAAAAACAAGGATATTGCCAAGCATACGAGGCTTAGCAACATCCATGAATATTTTGCCGTCTTGATATAATCAACGACTTGTGAGAAATCGATTTTTCTGAAACAAAGCCAAAGAAGAAGAATTCCCAAAGAGAGGAAAATGATATATGATAATGTGTTGGAGACCTTCTTATTCAATGCTTTGTTATTTTTATTGAGACGCATTTATTGAGACTGAGACGCATAATAATGCGTCTTTACTATTATATTTTGTTATTTTCGTTAGGGAATACGATAGAAGGCTTATGTTTTTTTGCTTCTTCGAAATCCATTGAGCAGTAAGAAACGATGATGACGAGGTCGCCGACGTTTACTTTATGAGCTGCTGCTCCGTTGATTCCGATGACGCCAGAGCCGCGTTCACCTTTGATGGCGTAGGTGCAGAGGCGTTCGCCATTAGTGATGTTGTAAATATCAACACGTTCATTTTCAATGATATTAGCTGCATCTAACAAGTCTTCGTCGATAGTGATGCTGCCGATATAATTAAGGTCGGCTTGAGTTACAGTAGCGCGATGGATTTTAGATTTAAGAATTTCGATATTCATATTAAAAAATTCTAACGTTATCAATTAAGCGAACCGGACCGAGTTGAAGAGCTACGAATATACGAGCGTGTTCGCATTCGTTCCAATTTTCAATAGATTTAAGATTTATTTCGTCTGTTATTTCGACGTATTCTACATCAAACTCCTTGATTTCTGCGTATTTAGCGAGAGCGTATGCTTTCATCTCTGCTGGTGACATTGAATCTTTCTTTGAAACAGCCTCGTTAAGTGTTGCGAATATTTTCGGAGCGATGGCACGTTCTGTCTCGTTGAGACGTACGTTGCGGGAACTCATTGCGAGTCCGTCGCATTCTCTGACGATAGGACAAGGAACAATCTCAAGGTTCATCTTGAGGTCGCTGACCATTTTATTGATGATGGCGAGTTGCTGAAAATCTTTCTCGCCGAAATAAGCTTTGTTAGGAGTGACGATTTCGAAGAGTTTGCGAACAACGATAGCGACGCCGTTGAAGTGACCAGGACGGCAAGCACCTTCCATAACACGTTCTAAATCACCGAAGTCGTAATGATCTTCCACTTTTTCTGGATACATTTCCTCTGCTGAAGGCATGAATACCGCATCGCAGCCTGCGAGGTCTAATTTCTCGATGTCGCATTCTGGAGTGCGAGGATATTTTTCCAAATCTGTCGGATTATTGAACTGAATTGGGTTTACAAATACGCTGCAAACAACAATATCGTTCTCTTTTTTGGCACGATTAATCAACGAAAGATGGCCTTCGTGAAGCGCACCCATTGTCGGAACAAAACCGACTTTAAGTCCAGAATTCTTTTTTTCTTCTACAAAACGTTGAATATCAACGATAAAATTAAAAACCTTCATGTTATGAAAATTTCTTATATTGTTTTAATAAAATCCCACAAAGGTAATTATTTTGGCATAATAATAAATGTAAAATGAAAAATAAATTATTAGCAAAAAAATATTATTTTTGCAGACAGAATTGACTAAAGGCAAAAGACTAAAGATAATTGTCAATTGTCAACTT
Source organism: Bacteroidales bacterium (assembly GCA_045615285.1). Taxonomy (GTDB): domain Bacteria; phylum Bacteroidota; class Bacteroidia; order Bacteroidales; family F082; genus Limimorpha. The sequence continues at coordinate 3,446 of JAZLEO010000057.1, forward strand.
TCAATTTTCAATTGATTTTGCCCCTATAGTTCAACGGATAGAACGAAAGTTTCCTAAACTTTAAATCTGGGTTCGATTCCCGGTGGGGGTACAAAATATAGAACTTAAAATCTTGTTACTGAATAAAGTGGCAAGATTTTTTTCTTTTATTCTGACTGCTTTAATGACTGTTTTCAGATGTTTTTTTTGTGTTTAATTAGAGTAATGTATATTTTCCAAACTTTATCGCAGATTGGGAAATATGGATTATATTTGCAAAAATAAGTAAATCTAAATTTATGAGTGCCAAAAATTATTTTATAAACCTAAAAGAAGGTCGCCGTCTGGAATTTAAGGGAGAAATTCCTTCAAGTTCAGATTTGGCAAAGACAATCGTAGCCTTTGCGAATGATGCTGGAGGTGATATTTATATTGGTGTTGATAATTATCACAATGTTATTGGTCTTCCTGAAGATGAACTTACTCAATTGGAAGAACAATTAAGCAGTATGATTTTTGACAGATGTTATCCTACAATTTTACCAGAAATTACATTTGTTATGATTGAGGATAAACATATTATCAAAATTCATGTTTATAAAGGCAGTATGCCACCTTATTATCTGAAAAACAAGGGAAAACTTGAAGGAACTTATATTAGAGTTGGTTCTACAAATCGTTTGGCAGATGAAAATATAATAGCAGATTTAGAACGTAAGCGTAGAAATTTGTCCTTCGACAGCAGCGTAGTTATGGATAAAGAGTTTCCCGATATTGAAATTAAAAGATTTGCTCAATTGTATAAAGAAAAAACTGGTGAGGAATTAAATATACAAGTTTTGAGAAAACTGGATTTGATAAAGGAAGAACAAGGGAAATTGTATCCGACTAATGCTTTGATTTTGCTCTCAGATGATGAATTACGTTATTCAATTTTTCCAAATGCAAAAATAGAATGCGCTAGATTCAAAGGTGTTGAAACAGATGAATTTGTAGATCAAAAGACTATTGAAACCAATATTGTTGAACAGGTAGAAGAAGCTTATAATTTTGTACTAAGACATATTAATAAAGGTGCAAAAGTTGAGGGAATCTATACAATTTCCAAATGGGAATATCCCATTAAAGCTATAAGAGAAGTTATTCGTAATGCAGTGGTGCATCGCCAATATTCTTTATTTGGAAAAGATGTAAAAGTTGCAATATATGATGATATGGTGGAAATAACCAGCCCTGGGTTGTTGCCGCCATCAATAGATTATTCTGCAATGAACAACAGGCAGTCTGATGCTAGAAATAAAATCATAGCTCCAGTATTTAAAAAACTTGGTATTATAGATCAATGGGGTAATGGCTTGAAAATGATAGCCGAAGAATTGAAACAGTACCCGAAAATAGATTTTAAATGGCAAGAGATAGGTCTTTCTTTTCAGGTCCAATTTATTAATAAAAATTATAAAATTGGCGGTAAAATTGGCGGTAAAAAGAAGCCGAAAGATATAATGTTGGATAAGCTTCTGTCATTGATTTCAAAAAATAATAAAATTACTGTACAAGAAATTTCTGATAAAACAGGTATTAATAAACGTCAATGTGAAAGGTTATTGGCGGAATTGAAAAATAACGGAAAAATAACAAGAATTGGTTCTTCAAGAAATGGGGAATGGAAAATAGTGTAATACAAATGCGTCTCGTCACAACTCCAAAAATATTAAGACTTTTCTATCCTTCGCTGATTTGGGAAATGCCGAAGGGTAAAAAAAAATTATATCTCACCTTCGATGACGGGCCACATCCTACAATAACTCCAAAAGTCCTTGAAATCTTAAAGGATTTTAACGCTAAGGCGACTTTCTTCTGCGTTGGTAATAATGTTCAAAAATATAAAGAAACTTTCGATATGATTGTAAATGAAGGCCATTCGCTTGGGAATCATACTTTTAATCACGAAAGAGGTTGGAAAACAAAAACCAAAGATTACGTCAATTCCGTTAAAGAAGCTCACGCCTTGATTCAATCACCGTTGTTCCGTCCGCCTCACGGAAGGATTAAGTTTTCGCAGATAAGAGCGTTGAATAGGGATTTCAGGAATTCAGGAATTCAAGAATTAGGAATCATCGCTTGGAGTGTGATAGCTTACGATTGGGATAAATCCTTAACTCCGGAAGATTGCTTTAATAACGTAATAAAAAATGCTGGCGATGGAAGTATCGTCGTTTTTCACGATAGCGAGAAAGCCGTAAAAAATATGATCCCAGCCCTGACTAAAGTCCTTGAATATTATTCTGAAAAAGGCTTTGCCTTTGAAAAACTTTGAGAAATGTCAAATGACTAAAGACAAATGTCTGAAGTTGTTATTCGATTTTTTTCAGTTTCTCGAGTTTTTGTTTTCTTAGATTCAAAAAACTTTCGTCTTTCGTCTTTTATCTTTCGTCTTTTAATTATCTTTGCAATTATGAAAAAAATCTCTCAATATATATTTAATTGTCTCACATTCATCTTGATGCTGAGCTTGACACAATGCGCTAATGTCGTTTCGCCGTCGGGTGGCCCGAAAGATATAGTCCCTCCAATTGTATTGCAATCTGTTCCTGATAATCAATCGACTAACTTTTTGGGAAAGGAAATTCATATCACCTTTGATGAATATGTCACTTTGAATAATCCGAATAATAATATCCTGATTTCCCCTCCGTTGGAAAAAAATCCTGAATATAAACTTAGTGGTAAATCGTTGATAATTAAGTTTAAAGAGTCGTTAAGACCTGAGACTACTTATTCCATAAATTTTGGCGAAGCTATAAAAGATCTTCACGAAGGAAATGTCTTTAAAAATTATTCTTTCGTTTTCTCAACAGGTGAAAATATTGATACTCTGACATTAAACGGAAAATTGCTCCAAGCGATAGACCATAAACCTTCAGCTGATTTCTTCGTGATGCTTTATGCTGATGAAAACGACACAGTTAAAATAGATTCTCTTCCATATATCGCAAAACCTTACTATGTAACAAAAAGCGATAAAGATGGTAATTTTAATTTTTCTGGTTTAAAAGACGTTGATTATCTGATATTTGCATTGAAAGACGGTAACTCGAACCTCAAATTCGATCTGCCTAATGAAGACATCGCTTTTTTGGATAGCCTCGTCAAACCAATTTATGATTCACAATTTGCAATTCATAATGATTCTGTGACAAATGATACTGCTAGACAGGAAGTTAATAAAGATATTCCTTTGACTTTATATTCATTTTTGGAAGAAGATTCGATTCAGAGATTATTGAAAAAAGAAGTTCCTGAAGAGGGCTTGCTTCGATTTTCTTTCCGTTATCCTGCTCAAAATGTTAAAATTGAAACATTGGAATCATTGTCGGATACTTTTGCAATATATCCAACACATTCAGTAAATTACGATACCATTTTCTGGTATTTTACTCCTAATAAAGATAGCCTTCTTTTAACAATTAATTACGATACGCTAATTAATGATACAAGCTTGGTGAGTCTTAAACCTCGTAAGACTGACAATAGGAAACGAAAGAAGGATGTTGAAACTAAGTCGTTGAGTATCACGACAAATATAAACGGAAATAAATTGACTCCTGAACAAGATCTGATTCTGACATTTAAGGAACCTGTCACAGAAGTGAGAATGCGTGATACTTCTTGGTATATCGTCGGTAAAGATACTATTATCAATGATTTACACTTTGTAAAAGCCGATTCTTTTGGACTGAAATATAAACTTGATAAAACATTTGATCTTGAGCAATCTTACAAAATAATTATTCCGGATTCGGTGTTTTATAGTTTTAAAAATAGGACAAATGATACCACGGAATTTTCGTTTAAAGTGCCAGCTTTGTCGGAATATGGAAATATTTTTGTTAATGTTGAAGTCCCGGAAAATATTCCTCAGATTATAGTCGAGCTTTTAGATGAAAGAGATAAAATTTGTGATAAACAGTTAATTACGGTAACGTCGCAAGTCTCTTTTAAATATTTGTCTCCTAAGAAATATAAGTTAAGAGCGATTTTGGACAAAGACGGAAACGGCCGTTGGTCGCCAGGTGATTTTGGCAAGAAGCAGCTTCCTGAATCGGTTTATTATCATAATGACGTCTTTGATGTCAGGGCGAATTGGGACATCGACTTGGAGGAAACCTGGAAATTTTGATTTCTCAGTTTACGAAAAGTGATGTCAGTTCAAATTTTTCGCAGTCGAAAAGTCCTTTGTCACTGAGTTTAAGTTGCGGTATAACCAGCAAAGCCATGAATTCCATTGTCATAAACGGATCGCTGAGATTTGAGCCGAGGCTTTTTGCCAAGTCCTTGATTTTTGAATAATCGTTGGCTACAGTGAAAGCGTCGGCGTTGGTCATAATGCCGGCGATAGGTAAAGGCAGACACATATTGATATTATCATCATAAACCGCAAAACCGCCTTTTGTTTCTATTATCATATTGGCAGCCATCGCCATATCTTCGTCGCTGCAACCAATCACGACGATATTATGGCTGTCGTGAGCTACACTGGAAGCAAGAGCGCCTCTTTTCAATCCGAAATTCTTGATAAAACCAACGGCAGGTTTTTTGCCTTTTTCGTAACGGTTGATAACAGCGATTTTCAAAATGTCATTCTCAACATCACTGACCAGATTTTTAGATTCTGAGTTGCTGAGTTTCTGAGATTTAGGTCTTCTGATAATTTTTTCCGTAAGAAGTTCTCCGTTAATGACACCTATTATATTTACATCTTTACCTTTGTCAATTACTTCAAAATCCTCTGCTGCGACTCTTTCCGCAACGAAATTATTAATCGTCTCGACAGATGTGTTCTGTAGCAATGACTTTCCGTTTTCGGCCACCAATTCTCCGTCAATATAAGTTTTTAAGATATTGAAATCCTTGAAGTTATCTATCATTATAAAATCGGCGGAATCATTTTTTTGTAATAATCCGACATCGAGTTTATAATGTTTTACTGGTGTGAGAGTTGCAGCTTTTATGACATCTAAAATATTGTAGCCCAAATCGATGGCTTTTTTTACCAATTTGTTGATGTGAGAATGTATAAGTTCGTGAGGATGAGCGTCGTCGGTGCAGAAAGTCACCATATTTGGATATTCGTTGATGAGAGGGATGAGAGCGCTGAAGTTATTGGCAGCGCTGCCTTCACGAATCAGAATTGTCATTCCTAGAGCTGCTTTTTCACGGGCTTCGTCCAAATTGGAACATTCATGGTCGGTGCTTATGCCAGCTGCACAATATTTCTTCAAATCATCTCCAGATAGCAAAGGTGCATGACCGTCAATGGGTTTGTTGTGACGCTTTGCTGATACAATCTTCTTAACAACTTCATTATCATTGAATAAAACTCCTGGATAATTCATCATTTCACCAAGATATTTAATGTCGTCGGAAGAAAGAAGTTCGTCAATATCATCAGAATTCAAAGTAGCGCCTGATGTCTCGAATGTAGTCGCTGGCACACAACTCGGCGCTCCGAAGAAAAATTTAAAAGGTGATTTCTTGCCGACTTCAATCATGTATCTCACGCCGTCAACGCCCAAAACATTGGCGATTTCGTGTGGATCGCTGACAGAAGCGACGCTGCCATGAGCAACAACGAGGCGTGCAAATTCTGTCGGAACTAATAAAGAACTTTCGATATGGACATGGGAATCAACGAAACCAGGCATTATAATCTGTTCATAATCATTGTCTTCTTCTATGATTTCGACAATTTTACCGTTGTCGATATGTATTGTCCCTCTGAAAATTCTGGAGTTTACGACATCTACAATTTGTCCGCTTACTTGAAAAATGTTACTCATGATTTTGGATATTAGTTGGTTTTCTATAAGATATTGAAATCCATAAGTTGTTTATTCTGTGAGATTTAACAATAATATCGCTATTGTTAAGAATGTCTTTTATCTCTTTTGTGATGCCGCTGCCAAGCATCTTAAACGCTGCTTCTTTCTGCGTCCATAATCGGAAAAAATCATCGGCCGGATTCTCGCTTTTATGCAAGAAATCCAGTTCCTTTTCATTACTTATATATGCTGCAAGATTTTCTTTATAGAGGCTAACTTCTTCAATATCAATACCTACTTCTTCTTTCGACAAAACGCAGCAAACGGCGTTTTTGCAATGACTGAAATTGAAGTGCCAATCGGGATAGTTTTTTAAATATGGTTTGTTGTGTTCCCCGTAACAAAATTCTGGCATTTCGGTAAAAATCCCTTCCTCGCGCAAAGCGTAAATCAAAAGCAGATATGCCAACGCATTTTGTACTTTCCCATTTAAAAATTTATAACTCAACATCTTATCTTTTCTCCATTGAGGAAAAAATGTCGAACATTCTTCGATAAATTTATCGTCAAAAGCCTCTGTCCCGTTGATAAAATAAATTTTCATATTGCAAAGATATGATTTTTGATAGTAAATACAGGCCGTCTCGAACAATTATTAACATTTTGTTGTTTTGCTGAAAAAACAACGATTATGATAGAATTACCACAATTACCGTACAAAAGAGACGCTTTGGAACCGCACATCTCTCAGAAAACCATTGATTTCCATTATGGTCAGCATCATGCTGGATACGTCAAGAATCTGAATAATCTGATAGAAGGCTCGCGATTTGAAAAAATGAGCCTTGAGGAAATAATAAAAAATAGTGAAGGCGCTATCTTTAACAATGCGGCTCAAGTCTGGAATCATACTTTTTATTGGCATTGTATGACGCCTAAAGCAGATGTGATGCCGCAGGATTTCCTCCTGAAAGCTATTGTGCGCGATTTCGGCAGCTTTGAAAATTTTAAGCAGCTGTTTATCAAACAGGCAGCAACTTTATTCGGTTCTGGCTGGCTCTGGCTCGTCAGCGACAATGACGGAAAATTGATGTTGATGCAAACAAGTAACGCAGAAACACCATTGACAAACAATGACTTGAAACCTCTTCTGACATGCGACGTATGGGAACATGCTTATTATCTCGACCAACAAAATCTCAGGTTGGCGTATCTTAATGAATTTTGGCAACTTATAAATTGGAGGTTCGTCGAGAAAAATATGTAGAATAATTTTGAATGTTTAAAAATTTTAATAATAAAATATTTTGTTCCGAAAAAAATATTAAATTTGTCATCGTATTGAATTGCTATAAATGCCTTAAAATGAGTGGTATATATTCAATGCGTATTCTTAAATTTAATTTTTAAACATTCAATTTTATTACAATGAAGAAATTATTGCAATTAGTGTTGTTATCGGCACTATTAATCGGCGGACTCAATCTGAGTTCACAAACACCAAACATAAAAGTTGACAGAGAAAGTGACTACACTCTCATTAGAATTCTTGACAGCTACCATTGGCCGTACGATATTTCTAATAATAAGAAACATATTGCTATTCAAGGATTTGGTGCTGCTGACAGCTATTATTGGTCGGAAGAAACCGGAGCGATGGCATTAGGCGGTTTCGCTTTCTCTGTCTCTGATGACGGCGTGATGGCTGGTACTTTCACAAATAGCCTCGGATATAACGTAGCTGGATTGTGGTCGCCAGAAACAAAACAATGGGAATTCTTGGGAATGAATCCTGATGTGCCTGAGTATTCTACAGTTGAAGGCGATTTTGAATATAACGGCGCATGGTCTATGACAAACGACGGCACTAAGGTCGGTGTCATGCAGACCTTCCCTGACTGGACAACGACTTCATACATCTGGTCAAAAGAGAACGGATATACCAAAATATCTAACGGAACTTCTCCAGGAACACGCCCTAACGCCATAAGCGATGACGGAAAAATTATCGCCGGATTGGCTGTACATGAAGACAAAGGTGAATGGACTCCTTGTTATTGGGTTGACGGTGAGATATATAGATTGCCAGACCTCTTCGGTGAGGCTTTGAACGTTTCTTCTAATGGCAAATATATCTGCGGTTATTTGATGAATAGAAAAGGCTTCGTCTATGACATCTATAATGAGACATTAATCGAAATTGAAAATACTCTCGAACCTAATTTCCAAATGTCAGCTACATGTGTGGCTAATAATGGTATCGTCTTCGGATATTCGGACGGAGGCTCTCCTTCTGATAGAAAAGCTGTAGTTTATGCAGGTGGCGAGTTAATGTTTTTTAACGATTATTTGAAAAGTCTCGGAGTTGAAGACGCTGAAAATTGGATTGTTTATAGTATTAATAATGTCGCTGTCGATGGGAAAACTTTCATCGGAGCTGGCGTTATCGATGGAAAAGAATGTTCTTTCGCATTGACTGTCAATGGCGCTCCTTGTGCCGGACCTACCGATTTGACATATAGCGTAGATGATGAAAAATATGATTATGACGACATCGCATTAAGCTGGACAGCTCCTGAAAACGCAGATGGCGTTACTTACGAAATATATACTTCCTATTCAGCAGCAGTGCCTTTCATCGACGGTATCACAGAAACATCTTTCGTCTTCAATGATATGCCAGCCGGTGAATATCAATTCTTTGTGAGAGCTAACTGGAATGACGGAGCTTGCATCTCTGAAATTTCTAACATGGTAAAACCTGTCGTTTATCCATGCGCTAAAAAAGATATGTGTGAACTTACAATCGTAAAGGCTGACTATTCTAACGATGGTTGGGATAATGGTTATATCAGTATCAAAGGTTCAAAAAGCGATTTGTTGTATAATGTGAAGTTGACAACAGGCGGCGACGTCGATAATCCTGTGGTTGAAAATATTTTGTTAGCTCCTGATACATACACATTTACATGGGTTGAAGGCTATTGGGATGAAGAAGTCGGATTCACAATCCGTTTCAATGACGAAGATGTTATTAATGTCGGAATAAATGAAATTAACGCTGATTTTGAATTGACATTCCTTGAATATGAAATCAGTTGCGAAAACGAAACTAATACAGTCGCTCCGACAAATGTTGCCGCTACAACACAAGGCGCTTATGCTGTGAAAGTGACTTGGGATGCAGCAGAAAACGCATTGAGTTACAATGTTTATGCTAATAATGACTTCGTTAAAAACGTGACAGAAACAGAATGTGTTGTGGAAGGTTTGCAAGAAAATACCGAATATTGCTTCACAATATCAAGTGTCAATGGCAACGAATCTGAACTTTCAGAACAAGCTTGCGCAAAGACATTGGAAGATGGCGTGGCAGAATATCATTCGTCATTTAATATCTATCCGAATCCTGTAAACGATATTATCTATCTCGAATCTGAATCTGATGTCGAAAATATTTTGATTTACAATATAATAGGAAATGTCGTTTTCAGACAACAACCTACAGATAACAGCCAACTCCTGATGATTGATGTCGCTGATTTTAACAGCGGAGTTTATTTTGTTAAAGTTAGGACGACAAACGGCGAAACGATAAAACGCTTCATAAAAAAATAAGTCCGTAACGGACGGAAGAGTGCGAAACTTCTGAAATAAACCACGGAGGAACATTGTGAATACATTGTTCCTCTGTTTTTCAAAATACATTTTCCGAATATCAGCCTGCAAATAAAAGAATCAATAACAATATTATGAGAAGATACATAGAGTCGATAAAGCCTTTTTTTGTATTGATTGTTTCTTTCGTGACAATCTTATTATGCTTAAAAAGCGTCGAGCTATTCACCGCTGATTCAGTGAGATTTGTTTATGTGACAGAGTCGCTTTATAGCAACCTCATCGCTTCTTTGATTTCAAGTTTCGTAATCTTTATAATTTTTAACATAATATCTGTTTTTTCAAAAAAAGCCGCTTTTTACATCTCTGCTATTTTATTTGGAATAATAATCTTGTCGGAAGTCGGATTGATTTTTTATTACAGAACGACAGGGTTGATGATGGGTAACGAATTGATAGAGCGACCGTTATGGGAGACTTTCACCACAATAAAAAGTGTGCTGAATTTCTGGATGATAGCAGCAGCGGTTTTATTTATTGCAGGATTTGTTTTTGTTAATGCGAAGATTGTCAACAGACAACGTTCAACAGATAATAAACGTTGTGGAATTGTAACTGCAATTGTTTTAATGTTGGTTTCCATTCCATTATTTTTCATCATAAAACCGAATCAGAATGAAAATGCCGTGAATAAATTTTGGTATTGTTTTCATTCTTGTTTTATGGAAAAAGATATGCAAAAGACTGATATATCGTTATTTACGTTGGCATTTGATGATGATAAGATAGAAAAATACAAGTCGATGTTTCCTGAGAGAGAAGCTTCTGACAACGAATATCCTTTGGAAAGAACTGACAATATTAATAATGTGTTGGGAACATATTTCAATAAATCCGATAAAAATCCTAATATAGTTTTCATTATCGTAGAGTCTTTGGGAGCCGATTTGTTTGGAGTAAATCAATACGGTTATACTTTCACTCCGTTTTTGGATTCGTTATCGAAACATTCTCTTTTATGGACAAATTGTCTGTCAACGACGCCACGTAGTTTCGGAGCGGTTCCTGCTATAACAGGTTCTGTGCCTCATGGCTTGAAAGGATTTCAGTTTGGCGATATTCCGGAATATAATTCTTTGTATAGTGTGTTGAAAGACAATGATTACGAGACGAGTGCATTCTACGCAGGAGAATATTCTTTCGACAAAGTATATGATTATTTGGTGTCGCAGAAAATTGATTTCATGGCGCCGTTTTACGAAGAACTGAAAAAGAAAGAAAACAGACGTTTTGACTATACATATTGGGGTTACCATGATAAAGTCATGTTTGAAAAAAGTATGGAGATAATAGAACAACGTGATAAGGGAAAATCGTATTTTGATTTGTTTATAACGATTTCTCAGCATGATAACAAATTGAATCTCAATGATGAAGAAAGGAATGATATATATTATGACAGAGCTGCTGATATAATAGCAGCTCTCCCTGAAAAGAAGCAGTCTGAAATGAACGACATTATCGGATACATCGCTGCGACAATTTATGGCGACGACGCAGTGAAAAATTTTGTTAAAAAATATTCAGAATTCAATAATGATGAAAATTACATCTTCGTCATCACCGGCGATCATAGCTTAAATTTGAATCCGAAAAATCCTTTGGATGCGTTCCATGTGCCTTTGATTATCTGGTCGCCGATGTTGGAAAAAACAGCTCATTTTAATTCCGTCGTCTCTCACAACGACATCGTTCCCACTTTAAATGCTTTATTAAGAGATAATTACAATCTGAGAACTCCTGAAAAAATACATTGGATAGGAGAAGAACTCGATACGATTAAAGATTTTCATTGCGACTTAAAGACGTGTTTTTTAAGATATACAAGAGTCGTTTTCGATGGAATTATCGGAAATTATTATTACACATCAGCCGATCATTCAAAGAAGGCCTTTCTTGTTAAAGATAAACTTGAACTCGAAGAAGTCTCTGATAAACAGATAATTGACGATATAGATGATAAATTTAAGACGCTTGTATATGTTGATAATTATTCATACACGAATAATAAGGTGACAAAGCTGCCGATATTTCCTAGTAGCATATATAGTGTCATAAAAGAATTTGTGATAGATTCTGTCTATTGTGCATCGCTTCAGGAAAAACCTAGCGTTAAAAAACCTCAGGCATTGAAGTTCTTCACGACGGATATAAATTCTAAACATGAAGAAATAAAAATCATTATGACTGCCGATGTTACATATACCGGTAAAGTCGAACAAGACCAATTTATCAGATTAGGAATAAACTTAATCCATGATAATAATAAGAAAATCAATGCTTTTGATAAAATATCCAAGAATTTTGTGGCGAAAAAATATTCTCCAAATGAAGTTCAGAGATTGGAATTCACAAAGATTTTTTCTGTTAAAGATTTTAAAGACATTGATTTTGAGATGTATTTAAAACAAACTGATGCAGATTATCAGTGGAATCCGGAACATACAATTACGTTAAAAAATATTAACATCAAGATATTGGGAAATCAGTGATATTGTCTGGCGTTTTTCACGACAAAATCAATATATTTGCAAATAAAATTGATACTATGAATACAAAAGCTAAATTTATCATCATGGGAAGCATGATTACATTATTCGGTTGCAGCCAGCCTGCAAAATATTCTGTCAAAGAATATCCAGAAACTAAAAAAGACGCTACTGTCGTCGATGATTATTTTGGTACAAAAGTGGCCGATCCTTATCGTTGGCTTGAAAATGATACAACTGCTGAGACAGCTCAATGGGTTGACGCTCAACGTTCTGTGACGGAAGAATATCTCTCGCACATCTCTTTCCGCGAAGATATTAAAACGCGTCTCACCGATTTGGTCAACTATGAACGTTACGGGCTTCCTTCAAAACGATTCGATCGTTACATATTTTCTAAGAATGACGGCTTGCAAAATCAGAATGTCATCTATATCCAAAATTCTTTGGAAGATGAGCCGTCTGTTCTCCTCGATCCTAATAAATTATCAGATGACGGCACTGTGGCTCTGAGCGGAACATACCAGTCCAATGACGGTAAATATCTGGCTTATACTATTCAACGTAGTGGTTCTGACTGGGTTGAGATTTACGTGATGGATATTGCGACACGCGAGCTTCTCCAGGATCATATACAATGGGCTAAATTCACGGGAGCGTCTTGGTATAAAGACGGCTTCTTCTATGCGGCATACGACCGTCCGGAAGAAGGAAAGGAATTCAGCAATGTAAATGAAAATCATAAAATTTATTATCATAAGTTGGGAACTTCTCAAGAAGAAGATGTTTTGTTCTACGAAAATCCAGCTCAGCCTCGCTACTTCCATCTGGTAAGTCTCACCGAAGATGAGAGATTTATGTTCCTCTTTGAGAGCGGTCAGGGTGCTGGTAGTACATTGTGGATCAGAGATATGCAAGATCCAAAAGGTGAATTTAAGCAAATTGGTTTCGATATGAATTATCAATATAATCCGATAGATGTCATCGACAATACCTTATATATATTTACAAACTACGAAGCTCCGAAAGGTAAGATTTGTAAGGTAGATGTCGGAAATCCTCAGATGGAAAATTGGGTCGAGTTGATTCCTGAAAGTGAGAATGTTATTTCCGGAATAAATCTGGCTGACGGCAAGATGATTGTGACTTATGATCAAGACGCTTCGCATCACGCTTACGTTTATGATATGAATGGCAAGATGTTACACGAAATCGCATTGCCTACATTCGGCGCTATTGGTATCAGCAGCGACTATAAAGATTCGGAGATTTTCTATGCTTTCACTTCGTTTGCATTTCCGACAACGATTTATAAATATAACATCAACGATAATACTTCTGAAGTTTTCCGTGCTCCTGCAATAGATTTTAAATCAGAAGATTATACAACAGAGCAGGTTTTCGTCACCTCAAAAGACGGTACAAAAGTTCCAATGTTCCTGACTTACAAGAAAGGCCTGAAAAAAGACGGTAATAATCCGACATTGCTTTATGGTTACGGTGGTTTCAATGTGACATTGAATCCGAGTTTTTCAACTTCGAGACTTCCTTTCATTGAAAACGGCGGTATTTATGCGCAGATGAATCTTCGTGGTGGAAATGAATATGGAGAAGAATGGCATGTTGCTGGAACTAAGTTGCAGAAACAGAATGTCTTTGACGATTGTATCGCATGTGCAGAATACATGATAGAAAACGGTTACAGTACACCAAAATATATGGCTGTCAACGGTGGCTCTAATGGTGGCTTATTGGTTGGAGCTGTTGTAAATCAACGCCCTGATTTATTTGCTGTCGCAGTTCCTCAAGTTGGTGTGATGGATATGTTGCGTTATCATTTATTCACAATTGGCTGGAATTGGGCCAGCGATTATGGTACCAGTGAAGAGAGTGAGGAGATGTTTGAAGCGCTTTATGCTTATTCGCCGCTGCACACCATCCAAAGTGGCGATGATGTCAATTATCCAGCCATCATGGTTACGACGGCCGATCATGACGACCGTGTTGTTCCGGCGCACTCTTTTAAATATGCAGCTGCATTACAGGCGGCACAGACTGGCGACAATCCTAAAATCATCAGAATAGATAGTAAAGCAGGTCACGGGGCTGGTAAGCCAATATCTAAGATAATTGAAGAACAAGCAGATATATACGCATTTATTTTGTATAACATGGGAGTGGAGTATAACAATTGACAATTGAAGATTGGAAATTTGGTTTAAATTTTAAACTAATGCAAATAACATCAAAATCTGGATTGATACTAGAAGGTGGAGGCATGAGAGGTGTCTTCACCTCTGGTGTTTTAGATTGTTTTATGGACAAAGGACTCAGATTCCCATATACAGTTGGAGTCAGTGCCGGAGCTTGTAACGGCTTGTCTTACATATCGAATCAGAGAGGTAGAGCGAAATTCAGTAATATAGATTTGCTTGAAAAATATCGTTATATCGGATTGAAGCATTTTTTGAAAAAAGGTAATATCATGGATTTTGATTTGTTGTTTCACACTTTCCCTGACGAGATAATCCCATACGATTATGAGCGACTCGCTAATAGTGAGGAGCATTATGAAATGGTAACGACAAGTTGTAAGACCGGAAAAGCCTGCTATTTTGAAGAGAAGAAAAATCCTAAGAGAGTCATTGATATTGTGAAAGCGTCGAGTAGTCTGCCTTTCGTCTGTCCGATAGCTTTTGTCGATGGAGAGCCTATGTTGGACGGAGGAATATCTGATTCCATTCCAATTCTGCGTGCCAGAGAGTTGGGCTACGACAATAACGTGGTGATTCTCACTCGCAACAAAGGTTATAGGAAAACAGAGAAGGACATGAAATACGTCTCTCTGTTTTATAAAGAATATCCTGCGATGCAAGAAGCTATCAGAAATCGTAATAAGATTTACAACGAACAGATTTCTATGGTGGAAGCCATGGAAGAAAGAGGAGAAATCATCGTTATTCGTCCGCAGAGACCTGTTGAAGTAGATAGAATGGAGCGCAATACGAAAAAGTTGCTGGCCTTGTATGAAGAAGGATACAATGAAGCTATTAGAACTTTAGAATCTTAGAACTCTAGAATTTTAAAGTTCTAGAATTCTACAGTTTCCAAGTGTAGCATTTCCTCGATGTCTTTTTCCATTCTGCTCGGCTTGACGGTCGGAGCGTAGCGTTTTATTCTTTTTCCGTCTGGAGAAATTAGGAATTTAGTGAAATTCCATTTGATGTCTTCTCCTAGGATATTTTTGGTTTTTTCTTTCAGGAAAGTATAAATAGGAGAGGCGTTTTCGCCATTCACATCTATTTTTTTCATCATCTGAAACGTCACGCCGTAATTTACTTGGCAGAAATTACTGATTTCCTCATCGCTGCCAGGATCTTGATATGCAAATTGATTGCAAGGAAAACCTAAAATCACCAATCCTTTATCTTTGTATTTTTGATTTAGTTCTTCGAGACCTGTAAACTGCGGGGTGAAACCGCACTTGCTTGCTGTATTCACAATTAATAGCACCTTCCCTCTGAATTGATTGAAATCCAATTCTTTGCCGTCTGAGGTTAAGGCTTTAAAGTCATAAATCGTGGTCATAATGTTTAAATTTAATGTCATTTGATAGAATAAAAAACAAGTCGTTGAAATGTTCAAAATATGGATAAAAATATATTTGTCGTGCTATTTGGTTGATGATTAAATTGTTAGGTTTAGATGTTAATTATTTATAAGAATTGATATATAATTGATTTTGCTTTATTACCTTGTTAGACAGTGCTTTATGGTAAGAAAAAATATTATCCGTTTTTTATACGGCTATTTTTTGTTGCTCATAATATCTTTGCATCGTGAAACCAATAAATTAAAAGATATGGGAACTTTAGAAAATTCAGTGCAATTGATAGGACGTCCGGGTATGGATCCTGAAGTTAAGAATGTAGGAAATCGTAAAGTTGCGAGATTTAGTTTAGCTACGAAGGATTATTCATATAATGAGAATCACGAGTTGGAAACGACTTCGTCGTGGCATAATATCGTCGCTTGGGGAAAGATTGCGGAGCAAGCGGAGAAATATATAAAAAAAGGTAAAAAAATAGCTTTGGAAGGCAGGCTTCGAACCAGAATTTATGAAAAGGACGGTAAGAAGAATTATTTTACGGAAATTACAATGAACGAGTTTCTGATGATAGATCATTCTAGTAGCGATGACGTCGATTCGTGATAATACTATTTCTTATTATTTTTCATTTATATTTTGTTTTTTGGTATTATCTGGTCCGATATCTCATAGAAATATATGATAATTTATCTGTTATTTTTATCGAGGTATCCGGTACCGGATGGTTAAAAAAGATTACCTTTGTAGAGTAAAATATAAAATTAACAGCTATGAAGATAGTGTTTTTAGAGCCATTGGGCCTTTCATTGGAAAATATTGAAAAAGAATGTGATAATTTAGTGAAACAAGGACATGATGTGGTTATATACAATGACAGATGTCCTGAAAAAAACATAGAAAGAGCGAAGGATGCAGATGTTGTTGTAGAAAGTAATATGCCTTTGCGTAAAGATTTTCTTGAAGCGTGTCCTAATCTAAAAATGCTATCCATAGCTTTTACAGGTTTGGATCATATAGATTTGGAAGAATGTAAAAAGAGAGGAATTATTGTTAACAATGCGGCTGGTTATTCCACGGAAGCTGTTGCTGAAGAGGTTATATGTATGATGATAGGTTTGTATCGTCATGTCATCGAGAACGATAATGTAACAAGGAGCTGCCGAGGAATAGCACTCTCGCCTGGACGTGAAATATTTAATAAAACGGTAGGTATAGTCGGATTAGGTGCGATAGGTCAGAGAATAGCTAAAATACTTCAGGCTTTCGGTTGTAAAGTGATTGCTTGGAATAGGACGCATAAAGATGTGGAAGGTGTGACTTTGGTTGACAAGGAAACTCTGTTCAAGGAGGCTGATATAGTGACATTGAATGTTGCGCTCAATGAAGATACTCGTAATTTTGTGTCTGCCAGGGAGCTTTCATTGATGAAGAAGTCGGCGATAATAATAAATGCGGCGAGAGGCCCAGTCGTTAATAATAATGATTTGGCAGAGGCGTTAAAAAATGGAGATATTGCGGGAGCTGCCCTGGATGTGTATGATATAGAACCACCTCTTGATGGCGATAACCCGATATTCTCAGCACCGAATACGATGTTGTTGCCGCACATTGGATTCGCAACCGAAGAGGCTTTTGAATTAAGACTTGGAATTGTTGTGAGAAATATAGAGAACTTTTGTTCAAAGTCGTAGTTTTTGCAAAATTCTTGCCAAGAAAGAGTGAAAAAAGTGTTACTTTTGTCCTTTCTTGAAATATCAGGAATGAGGATTCGTTTTTTATATTTATAGCAAATAAAGATTATGAAAAAGATAATTTTCTTTATGACATTATTGTTTTTGCTGACATCTAATAACGTTTTGTCAGCTAAGCAACCGGCATTGTATCCGCAGAAAGATTATCGTAATTCCTTGAAAATAACTTTTTTATCTTGGATTAGTGGGAGTACGAAACTTTCATACGAAAGGTCTTTCCCTAATGTGCGACAGAGTGGAGAATTCTGCGCTAGTGTCATAGGTGCAGGTCGCGATAAATATCAGAACGATCCTAAAGGATACACTATGCGATACGGTCACAAGTTTTTTATTAACGAGAATCAGAAACAATCATTAATGGGTTTCTATCTTCGTCCAGAGGTCGTTTATTCGCATTACACATATAGCCGTCAACTTGATGGCTTTAGAACACTTTCCAATGAAACAGCTGTGTTAGGAACGTTTGGCTATCAGTATGTTCATAAAAGGTTTCTGGCAGATTTTTGGGTTGGTGGAGGTTATGCTTTCGGAACACCAGCAGAGACATATTACCATCATGGTTTTGAGTTGTGGCATTTTTTCGGCAGTGTCAACACGAATGTAGCTCTTAGTTTTAGCATACGTCTTGGTTATTGTTTTTGATAATTTGATATCGATAGGAATATGATACCACAAGATACAATAATGAGTATTCTCGACGCTGTCCGGATAGAAGAAGTTGTCGGAGATTTTGTCAGCCTTAAAAAAAGAGGAGCGAACCTTATTGGTGTTTGCCCTTTCCATAAGGAAAAGACACCTTCGTTTATTGTGTCGCCGGCTAAAGGAATCTTCAAATGCTTCGGATGTGGTAAAGCCGGCGACTCTGTCCGCTTTATTATGGAGCACGAGCATTATTCATACCCTGAAGCATTGCGTTTCCTCGCAAATAAGTATGGAATCATAATAGAAGAAAAAGAGCAGTCGCCAGAGGAGCTTATGGCTCAGAATGAGCGTGAGAAAATGTTTAATATCAATACATTCGCTCAACAATATTTTTCTGAGACAATGAAAAATGATGAAGAGGGGCGGGCTGTCGGAATGTCTTATTTCAGAGAGCGCGGTTTTCGTGACGCTATTGTCGATAAGTTTCAGCTCGGTTATTGCCTTAACCAACGAGACGCTTTCATTCAATATGCCTTGAAAAATGGTTATTCTAAAGAGCTGCTTCTAAAAACAGGGCTGGCTTCCGGTAACGAAGAAAGGATGTATGATCGCTACCAAGGTAGGGTTATATTCCCGATACATAATCTGACAGGAAAGGTGATTGGTTTTGGCGCTCGTATCTTGGGAGGTGACAAAACAAAAGCGAAATATCTGAATTCTCCTGAGTCTGATATATATAATAAAAGCCAAACACTTTATGGTATATTCTTCGCTAAGAATGAAATCAGTCGCTTGGATAATTGTATCCTCGTTGAGGGATATGCGGATGTGTTGAGTATGCATCAGGCAGGAATAGAAAATACTGTCGCTAGTTCAGGTACTTCTCTCACAACAGAACAGATTCGTCTCATAAGCCGTTATACAAAGAATATCACTATTTTGTATGATGGAGACGCTGCTGGCATCCATGCAGCTCTCCGTGGAACCGACATGATTCTTGAAGAGGGAATGAACGTGAGAATAGTGGTGCTGCCTCCTGATGAAGACCCAGACTCTTTTGTCCAGCATCATCCTATAGAAGAAGTTACGGCTTATCTCGAAAATAATGCTAAGGATTTTATCAGCTTTAAGACGCAGCTGCTCCTTAAAGACGCTGCCAACAACCCGATAAAAAGAGCAGAAGTGTTAAAGGATATTATCAATTCAATATCTGTTGTTCCAGATGCAATATATCGCGCTACATATATTAAAGAGTGCAGCCGATTGATGGAGATGCCTGAACAGTCTCTGATGAATGAATTGAATAAGCAGCTTCGTGCCAGAATAAGAAAAAATAATAATGTCCCTGAAGAACAGTATGTGCCAGTAGAGGAAGTCAGGATTGAACCTCAGAATTTAAATGTCGGTACGACTCCCGTAGGCTTCTATCAGGAACAAGAACTGGTGAAATTGCTGCTGATGTACGGCGATAAAGAAATAGATGTTGACGGTTTTGATGAGAATAATAATCCCGTGATATATAAGGTGAGCGTCGCTTCAATGATTGTCGATGATTTGAAAAATGATGACTTGTTGTTTAAAGGTGAGACGCATAAAATGATATTCGATATTTTCGACAAAGCTCTTGATGAAAATGTGCTGCCAAAAGAACAATATTTCGTTTCACATGAAAATCAGTCTATTGCTGAACTGGCCGCTAATCTTTTAAGCTCTCCATACAAACTTGATAACTGGGAAAAGAAAGATATTAAGGTTAAAACAGAAGAAGACGTGCTGTCGAAAATGGTGGTGACTTCCGTACTGAGATTTAAGGATATGGTCTTGGATGAAAAGAGAAATGACCTGACACGACAAATCATGGAGACTCAGGATGCTGACGAACAGATGCTTCTTATGGTTAAAAAGAAAAAATTGGATGATCTTAGAATAAAAATTAATAGGGAGTTGGGAATCGTGATTGCGAAATAGAAATTGCTAAAAATTCTCATTATGAAGAATGACCGACTTTTGTCTCTTGATGTGTTGCGAGGTGTCGATATTTTCCTTCTTGTTGGATTGCAGCCTGTTTTGCTGAAAGTATTGAGTAGCTTAGATGTAAGTTTTTTAAATAATACTTTGTTGTATCATCTTGATCATGCTCAGTGGGAGGGTTTTAGGTTATGGGATCTTGTGATGCCGTTGTTCTTGTTTATGTCGGGAGTTACAATACCTTTTTCATTGCCTAAATATTTGGAAAGTAATGGTAATAGAGCACTTTGGAAACGAGTGCTGAAACGATTCATAATCTTGTATTCTTTGGGAATATTGGTGCAAGGTAATGTGCTCGCTTTAAATCCAGACGCGATATATCTTTATAGTAATACATTGCAAGCCATAGCAGCTGGCTATCTGATCACAGTGCCGGTCGCGATTTATCTGAAACCTAAATGGCAGATTGTTGGCGTGGTAATATTACTGGTGATTTATACAGTTCCTATGACATTCTTTGGAGACTGGACTCCTCAAGGTAATTTCGGATGTATGCTAGATAAAATTGTCTTGGGACGTTTCCGTGATATGACAACAATAGCTTCTGATGGAAGTGTTGTGTTCTGTCCTTGGTATGATTATACCTGGATATGGAGTAGTCTTACTTTTTCTTGCACTGTGACAATGGGTGCCATGGCTGGACAGTTGATAAAACAAGGTCAAGATGATGGAAATAGAACTGCGATGATACTTCTGCTAATAGGAGTGGCACTTGTTGTTGGTGGTTTGTTGTGGGGACAATTTCAACCAATAATAAAGCGCTTGTGGACAGCTAGCATGACCGTCTTCAGTGGTGGATTGTGCTTTGTCTTGTTAGCTGTATTCTATTGGTGGATAGATGTTAAGGGTCATAACAAAAATGTCGGATGGCTGCAAGCCTATGGTTGTAATGCTATAGTGGCATATGTGATTGGAGAAATGGTGAATTTCAGAAGCGTCCCGAATTCATTGTTATATGGATTGCAACAATATGTCGGGAGTAATTGGTACGATGTTATTCTTACAATGGGAAATAGCGCTATTATATTCGTGATACTTTATTATATGTATAAGAATAAAGTCTTTGTCAAGATATAAAACGATAAGAAAATATCGTCATTTTATCAGACTTTATCGTTGTTTCAAAAAAAGTTTGATGGCCAAAGTTTCATCGTCAAAGGTTCAAAAATAATTCGTATCTTTGCCGACTCAAAAAAAGTAATTTTTCACATTAACATGAACAACGAAGGTAACAAAGGCAAACGTACTCGTATTGCTACAAGAAAGACTGCTGGTGTACGCAGATTCAGTGAAGAGAGATTAGAGCAGTTTGAAAGAGAACAGGCTTCTCGCCGCGATGGCGATAATGAAAGACCAAGAAAAAGCTTCAGACCAAGAAGAGACGACGACAGAAAAGAGTCAGGTTTCGGTGGTAGAGGCAAGAAATTTGGCGACAGACCTGTTAGAGAAAGAAGAGATGAACGCGATGAGAATCGTGGCTTCAGAGGTCAAGATGAACGCCGTCCTAAGAGAAGCTTCGGCGAAGATCGTGACAACGACAATCAATATGGCAACCGCCGTAACGCTAGAGGCGCTGCTCGTAATGAGCGTAGCTTCGAAAACAAAGGTCGTCGTGACGACAGACCGGAACGTAAAGGCTTTGATCGTAAAAATACCGAACGTCGTGGTGGCGGTGGATTCAAAAGAAGAGAAAAAGATCCATTGTACGACAGACCAAGAGCTACTGGACAAATCCGTCTTAATAAATATCTCGCCGACTCTGGCATCTGCTCACGCCGTGAAGCTGACGACCTCATCCTCGCCGGCGCAGTGACAGTGAACGGTGAAGTCGTGACAGAACTCGGCACCAAAGTCAATACAACCGATAAAGTTGTATATGGCGGCGAAACCCTTAACCGCGAAAAACTTCGCTATGTGCTCCTGAACAAACCTAAAGGCGTTATCACAACTTCAGACGATCCGTACGAACGTCATACTGTGATGGAACTCGTAGAAGGCGCTTGCCAAGAACGTATCTATCCTGTAGGCCGTTTGGACAGAAATACAATAGGTCTCCTCCTCCTTACAAACGACGGCGACCTGGCTAAAACTCTCACTCACCCAAGTCACGAAGTAAAGAAACTTTATCACGCTACACTCGATAAACCTCTTACTAAAAACGACTTGATGAAAATCAGAGAAGGCCTCGTCCTCGAAGATGGCCCTATAGAAGTTGATGCTATCGATTGGGTCGCTGATGATCCTACAAAACGTGAAATAGGAATCGAAATCCATTCAGGACGTAACCATATCGTGAGACGTATCTTCGAAAGCCTCGGATATGAAGTCGTAAAACTTGATCGCGTTATGTTCGCAGGACTTACAAAACAGAACCTTCCACGTGGTCATTGGAGATTCCTTACACCAGCAGAAATCAGCATCCTTAAAAGAATAAAATAAAATTAGAGCCTTCGGGCTCTTTTTTTTTGACCGTTGACCATTGAACTAGTCGGTCTCTGAACTTGTAGAAGTGATGAGTTGCGCTTTCGACAGGCTCAGGCATCGATAAACGCTTTGTCTGTTATAACTAAAAAATCTCTCTCAATACTTCAACCGATTTTATATCTCTCACATTATCAGCGTGGAGCTTATAGTATGTGACAATAGCATCTAATAATTGACGGCGAGTTTTTAAGTCTTTGAGATTCTGAGATTTTGAGATTTGATAAAGAGCTTTGCTTAAATCTGCATCAATTTGATATAAATCATTGTTGCTTTTCTTGAAATTGCCTTCCAATAAATCGAAGAATGAACCTTCATCGTAAGTGTCTAGATTCGGGAAAAATCCAAGATATGCGCTGAGCTTCATGGCGAATATTATAGGAAAGTTTGCATAGTCCGAAGTGGCTTCGTCGAGCCAGATCATTGAGTCGTAAATGAAATTAAAAAGCGCTGCGTCACTCTCAGATTCTGCAATGGATTTGGATAGTAACTCGCTGATAAATAATATTATCGTCGATTTTTTTATGTCGGTGGAAATGCTTTTGTAGTAATGCGCCAAGGAAATCTCTTTGATAAATCCAAGGCTGCTGCCTCCAGTTTCTGCCACGATGTCGAGCAGCGTCATGTTTTGAAAGAGCGCCGATTTCATCTTCGACTTCTTGCCATAAACGCCTTTCACCATAAACGCCTGTATCCCCAATTCTTCAGTCAGCATCTTGACAACAAGACTGCTGTCGCCATATTTAATTGTTTGAAGTACAATGGCTTTTGTCTTAATAGTTGTCTTGGCCATTACATTATAAGTATTTTTGTGGCGAATGTTTCTTTGCCGCTCTGGTCGCTTACGAAAATTAAATATATGCCTGGAGATACTTTGTCTCCGTTGATAGTCGTGCAGTCCCAAACTGCTTGCCCGCCTTCAGAATAAAGATGTGTCACAAAAACTCCGTCAACAGTGGTTATCTTGACTAATGAATTGGCAACCAGATTCTTAATGCCAACCAAACCTGAATATCCTTGACGGACAGGATTCGGATAGACCACTACTTCTGAATTGGTTTTCTTGCTCTCCGTAGCTCTGCCTCGTAACGAAATTATGCCTTTGTCTGTCGCAAAATAAACGTTGCCGTCTTCGTCAATGGCGATGTCCTGAATATTGTTTGATAACAAAGGACTGTTGTCTTGAGTGAAGTGATTGTATTCCGTTAAGCCGTTGTTGGAGATGTAGAAAGCACCGTTTTTAGTTCCTACCCATAGATTGTTGGCGTCGTCAATACAAATGGAAAGTATTGATTCTCCAGATAATAGATAATCGGCCTGACCCGAGCCGTCGTTTCTTGGAACCAAAATCCTTGATGCGTCATAATCTGCTCCTTGCTGGAAAATTTTTGAAGTGGAATAGAACTGAGCTAAACCGTCGTTGGTTCCGATCCAGACTGTCCCGTTTTTGTCGGTCGCCATGCAGTTAGCCGCCGCCGGAAGTCCGCCGTGTCCGGATGTGTTGCTGATTATTTTGTACATGTCGTCGGATGTGTCGGAAATCGTATTGTTATCGTTGAAAACAATGAAATCTCCATCACGGTTGAGAATCCATTTGTAATCGTTATTGTCAACCATGATGCGGCTTATGTAACCGGAACCGATGCCGAATGAGAACCATTCGTTTGTTGTTGTCTTTACTGAAAGCATTTTATCGGTGCTGGAATTGGCGATCCATAAATTGTTTTTGCTGTCGAAATCAAGCCCTGTGATATAAACATATCCGTATCCTGATAATTCGCCTAGGCTGCTGTTTGATTTATTGTAAATATTTTTTAACTCAAAATCTTCAAATTCCAAAAGTCCTTTATGGAAAGAACCTACATACACTTTTGAAGTGTTTATAGGATCGATAGCGACAGTCACGATGTCGGAAATAGTGTCTAAAGCTTCTGTATTTGAACGATTTATGTTGTGCCATTCGTAGTCTGTATAATAAAAAACGCCGTCGCTTATCCATCTTTTTGACCAGTCTGAAGCGTAGCCTCCAGGAGCTACCCACAATTGATTGTCAATGGATTTTAACTCAAACGCCAGATTGCTGTACGGCCCGTTGAAAACGATGTCTTCAGTGGTTTTGTCTGAAAATAATTTGACGAGACTTCTTTTGTTGTCTCCGAACCAATAAACGTTTTTGCTTCTATCATAAACACAATCAAAAGGTTCTACAGATTTGTCGTAATGTAATTTCACTTTGTTGTTTGTGTCTAAAACCGTAATGGAAAATTGGTTCGAGAAAATGAGTCTGTCGTCGTAGGCCTTGATGTCTCTTTTTATGGAAAAACTTTTATAGTCGAAATAATTCCAGTTTTCACCGTCATAGATAAATAATGTGTCGGCGTTGTATTTGTTTTGTGAATAATTAGCCAGAAGTTTGTTGTTGAATGTCTCAATCTCTGAATAATTTAAATCGCTGTGAATCATTGTGATGTCACGAGTCCATTGTGAAAAATCTGCGAGATTGTTGTTGTTGTAATCAGCGTAATAGATGCCGTTGCTTGTTGCTGCGTAGAGTTTGCCGTCGTATAAAGTGATGTCGTTGACATTGAGATAAGAGCTGTTTTCCCCGATGATATAAGTGTCTCTTACTTCTTTTTTTATCATGTCTATCAAGACGATACCGAATCCGCAGCAAACGTATGCCATGTCTTCTATGAAATAAACGTCGTTGATGCTTTTGTTCCCTAAAATATTTTTGCTTTTAATGTCGCTGATGTTAATTATTTTTTCGTTTTTATCGATGATGTCGATATTTGTGTTGGAATATCCGACAAAAATCATCTCGTTTTCTGGATTGTAACGCATTACATTGATGCCGAAATCTGATAAACCGTTAACTTTTGTTAACTTATTGATGGAATTGTCTGATGTGTTGTAGTAAAAAACTTCGTAAGGTGTGGCAGCATAAATCTTGTCGCCGACTTTTTCAGTATTGATGACTTTCAATCCAGGAGCGTGTGTCGTCCATTCATATATTGCTGTCTGTGCGTAAGATGCGATTATGTTAAAAAATATTAGACTAAAAAATATGTGTTTCTTCAACTTACTCATAGCTTTAATTTTAATGTATAACTCATCAATACATATTTTATTTTATGGCTTTCAATTTTCGACTTTTTTGATTGTCCATTTTGAAAAATCTATTTCAGATTCGGTTTTGTTTTCTATTTTGTCGGGCAATGAAGGGAAAAAGTCGATGCTTGTCAATTTTTCAACTTCGTCAACGGTCATGGCGTAGGTTGACATTGGTTTTCTTCCGCTTACGTTTTCATAGACGAATCCTATAGTGTGAATCTTGCCGTTTTCTTCTTGGAGTAAAACTTTGAAAAAGTATTGAGGCACAACGACTTTATTTTCTCCGATAGTCGTGGAAGCATCATTTACAATCGGCCCACACGCTACGAAAATTCTGCCTTTTTGAGATGCCAGGTCGCGGACTTGTTCTTCAAGATCTTTCCATACACCGCCGTTCAGATTAGGATTTTGCGGACAAATATTTGAAAGATAGAATGATTCTCTCATGGCTTGCTCGTCCCATTTCATGTCGGCGGCTGGAGCCAAATGGCCTCTGTCGTAACCGGAATATTTGTAGTCGTTTGTGGTCGCGGTGGCGTTTTGCGGCACCATCGGGTCTGGCTTGAATCTGTCGTAGCGAGGCACTTCGCCTTTGACTTCCCAGTCTGTAAGTTCGTAAGCGACCCAATTCGGGATTTTCCAGTCGTAATTATATGAGACGGTATAGCCTTTGTGAGTGATTATTCTATCGCTGCGTCTGTCTGTAACAGTCGGGATTTCAATGTTTTTTAAATCTATATTCTGACAAAATAATGTCGAGAAAAATGATATGAATATAAGTAATGATAATGGCTTTTTCATTTGTTAATAATTTTTCACAAAGTTAAAAATAAAATGTTAGAATAAATTAAGATACGACGTTTAAATGTTAACAAAAAATAACTCGTAGTTAATGAAAAATAACTAGGTAATAAGAATAAAAAACATTATTTTTGCAAGGTGATTTTTTATAAAACTTAAACATATATCAACATGAAAAAACTTATTTTGATCCGTCACGGTGAAAGCGAATGGAATAAATTGAATCTCTTCACAGGTTGGACAGATGTCGATCTCAGCCCTAAAGGTTTGGAAGAGGCTTTTGAAGCAGGTAAACTCCTCAAACAAGAAAACTATAAACCTGAATTATGTTTCACTTCATATCTTAAAAGAGCTGTCAAGACTTTGAACAATGTTCTCGACGCTATGGATATGGACTGGCTTCCTGTTCAAAAGAGCTGGAGATTGAATGAAAAGAGCTACGGCGCAATCCAAGGCCTGAACAAAGCTGACACAGCTGCTAAATATGGCGACGAACAAGTGCTTGTATGGCGTCGTTCTTTTGACGTACAGCCTCCTGCATTGGAAATGAATGATCCTAAAAGCCCAAGAATGGACGCTCGCTACGCTGAACTTACAGACGAACAAATTCCTTTGACAGAATCATTGAAAGACACTATCGAACGTCTTATGCCATATTACAACGATGTGATCCTCAAAGCTTTTGAAAACCACGATCAGGTGATGGTCGTTGCTCACGGCAACTCATTAAGAGGTATCGTTAAAGAACTTCGTGGCATGACAAACGAAGAAATCATTAAGTTCAATATCCCAACAGCTGTACCATACGTCTTTGAATTTGATGATGATATGAAACTTCAAAATCACTTCTTCCTCGGCGATCAAGAAGAGATTAAACGTAAAATGGAAAGCGTAGCTAATCAAGGTAAAGCTAAATAAAAATTAATGAAAAATCGTTGGGTTATACCGGATGTTCACGGTAATCTGATTACTTTGAAGTATTTGATAGAGAATCGTATAGCTCTGTCAAAATCTGATGAGCTTTATTTCCTCGGTGATTATATCGACCGCGGCCCCGATAGTAAGGGCGTAATAGATTTTATTATGAGCCTGCAAAATTCGGGCTATAACGTCAAATGTATCAGGGGAAACCATGAGGATTATTGTATAAGAGCTTGGGAATCTGACCAAAAAAGATTTTTGTTCCGTAGTAAAGTCGAAAAAGACTGGCGAAAAAACGGCGCTACAAGAACATTGCAGAGCTTCGGCGCAAAACGACCGCGCGATATAAACAAATTCTATATCGATTGGATGAAAAAAACCGAACATTATATAGAATTGGATGAATTCGTGCTGGTCCACGCTGGATTGAACTTCGAAATAAGCAATCCTTTTGAAGATAAGACTAGCATGATGTGGCTGAGAGATTTTAAAGTGGATAAAAATAAAATCGGAGGAAAAAGAGTTATTCACGGCCATATCCCTGTTGAAATATCTTTGATAGACTTGTTTAAAAATAATAACTACGACTTCCTGCCGCTCGATAATGGTATATATTACAGGAATAAAGAAGGATTCGGTAACTTGTTGGCTTATAATATGGATACCGATGAAATCGTTATTCAACCTAACATGGATTTCGTATAAAACTGGCAATGAATCCTTTCGTCAATATTCATACTCATCATAGCAATTATATTGATAGCGAAGAATTTGTTGAAATACAAAACATCGACATTGACAATATCGCCAATGCCGATGTTTTTCGTTTCTATAGCGTGGGCGTTCATCCGTGGGATGTGGAACGATGGTCAACGGAAAACGGACAACAGCCTTTGTCTCAGAATCTCAGGATTTCAGGATTTCAAGATTTTAGGAATTCAGGAGCTCAACAATTTGGTGACTTGGTGACTTGGAGTTTAGGTGAATTTAAAATCCTAGCCATCGGCGAATGCGGCCTCGACAGAGCTTGTAATGTTGATTTTGAAAAACAAAAAGAAGTTTTTATAAAACAAATCAGCTTGTCTGAACAATATGCTAAACCTTTGATAATACATGCGGTACGTTCTTATCCTGATATTATTTCCATAAGGAAAGAAACGAAAGCCAGACAGCCTTGGATAATTCACGGCTTCCAGGGTAACGAGCAGTCGGCCGTTCAACTTTTAAGAAATGGCGTCTTTCTTTCTCTCGGCGATGTGTTGTTTAAGAACGAAGTCAGGGCGAAGCGTCTGCTGCAAGTCATTCCTTTGGATAGATTGTTTTTTGAGACAGATGTGGCGGAACGTAAAATAATTGACGTTTATGAAAAGGCGGCGTCTCTTTCTGGCGTGGAAATGGAAAAGTTGCGCAACGATATTTTTAATAACTTTGTAAAAATTTTTGGACAGATATGAATTGGAATTCGAGAACTCGTTTATTGGTTGGAGAAGAAGGCGTTAAGAAATTGGCTTCTAGTCATGTTTTGGTTGTCGGACTTGGTGGAGTTGGGGCTTACGCTGCTGAGCAATTAGCGCGTGCCGGAATAGGAAAGCTCACTATTATAGATTGCGACACTGTCAACGTGACGAATAAAAACCGACAGCTGCTAGCTCTCGACAGTACGCTCGGTAGGCTTAAAGTCGAGGTGATGGCTGAGCGTATCCGCGACATCAACCCCGACGTGGAAGTCGTGGCGATAAACCAATATCTTAAAGATCAGCCGATTATAGATCTGATGGAGCAGCCTTTCGATTTTATCGTCGATGCCATCGACACATTGGCTCCTAAAGTCTTCCTTCTGTATTATGCGGTTCAAAACAAACAAAATATCGTCAGCTGCATGGGTGCGGGAGGTAAGTTCGACCCGACAAAAATAGAAATTGCAGACATCTCGAAATCATACAATTGCCGCTTGGCGTTTTATATAAGGAAAAGGCTGCACCGACTCGGAATACGTGAAGGAATAACGGTGGTGTTCTCGCCTGAAAAAGTCGCTGAGAGCGCTGTGACAATAGAAGAAGAACAAACCGACAATAAAATAGCTACGGTGGGAACGATTTCTTACATGCCGGCAATCTTCGGATGTTTCTGCGCATCACACGTCATCAATAAAATCTTGGAATCGAAGTCTTGATTTCCTGATATTTATCCAGAAACTAAAAATACTAGATCGTTTTTCTCATCCACTTTTTTCTCTATCGTCGAGATGAAGTGAGTGCGTCGTGTCGTCTGTTCCAACAACGCTTTCGCATTTTCAAAATCACCAAGCTGACGGTAAATCTCAATGATGTCGAGATTGACGGATTCATATTCTTCATCGTCAGGAGTGTAACGTAATTTGTATAAATCTATTAAGATTCTGAGATTTTCCTTGAAATCGTCGTGATATTCTTTGAAGAGCTTCATGCCTTGCAGGATTCTTTTTCTGTTCCGATACCAGACATTGAAACTCATCTCTTTTGATGTGTAGCGCTCGATATAAATCTGATATTTGTCTCTGACTAAATCATTGTAAGCCCACCACAAAAGACGACGGAAATAAATCTCCTGGTCGATGTTGTAGTTGGCGTTTGTTAAAAATTTTTTGTAATGATTTATAAGAGCGGTTTTACCTTTGTTACTTACGGAATGTACTCCGTAAAAACGCCAGCTGTTCCATTTGTAAAATGTGTCTTTAGGTTTCTTTTTTACGATAAAAGGTTCTTCATATTTTTCTACCCATGACCAATGACTACATGCGGGACACACTATCATCTTCTGATTTTCAGTGATATAGCCGTCATTTAATATTTTCCCGTCAGAATATAAAATTGACTGGTTCACCATCGATGATATGAGGAGATGGCCTTCCATCCAGGATTTGCATCTAGGACATTGAATATAAAATGTGTCAAATTTTATCATAGGTTAATTTATTTTTACAAATGTATTATTTTCTTCCGAAGTCGGCTGGAATTTCGCCCCATATTTCGGTTCTCCATTTATATATTGGCACTCTGAAACTGTTTTGTCGCAACCATGCCTCAGCGCGTCTTATCACTTCAAAGAGATATTTATTCTTCTCGTTTTCAGCTAATTTGGTCTTACAAACTCCTTCTCTGACCCATTTTTGCGCATTGATAGAATCGGAATAGATAGGGTAGTTGAGCTTGTTTTTCTGTTGCCACGCCAAGCAGTGGACTATGGCGAGGAATTCACCTATGTTGTTAGTGCCGCATTCAAAAACGGGGCTCTTGAAAAGATGAGTGTTGGTTTCAACAAAAACGCCCTGATATTCCACCTTGCCTGGATTACCCGAACAAGCTGCATCCACAGCAATGCTCTGACCAATAGGCTTTGGAATGTCGGCTGATTGCTGATAACTGACTGCTGCCTGCTGATTGTTGACCGACTGCTGATAACCTGCATTAAATGCTTGCTCCGCACTTGCCCTGTCGGGAAATGATTTATACTTAGCTCCTTTGAAACCTTCAATCTGC
Organism: Bacteroidales bacterium; assembly: GCA_045615285.1. Classification (GTDB taxonomy): domain Bacteria; phylum Bacteroidota; class Bacteroidia; order Bacteroidales; family F082; genus Limimorpha. Next base: position 34,280 of record JAZLEO010000057.1, read on the forward strand.
ATCTTGCATGAGTCCCAATTGCTATAAACACCAACTTGTCGGCCGTTCCAGACCACGTAATATTTGTTCTTTGCCATACTGCAAAGGTAACAAAGAAAATTATATCTTTTTTTGAAAAATAGAATAAAAAAATTCAATGATATTGTTTTTTTTTGTAGAATTGCAATTCATTAATAAATTTGAAAAGAATATAATGAGAAACAATATATCTTCTGTTGGAAAATTTGCGCTGAATATTGTGGCTTGTCTGCTGATGATAAGTCTTACAATGATGACAACTAATAAGTTATATGCTAATAACGATGAATGTGACAATGCGGAAACTGTGAAGCATGAACTGGTTGAGACAGAAGAGAAATTTGATGCTGGCGAGCTTATTTTTGATCATATTTTAGATTCATACGATTGGCATATATGCACTTGGAAAGGAAAGCATATCAGCGTTTATCTCCCGATAATCGTTTTCAGTGAAGGCGAATTATATTGTTTCTCATCGAAGAATTTCCATCACGGACATCCGTATCATACAATAAGTAATCAAGGCGATGAAGTCGTGTTTGCAATTCCTGCCGATGGAAAATATGCGGGGAAAGTGGTGCGAGTCATGGACGACGGAGCTCATATAAAGCCGCTTGATATATCAATAACCAAGACTGTATGTGGATTGCTGATTTCATGTACGTTGTTGGTAGTCATATTCTTGCTTGTCGCTAAAGGTTATCGTGAGAGAGGCGAAAAGGCACCTAAAGGTATCCAGGCGCTCTTGGAACCTCTGATTATCTACGTGCGCGACGACATCGCTAAGCCTAATATAGGTGAGAAATATGAGAAATATTTTCCTTATTTGTTAACAGTATTTTTCTTTATTTTCTTTAACAATATCTTAGGATTGATTCCGTTTTTCCCTTTCGGAGCCAATATCACGGGAAATATAGCGGTGACGGCGGTACTCGCTTTGTTCACTTTTTTCATCACGAATTTCAATGGAACGAAGCATTATTTTGAAGATATTTTCAATACTCCTGGTGTGCCTTGGTGGCTGAAGTTCCCGTTACCGTTGATGCCTCTCATCGAGGTCGTCGGCTGTTTCATCAAGCCGTTCGTTTTGGCGGTGCGTCTTTTTGCGAATATCACAGCGGGTCATATAGTGGTGCTTGGTTTTATATGTATGATATTTATTCTTGGTGAGATGAGTGCCGCAGCGGGAGCTGGTATGTCGGTATTGTCGGTGGTGCTTGCGGTCTTCGCGGATTGCCTTGAAGTGTTGGTGGCGTTCATCCAGGCGTATGTGTTTACGTTGTTGTCTGCCATTTATTTTGGCATGGCGGCAAATGAAGGCCATTGATAGATTGAAAATTAAAAATTGAAAGTTGTGGACAGAGACCGTTGACTGTAGTCTGTTGTCCGTTGACATAAAAAAAGAAATATAAACCTTATAAAAATATAAGTTATGACACTATTAGTTTTATTACAAGATGTAATTCAGGCAGTTGTTGACTTAGCTCCTTTAGCTCAATTAGGTGCAGCTATCGCAGCAGGTTTCGTAACAATCGGTGCTGGTCTCGGTATCAGCAGAATTGGTGGTTCAGCATTGGAAGCAACAGCTCGTCAACCTGAAATCGCAGGCCAAGCTCAAACAAGTATGATCATCTCGGCAGCTTTGATCGAAGGTGTTTCATTCTTCGCTTTGGTTGTCTGCTTGCTGATTGCTCTTTAATCAGTAGAAATCACGTCATTGCAGCGGTTGGCTGCAATGACGATGTTTTTTGGAAATTGAAAATAAAAATCATAATAATACCCGTTAACCATTATTGTCAATAATTAATTGTTAACTGTTAACTGAAAAAATATGGAATTAATCACTCCCGATTTTGGTCTGTTGTTTTGGATGACAGTGGCGTTCGGAATAGTGTTTTTCGTCTTGGCGAAATTCGCTTTTCCTGTCATCAATGGAATGTTGAAAAAACGTGAAGAAGAAATCAACAACGCCCTCGAATTGGCTGAACGTACTCACAAAGAGATGGAACAGCTGCAAGCTAACAACGAGGCTCTTCTTCAACAGGCACGCGAAGAACGCGATAAGATACTTAACGAAGCTAAACAGATTTCCGACAAATTCATAGAAGATGCGAAAACCAAAGCCAATGAAGAAAAAGACCGCATCATAGAAAGCGCAAAGGAAACCATAGAACATGAAAAAATGGCTGCTACAACGGAAATAAAAAATCAAATAGCAGACATCTCCATAAAAGTGGCTGAAAAAGTGCTCGGAAAAGCTCTCGAATCTGATAAGGAACAACTCGATTATATCAACCGTCTCCTTCAGGAAATAGAAGAAAAAAATAAATTAAGTTAACCATGAAAGCTGAACTCTTAGTACAACGATATGCTAAGGCTTTCATGGACTTGGCAATACAGAACAACCTGGTCGAAAAGGCTCTCGATGACCTCCTTCTCGTGAAAACGACAATAGAAGGAAACAAGGAACTCAATTCCTTGATGCACCAGCCGTTCGTCTCAAGAGATGTTAAATGTAATATCTTGAACAAACTGTTCAAAGACAGAGTGGAGAAAATCACTTTGAATTTCCTTAACCTCTTGATAGAGAAACACAGAGACGAAATCATCACCGACGTTTATGACGAATATTACGAGATGTATCTCGATTATAAGAAAATCGCTGTCGTGACAGTGACTTCCGCCATTGCGTTGGATGAGCAAACTACCGACAGAATTGTTAATATTTTGAAACATAAAATTGTCAAGAAGGATGTTATTCAGGTCAAGAATGTCATAGATAAGAATATCTTGGGCGGATTCAAAGTCAATTACATGGATTATGAATATGACGCAAGTGTTGTTAACACACTGAAACGCCTACATTCTGTATTTGAAGAGAATTTGTTTGTTAAAGGTTATTAAGATATAAAACTACATACGATGGAAAATATAAAACCTGCTGAGATATCAGCGATATTACTTCAGGAATTGACCAACTTCGACACTAAAGGCGATCTCGACACAAAGGGCTCTGTCCTTCAAATCGGTGACGGCGTGGCCCGTGTTTATGGTATGAGAGATGCCGAATCGGGTGAGTTGGTGGAATTTGAAAAGACTGGTGCCATGGGCATCGTCTTGAATCTTGAACAAGATAATGTCGGTGTCGTTCTCTTGAACGATGCTTCAGATATAAAAGAAGGTGATGTGGTGAAATGTACTCATCGTATCGCTTCCGTGAAAGTCGGCGAAGGTATGTTAGGCCGTGTCGTCAACACCCTCGGCGATCCTATAGATGGAAAAGGCGCAATCAAAGGTGAAACGATGGAGATGCCTTTGGAACGTAAGGCTCCAGGCGTTATCTTCCGCCACCCAGTCAGCGAACCGCTGCAAACAGGTATCAAAGCTATCGATGCCATGATCCCTATCGGACGCGGTCAGCGTGAACTTATCATCGGCGACCGTCAGACTGGCAAGACAGCTATCGCCATCGATGCTATCTTAAATCAAAAGGAATTTTATGACAGAGGAGAACCTGTCTATTGTATATATGTAGCCGTAGGACAAAAAGGTTCTACTATCGCTAATATAGTGCAGACTTTGGAAGACAACGGAGCTCTTCCTTATACTGTCGTTGTTGCAGCTACTGCATCCGACACAGCTGCTATGCAATATTACGCTCCTTTCGCCGGAGCAGCTATAGGCGAATATTTCCGCGATACCGGCCGTCAGGCTCTTGTGGTATATGACGATTTGTCGAAACAAGCTGTTGCTTACCGTGAAGTCTCTTTGCTTCTCCGCCGTCCACCTGGACGCGAGGCTTATCCAGGCGATGTCTTCTATCTTCACTCAAGATTGCTTGAACGCGCCGCTAAAATCGTGGCTAACGACGACATCGCTAAGAATATGAACGACCTTCCTGAATGTCTTAAAGATAAGGTCAAAGGCGGCGGCTCACTCACAGCTCTGCCGATCATCGAGACTCAGGCTGGCGACGTCTCCGCTTATATCCCAACTAACGTGATTTCGATCACCGACGGTCAGATATTCCTTGAGACAAACCTCTTTAACTCAGGTATCCGCCCAGCTATCAACGTGGGTATCTCCGTGTCGCGTGTCGGTGGTAAAGCCCAGATTAAATCAATGAAAAAAGTCGCTGGAACTCTTAAAATAGACCAGGCTCAGTTCCGCGAACTCGAAGCTTTCTCTAAATTCGGATCCGACCTCGACGCAGCAACACAGGCTATTCTGGAAAAAGGACGCCGTAACGTTCAGATGCTCATCCAACCTCAGTCATCACCGATGAAAGTTGAAGAAGAAGTGGCGATGATATTCTGCGGCGTGAATAACCTTATGAGAGAATTGCCTCTTGATAAAATAGCTGAGTTTGAAAAGAATTATATCTCTACCCTCAACTACAGCCATGCCGATGTGATGAATAAAATAAAACAAGGTCAGTTCGACGACGATATTACAGCTGTGTTGAGAAAAGTCGCTGCCGAAACATGTGGCAGCTTGGTTAAGAAATCTTAAACATTATGGCAAACTTAAAAGAAGTCAGGACGAGAATAGAATCTGTAAACTCTACGAAACAGATTACAAGTGCCATGAAGATGGTGGCGGCATCGAAACTGCGTAAGTCGCAGAACGCCATCATGGCATTACGTCCGTATGCTGAAAAGTTTAGCGAAATGCTGGCTCTCGCACAATCAGCCGACAATGCTCAACAGACATCGGTCTTCGTTGAAAACAGAGAGGTTAAGAGAGCTCTCGTCATTCCGCTTTCTTCAAATAAAGGACTTTGTGGAGTCTTCAACGCTAATATCATACGTGCAACAGTAAATCTTATCAAAGAGAAATACCAGAGCTTCTTGGATGACAACAGACTCGACATCTTGTGCATAGGCTCCAAAGTGGAAGAGGCTTTGAAGTCGAGGAAATATCCTGTGATAGAAAATGAAAATGCATTGCTCGATTATTTGACATACGAAAATGCGGCGGCTTTCGCAGAACGACTGATGAATGAGTTCACCGAGAATAAATACGATGAAATAGTTTTCGTATATAATCAGTTTAAGAACGCTGCTACACAGACGCTTGTGACAGAACAGTTCCTTCCTATAAGACTACAGGCGAACGACAACGGACAACAGACCGATATAGATTTTATCTTCCAGCCAGGCAAAGAAGATATTCTCGATACTATGCTTCCTAAGTCTTTGAAGATGCAAGTCTATAAGATCTTGTTGGACAGCTTCGCTTCTGAACAAGGCGCTCGTATGATCTCAATGACGCAAGCTACGGATAACGCTACAGAACTTCTGAAAGAATTGAATCTCACATACAATAAAGCACGTCAGTCCGCAATCACAAACGAACTTGTTGAGATTGTCAGCGGCGCAGATGCTTTGAAGGGTTAACAATTGACAATTGAAAGTCGAAAGTCTCAGGAATTCAGGAATTAGAACCGGATTTCTGAGACTTTTTTTTAGGGAACATCTTTCGGATTCTCAATAAGATTTTGCTGATGTTGTTTCCTGCCACGACGAAGGTGACGGATGTTATGACAAGTATCAGCCCTAGGATTATTCTGGCGCTTAAAGCTTCACCGAATATAACGACACCAAAGAAAACGGCCGTCACAGGTTCAAGAACGCCGAGAATTGCCGTAGGCGTGGAACCGATACATTGAATGGCTTCCGTCGTGCATATCAGAGAGATGATTGTCGGGAATATCGCCAATGCCAAGATGTTGCCCCAGAGATACCATTGTTCAGGTGATGGCGTCGTTAAGATCCCGGTTGCCAAGGCTCTAGCTGCGAAAATAAACCAGCCGACAGTCAGAACGTACATGGTTACTTTTATGGTAGCCATCCCTTTTATCCTCGACTTGTTGATATATACGATGTATGTCGCATACGACAAAGCGGAACCGAAGACGAAAAGCACGCCCTTGACGCTTACGACAGTGCCGTCGCCGCTCTTGCATAAAAGAGCTATTCCTATCATCGCGACAGCGATGCACGCCATCGTGGTTCTTGAAATTTTCTCCTTGAAAAAAATGAACATGATGACAGCTACCATGATGGGATATACGAAAAGAATCGTTGAGGCAATACCGACATCCATATAGTTGTAACTCGAAAATAAAGTTATCGACGACATCGCAAATAAAACACCTAATATTATTAATGGTATGATGTCGGTTTTTCTGATGGAGAAGTCACGGCGACGAAGCTTGAGCATCACCGCTAAAATCGGTATTGCGAATAAATATCTGAAAAACAGGACGGAGAATAAATCCATCCCGCCATCGTAGAGCGGAAGTGCAAACAACGGATTCATGCCGTAGGTGGCCGCTGAAATCGCCGCTAATGTATAACCTTTTATTTTTGAATTCATTTTTATGTGACTATGGTCAACTGGATAACCGGACAATGAGTTTTTTAAATTAGAAATCAATTCGGTGTCTGAGCTCGTCGAAGGCGTAACCCGACACTTCGATATGCTCTGTGACCGATTGGGTCCAGAGTCCTGAGTCAGCTAGTCTTCGTCCGTTACAAAGATATGCTTTTTAGTTATATGGAATAATGTTTTACGAAACTTTAAACCTCGATTTTTTAGTCGCTGAGTTTGTCGAAACGCTACGTTCTGCCTTCGATAGGCTCAGGCGTCTCTGATACTAAACTTTTTTTATTCCTCTATTGTTTTTAAAAGAAAAAAATAGTACCTTTGTAAGGCAAAAAATATATTATGAAATTATCAACATCATATCTCGGACTGAATTTGAAATCTCCTGTCATCGTTAGTAGTTCAACTCTGACTGGAAATGTGGAAAGTATAAGACATTGTGCCGAAGCCGGCGCAGGAGCGGTTGTCTTGAAATCTATTTTTGAGGAGCAAGTATTGGCTGAAATAAAAAGGGAAGAGGGTTATAGTGATACCAATATCTATGATTCTCACTTTGAAGCTCAGGAATATTTGAACACATATATGCGCAGGACGGAAATAGAAATCTATGAAGACCTTGTCAGAGAATCGAAGAAAGTCGTTGATATTCCAATCATAGCTAGTATAAATTGTTCTGATAAAGGCGAATGGATCCGCATCGCTAAAGAACTCCAAGATGCTGGCGCTGACGCACTGGAGTTGAATGTGGCTATCGCTGCGTTCGACAGAAACCTCGACCCGAGAGATGTGGAAGATGAATATATTGAAATTCTCAGAGAAGTAGAAAGAAATATCAACATCCCAGTGTCTGTCAAACTCGGAGATCATTTCACTAATATCAGCCGTATGGCATTTGGCTTGGCAAAAGCCGGCGCTAAGGGCTTGGTGCTCTTCAACCGCTTCTATAATCCTGATATTAACATTGAAAAGATGAAAGTCGTTTCCGGTAATTCAATATCAGCTCCTGAAGAGATTCATAACACACTCCGTTGGATTTCTCTTTTGTCATCACAAGAGATTCCTTGTGAACTTTCAGCGTCGAGAGGTGTTCATACAGGTGAAGACGTGGTGAAACAAATCCTCGCTGGAGCAAGGACTGTCCAGGTGTGCAGCACGCTCTATCGTAATGGCATCGATTATATCAAACAGATAAACGCCGATATCGAGGCTTGGATGGACAGACATAACTTCAAGAATGTTGACAGTTTCAGAGGTATCGTGAATAAAAAAGAAGATATAAAAGTCGTTGAACGTCTTCAGTATTTAAGAAGAAACTATGACTTACATTAATATTATTGTTTAACTTAAAAATTTGAAAATATGAAAAAATATGTTTGTGACGTCTGCGGTTACGTTTATGACCCAGCAGTAGGTGATCCTGATAACGGTATTGAACCAGGAACTCCATTCGATAAACTTCCGGCAAGTTGGGCTTGCCCGCTCTGTGGTGTAGGAACAGATAATTTCTCACTAGAAGATTGATAAATAAAGACTTGAAAAAATACGCATGAGCCGATTCGACTTGTGCGTATTTGGTATAATTTAAAAACAACAAAAAATAATATGCTGAAAATAAAATTGACCGACGATATTTTCTATGTCGGCGTTAATGACAGAAAGACTGACTTATTCGAAAACCACATGGAACTTCCTAACGGAGTTTCATACAATTCATATCTCATCGTCGATGAAAAAGTGGCTCTCATCGACCCGGTGGAAGTAAGCTTCATGGCTGAATTCCTTTTCAAGATTAAAAGCGTAATCGGCGACCGTAAGATAGATTATCTCGTCATAAATCACGACGAACCTGATCACAGCGGCGCTGTCCGTGCCATCGTACAAGAATATCCTGATGTTCAAGTCATCGGTAACTCAAAGACTTTCGGGCCTCTCGAGGCTTTTTACGGACCTTTGAATAACAAAAAAATCGTGGCAGATGGCGAGACGTTATGCCTTGGAAAACATACGCTTCAATTTTTTACAGTCCCTATGGTTCACTGGCCTGAATCGATGGTGACTTACGAACAGACCAATAAGATTTTATTCTCTAACGACGCTTTTGGCGGATTCGGCGCTCTCAACGGATGCATCTTCGACGATGAAGCCAACCTCGATTTTTATGAAGACGACATGCGCCGTTATTATGCCAACATCGTCGGTAAGGTCGCAAGTCAGGTCGTGAAGGCTGTCCAGAAACTCGCTCCTGTTGAAATCAAGATGATCGCTCCATCACACGGTTTGGTGTGGCGCAGCAACATACAATGGGTTTTCGACAGATACGTGAAATGGAGTACCGGCGGCAATGACGAAGGCGTTGTCATCGCTTACGGTTCTATGTACGGAAATACGGCTCTCATGGCCGACATCATCGCTCGTGGCGTGGCTGAAGCCGGCGTTAAGGATATTAAGATTTACGATGTATCGAAGACAGAAGTGTCGCATATCATCAGCGACATCTGGAAATATAAAGGCTGCGTCATCGGAGCTTCTGCTCATTATGGCAGTGTGTTCCCTGACATGACATTGTTGTTGCACGAGCTCACCGAGTTCAAGCCAAAGGACAAGGTTTATGGCGTATTCGGCGGCATGAGCTGGGGCGGCGGCGGAGTGAAGTACATCAACGCTATCGCTGATAAGAACGAATGGCAACGCCCAATGGAATCTGTTGAAGTGAAAGGCGCTCCATATCGCCAAGAAGATGTAGAAAGACTTTACAATTTAGGAAAGGCTATCGGAGAAGCAGTGAAAAAGAATTAACAATTAACAATTGACAATTTAGGTAGAGACGTATCAATTATACTCAAAAATAAACAAGATGTAATTGCTGTGTCTGATAAATTGAAAACTGAAAGATATAGAAACGCTTCAATGGATATTCGTTTTACAAGATCCATTGAAGCGTCTTAAAATATTAATAATGACAAAACATATAAATTAAGAAAAAGGAAATATTAAATAATACATATTATTTTAATATAGTGTTTGCTATTTATTCGGTATCATTCTGAAACCTGAGAAATTTTAGAACAATTATACCTGCGAATAAGTTGTAAATGCCTGCGTCATTGTGGGCTTACTTATCCGGTATAATGGGCAATCTCAGGGCCTCAGAATGTGGATATGTGAAGTCCACTTTTTTTGTGCCTTGATGGATGTCGATTATATAGTAAGTAGCGACATGATAAATGTAGGTTTATGAAAGAAATTCATATTGGAAACTTAATTCGTGAAGAATTGAGACGACAAGCCAAAACTAATGCTTGGCTTGCCGAACAGATTGGTGTGACACCACGGACTGTGAATAAAATCTTTTCGAAAATGATTATAGACACAGCACAATTATTAAATATCTCGAAAGCCTTAAACCACGACTTCTTCAAATATTATTCTGAGAACTTGAATGACTAGTGGTCTGTTTTGGACCATTGCCCGTTTTGGACTATCGTTTATTTTTTGCAAGAAATACAATATTATACCTTTGCAAAAAATCAATTGTTTATTTAAAACCGATGGCTCAATGGGATATAACGGAGGATTTAATTATGAAGAAGATATTGATGATGTTATCGTTAGTATTTGTTGTGACATTTTTAGCATGTAAGCCAGAACCAACACCAGAGCCAGGAGGTGGGAATAATCCTGTTATTGAAAACAAAAAGATTTCTAAAATTTACTTTGATAATGGATTTGGATCCGGCAAAAGACTTGATCAAGTTTGGATTTGGGATAATGATTTGCTTAAAAAAATAGAATACTATTCAGATAATGCGGTTTCTTACGAGGAATACTATACTTATAATGAAAAAGGTCAAGTTTCTCGTATAGACGATTATGTCTATGGCGAACAAACAGAATATAGTTATAATGGCGATAAAATAACTAAAGCTAAATTGTATTACGATGGAGAACTAGAAGAAGATTGGAGATTTACATACGAAAACAATAAAATAACAAAAATAGAATTAGTATTTGAAGCAAAATCTCTTGCGAAAAAGAAAATGAATCCTTTTGCTAATTTATTACCTTTTGAAACAGCCGATTTATTATATCATGTTAAAAATAATGCAAAAAACAGAAGTGGTTTTTATTATGAATTAACATGGGACAATGACAACATTTCTAAAATTGAAATTGTTGAAGATGGAGAAAGAGTATATGTTGATTGCAAATATGACGATAAAATAAATCCATTTAATAATTTCTTGAGCATCTATGCTGAATATTATGCAGAAGAATTCTATGGAAGTAAAAACAACATTATACAAATGGTAGGATCATATTATGAAGATGGTGATAGTTATAATGAAGTTATAAATTATTCATATAGTTACGAAGGAGACTATCCTATTGTAAAAAGAATGAATGATTCAATTCTTAAATATGTATGGTATTACGAATACATATAATCAACAATAAATTATTAAGTTGATAGACCGTTCCCTCCGTTAATAGGATTAACCTTCTGATTAGCGGAGGGATTTTTTTGTATATAGTCGGAAAGTCAACGTACAACGGGATAACGGCGCCTGAGCTTGTTGATGGCATTGGGGACGGGAATTGGGGACGGGAATTGGGGACGAGTTCAGGATTCCATAAGCTTAGAGTTTAAAGCTCAAAGTTTAAAAATATTTCGTATCTTTACTACGTTAAACATTGTAGCTGCTAGTAAAGTAACTTTATATTACAAAACGAATAATCTTTGAATTATGAAAACTATAGCTCTCGTTGCGCATGACGCAAAAAAAGACGACCTCTTGAAATGGGTTACAGAACACGCTGAAAAACTTATCGGTAATAACTTTTACGCTACTGGAACTACGGGTAAGATTTTGTCCTCTGTGCTGCCTAATATCAATAGGCTGAAATCTGGTCCTCTGGGTGGCGACCAACAACTCGGCGCTCTCATCTCCGAAGGCAAAATCGACTATCTTATCTTCTTCTGGGATCCTATGACAAGCCAGCCTCACGATGTGGATGTGAAAGCCTTATTAAGATTAAGCGTGCTTTACGATGTTCCTACTGCATGTAATCGCGCTTCAGCCGACTTCCTGATAAACTCACAACTCTTTGGAAAAGAATATAAAGGCGAACCGTCAGACTATTCGGAATACCTTAATAGAACTTTAGAATTCTAGAACTCTGGAATTCTAAAAGAAGGGTTATATGCAAAGAGTCGCTACTTCATTGTGATAGTAGCGACTCTTTATTTCTAAAGTTCTAAATTTCTAGAATTCTAAGATTCTATCAGAACGGAAGGTCGCTACTTGGAATCTCATCTAATTCTTCTATATAAATCAAGCGTTTAGGTGAGACGTAGCCTTTTTTGTAATATTCAGCAGGTTTTAGTAACTTGCCTAATGCGAAGTCTTGTATCATAACAAGTTCGTCGTTATTTTCGATATATGCGTATTTATGGTCTGGGTCGTCGTCCCAGTCTTCTTCAGCGAATCCGAATGCTGAAGCGTTGATTCTCATATTGTATGTGGTGATTATGTTTTCTTCTCCGTTTTTGGTTGTGACTGTAAGTCTTTCAAGGAACGGTGAATTGATAATGGAATCGCGGCGTGCCTTGCTGATGTCGGAGAGGAATGCTTCGAAGCGGACGTCGTTAAAGGATGTCATAAGGTTAAGAACACGGATTGTGTCGAAATCGATGTTGGAATTGTCGCTAAGGCGTTTCATCTCGTAAGAGTAGCGTCCTTTTTCATTCAGAACGAAACTGTTTTGAAGGTCGTTGTTGAATTCGAGTTTCACTGAAGCAATCTCGCTGATGTCGTATGAAAGGATTTTATGATCGCGCCAATCTTCCTGGTTAGCGCTGAAACGTGAACTTATGAAGCCTCTAAATCCATGAAGATGAACGATATACGCTTTGTCGGCTCCTTCTTTAAGTACGTAAGTTCCTGTGTTATCTTGTGTTACGTCACCGATGAAGAAAACCTTTGTTAATTTTTCGTGAGGGAATAATTTTACTTTGTTGAATAAGTTGATGCGTGGAACGATTTGATACACTTCTACTTTGGTGTTGGTGCCAGCCATACGTGTGATGACATTGTCGTGAGAAGCCAAAGATACCGGCATCTTGATTCTCATCTTGTCGAGTGTATAAAGCATGTTGTTAATCATAACAGGCTGAGCATCATATTTTTCATTGACTTTCCAACCATTGTTGGTTCTGCTCAGAAGTACTTGGTTGCCGCTTTTGTCGGCGAAGAAAAGTCGTGTCACAGAGGCAGTGTCGCGTACTGTGAAATCGTAGGCGTCGCCACGTAATGTTGTAAGATAACGGTTGTTCCATAAAAGTATTGCGGCAACAACGATTAACAATGATGTTATTATTATAGCTAAGCGATTCTTTTTCATAGATTTATTTTATTTTGCGTATTTTCTTTTTCTGATAAAAGCGAGTATGAAACCAAATATTACCATTATGGCGCTTGGCAATACTACATTGATGACTTGCCATGCGAGAGTGTCGTTGTTGACTTTGTTCATATCGAGGAGACGGATTTTCAATTCCCTTGATCTTATTTCGATAATTCCTTCTCCGTCAACAAGATAGCTTATGGCGTTCTCGATGAAATCTTTGTTTCCGTATGTCGTTTGTGTGTATTGGTCGAAGCCAAGTGGAAGAGGGTAGCCTTTTGGTATATGGAATTGATTACGAATAATATCGCCGTCGGCAACGACAATCATTGAGGTCGGTTTACTGCTTGTTTTGAAACCGATTTCCTTCGATTCCATGATTCCAGTTGTCATTCTGTTTGCATAGAGCGACTCGAATTCTCCTTTCAGCAGATATGCCACGTTTTGGCTTTTTTGTGAAAACATGCGCTGATCAGGAGCTTGGCGTAACATGCTGAGCGTTATATACACCGGCGCTGTTGAGATTTTCGTATAATTTGAAGTCTTTAATAAAGGTATTTTCTGAACGTCAGAGTCGGAGATGACTGGATCTATAGAACTGACAAAATCTGCCTTTATCGGATTGATATTCTTGACGATACTATTGTCTGAACCAGAGTTGAGCAAAGGGAAATAATACCAGTTGAAATATTCTATCTGAGCTTGTCCGCCCATTTGTCCGGTTCTCAAAGCTATCTTGGCGCTGTTAAGATCGAGGAGAAGATTTTTGTTGAGTCGCAAGCCGTATTTGAAGAACATGTCGTCAAGGTTGATATTCAACGAATTACCCATTGTAGATTCTGCCATTTGGAGGCTGTCCATAGTGGCGTAAATCGGGTCGATGAGCCATAAGATTTTACCTCCGTGCATCACATATTGGTCGATGATGAACTTGTCTTTTTCAGAGAAAGGCTTTGTCGGTTTTGCGATAATGATGGCATCGTAGTTTGAATTTATAACGATACTGCTGTCTTGTCTTTCGTCTCTGCTGTTCAACGATGTGATTTGTTCGTTGAGGCTGATGCGTTTGACATTATACTTTTTCTGAAGAGTCTTGTTGATGTCATATACTTCATTTTCAGTAAGTTCGCCGTGACCTTCAATGAAAGCTATATTAGGCTTCTTATCTTGTGTGAGTTCTTTTATTGAACTGATGAGTTTGTATTCAAGATTTTGAGCGGAACTATTTAAGACTTGGTTTGATGACTGTCCGATATGAGTGTCGAGTAAATCCAGCGGCTTCTCTTTTTCTTGGTAACTTACTAAAGCACAAGGCCATATTACCAATTGTTGAGCGCCGGCTTTGGTCTGCATCGCGATTTCTGTAGGATTGAGTCCGCTTTGATATAATAATTTATAAGTCTCGTTTCTTTCTGCAGCATCATTACTTTCAGAAGGGTTAATAAATTCATAATCAACGAATTTACTATAAGCTCTGAATTCATCAAGCATTTCCTTTGTTTCTTTTCTTAATTTTTTGAAACCTGCTGGAAAATCACCTTCGAGATACACTCTGAAATAAACGTAGTCGTCGAGATTCTTTAAGATTTCTTTGGAAGTGTCTGAAAGTGTGTAACGTTTCTCGCTTGTCAAGTCGAAACGTGTATATACAAATGAAGCGATAATATTAACAACGACGATGATTGTCAATGTGATGCCAAAAGATATAAGCTGATTTCTTTTTAGATTTTTACGTTCGTTTTTCATCGTTCCTCCTTTTACCATTTACGGCTTGACAATACTAATTTTGTTGATGATAAGAATAAAACAATCACGCTGATGAAGTAGAGAATGTCGCGGGTGTCAATAACGCCGCGGCTCAATGAGCTGTAGTGCGACGACATGCCGAGATGTTGGATGAATAAATCAACTTTTCCGAACAAAGCCATCGAATAAATCATGTCGAAACCGACGTATAAAAATCCGCATAAGAAAACGGATAATAAGAATGCAAGTATTTGATTATTAGTTATAGAGCTGCAAAATATACCTATCGATACGAATGTGGCGCTCAAAAAGAAAAGACCGATGTAAGAACCCCAGACTCCGCCGACATCAACATTGCCGACAGGTTGACTGAGACGATAAACCGAGAAGAAATATATCAGTGTCGGGATGAGAGCCAACAGCACTAACGCTACTCCAGCAAAATATTTGCCAAGAACTATCTGCCAGTCCGACAATGGTTTAGTGAATAACATCTCCATCGTACCAGTGCGTTTTTCTTCGGCGAAGCTACGCATTGTCACTGCTGGAACCAAAAATAAAAACACCCACGGAGCTAAGATGAAAAGGCTGTCCAAATTGGCATAGCCGAAAC
Source organism: Bacteroidales bacterium (assembly GCA_045615285.1). Lineage (GTDB taxonomy): Bacteria > Bacteroidota > Bacteroidia > Bacteroidales > F082 > Limimorpha. The sequence goes on from JAZLEO010000057.1 coordinate 49,452, forward strand.
TCATGATGTTAAAATCACTTTGAAAGACCCATAAGAATAAACCAGTGATTAACAGAAAGATAACTATCACCATTATCCCTATAAGGGAATTTAAGAAATTACTTATTTCCTTTTTAAATAAAGCGTACATAATAAATTAATTAGCTTACAAAGATACGAATTTTTAATTAGGAATTAGGTGTTAGGAATGAGGAATTTATTAAAAAAACTCAAAACCTCAGAATCTCAAAATATTCTGAAGTTCTGAGGTTTTAAAGTTCTGAGGCTCTAAAGTTCTAAAGTTCAAAAAAATCCCAAGGAGCGTCTGTCGGTTTAGGAGCTTTTATTTCTATAGGAGTTTTCAATGTAGGATGTTCAAAACTGACCTTATATGCGTGAAGGCTTATTGAAGCGTCTGGATTTGAGCGAGGGAATCCGTATTTTAAGTCGCCTTTTATAGGGCAGCCGATATGTGACAGCTGCGCTCTGATTTGATGGTGACGACCGGTAATAAGTTCCACTTCAAGAAGATAATAAGAATCGGAAGCACCAATAAGACGATACCTCAGCTGTGCCAATTTAGCACCTTTCGTATTAGAACTGACAATATATGATTTGTTCTGGGATTCATTCTTAATCATATAGTTAGAAAGCTCATCGGCATCTTTGGGCGGCTTGTTTTTCACAATCGCAAGATATGTCTTTTTAAATTCACGTTCCTTGACTTTCAGCGTCATCCGACTTAAAGCTTTGCTTGTCTTCGCAAAGATGACAGCTCCGCTGACAGGACGGTCGATACGGTGAACCAAACCAGCATAAACATTACCTGGTTTGTTGTAAGTCTCTTTTATATATGACTTTACGTCATCAAGAAGACAAACATCTCCAGTTTTGTCGCCCTGAACTATCTCTGAAGGCAACTTGTTGACGATAATGAGATGATTGTCTTCGAATAATATTCTTTCTTCTAATGGTTTTCTCATTGAAAATCAATATTGCTCGTTTTCGTTAGGGAAATTTACGTCCTTCACATCGTTGATATAAGCCTGAACGGAGTTTTTTATTCCGTCGTAGAGGTTGTTGTATCTTCTCAAAAAACGAGGCGAGAAGTCGTTGCTGATACCTAGCATGTCATGCAAAACGAGAACTTGTCCGTCGGTGCCAGAACCAGCGCCTATGCCTATCGTAGGGATTCTCAGTGATTTAGTGACTTCTGTGGCGAGAGTTGAAGGTATTTTTTCCAAAACGATACTGAAGCAACCTTTTTCTTGTAACAAAAGAGCGTCTTCGCGTAGTTTCTGAGCTTCTTCTTCTTCTTTTGCACGAACGATATAAGTGCCGAACTTATTGATACTTTGCGGCATAAGTCCAAGGTGGCCCATTACTGGAATACCAGCGCTGATGATACGTTCCACCGATTCCAAAATCTCGCGGCCGCCTTCCATCTTGACGGCGTTAGCTCCAGATTCTTTCATGATGCGAATCGCTGAATTCAAAGCTTCTTTGGAATTGCCTTGATATGTTCCGAAAGGCAAATCGACAACGACGAAAGAGCGTTTCACGGCACGGCAAACCGACGATGCGTGATAAATCATTTCGTTCAAAGTGATAGGCAATGTGGTTTTATAACCAGCCATCACGTTGGAAGCGCTGTCGCCAACCAAAATAATATCAATATTGGATTCGTCTAAAATCTTTGCCATCGAATAGTCGTAGGCTGTCAGCATGGCAATTTTCTCACCATTGTTCTTCATGTTTTGAAGGACGTGAGTCGTTACTAAAGATACGTTGTGCGATAAATACATTTCTTTTGTTTTGATGCAACAAAAGTATATAAAAAAATAGTATCTTTGCCTATATTTAAAACTTATTTTTGCTATGAGAAAACTGACGATATTTATAGTTGCTATTTTTTCGATATTCATGCTGAATTCATGCGATACCACCGTAGATATTTATTCCGACGGAGAGGAAGTTACTGCGGTTTACGGCTATCTTGACGTGGAAGCCGACACTAATTATGTGAAGATAACTAAATCTTTTACGGGCAATGCCGTCGATAAAGCTCCTGATTATAAGGAAAGTAATTATGATTATAAATTGGATGTCAAGCTTGTGGGAAAATTTGCGGCGAATCCTAATATGGTCAGAACTGTCGAATTGGACACAACTTCTGTTTTTAAACCATACGATCCGGAAGGATTGTTCTACAGCGGAAGAAATCAGGTTCTTTATTATACTGCTGAAAAATTATTGGAAAATGAAGTCTATCAGCTGGTTATAAATCGTAAAGACGGTAAAGTCGTGACTTCTAAGGTGAAGACAATATGTGGTTCTACCATCAGAAAACCGATGTATAACATAAGTTTTGAGACTTCATCTACGAATAAAATCGAATGGCGCTCAAATCAATATAATCAATTGGCTGCGTATTATGAAGTCGTCGGTTATTTCCATTATAAACAGCTGGATCCGGGTTCTACCGACACTACATATCATAAAATGAAATGGTTTTTCGGATCGGGAACCGGAGAGTCGTTGTATAACAGCGGTACTTTGAATATGTCGGTTAACTATACGCCGTCAACTTTTTACACCAGGCTAGCTTCTGATTATAATATCGTCAACAATACAGAAGTCTATACCCGACGCTTTGTGGATTGTTTTGAGATAATTGTGACTTCGACAGGCGAGGAGCTATACAATTATATATTAATACAAAATTCGGGAAGCGCCATTATGGATACTCCTGAATATACTAATATAGAAAACGGAATAGGAATATTCTCATCACGTTCCGTTTGTACCAAAAAAATCGCAGTCAGCGAGCATTCAATAAATACTTTAATCCGCGAATATCCCGAATGGAACTTTGAAAAAATAGTCGGAAACTATACGAAATAATTAACAATTTTTTAATTATTCACCATACGTTATTCATTCTTCATTATACATTCTTCATTTTTCATTTCAACATTAATTCTGTCGTTTTGTCATCAAAAAATCTAGCTGTCAGATTTGTCTGAATAATATCTGAAAATATTAAAAATATGAAAGTCACTGATTTAGTGGCTTTTTTGTTTTTGTGAAGAAAATAATTATGACATGAATTCACGATTGTGACATGTTAAAATTCGTTGGCATAATGATTGACAAAAACATGATGCTGTCATATTATGGCAGTTTTACAAAAAACAAGAACAAAAAACAAACATTATAAAAAATAGGAGAAACAAATTATGTCAAAAATTATTGGTATTGACTTAGGTACAACAAACTCATGTGTTGCAGTTATGGAAGGTAACGAACCAGTAGTTATCCCTAACAGCGAAGGTCACC
>JAZLEO010000058.1:0-20849 GCA_045615285.1 Bacteroidales bacterium
AAATCACAATACGGACCAATGTCATTCCGTCACTTCGTATTTGGCGCTATCGCTATCTTCATCTATGTTGGTGTTGAAGTTGGTATTCCAAACGTATTGCAAAAATGGTTACAAAACGGCGGTTTGAATGTCGCTACAGGCGCTGAAGCTATCGCTGGCACAGTTACAGCAACATACTGGTTCTTAATGCTTATCGGCCGTTTATTAGGTGCAGCTGTAGGTGCTAAGGTTTCAGCAAAAGCAATGTTGACAACAGTATCAGGCATCGGTTTGATCTTCGTTGTTTTAGCTATCTTCTTAAATCCAGAAACAGTCGTTAACTTACCAGTTTTCAAAGGTACAGACGGTTTTGGTTTGGCACAAGTTCCAGTCAACGCAGCATTGTTAGTATTATGCGGTCTCTGCACATCAGTCATGTGGGGCGGCATCTTCAACTTAGCTGTTGAAGGTCTCGGCAAATACACAGAAAAAGCTTCTGGTATCTTCATGGCACTCGTCTGCGGTGGTGGTATCCTTCCATTCGTACAAAACCTCGTCGTCGATTTAAGCGGCAGCTACTTAGTAAGCTACTGGGTCGTGGCAGCAGGTCTCGCATTCTTGTTATTCTACGCTTTAGCAGGATCAAAGAATGTTAACAAAGACATTCCAGTTGAATGATTTTCATTGACTAAAGACTAAAGGCTAAGGGCTAAAGTCCGAAAAACACATAAGAAATTTAGGGACGTAGTTATTAAATTGCGTCCCTAAATAATATATGGTTTCAAATTGTCGTTCTGTATTTCAAACAACTAAAACTATAAAAACATGAAGACTGCTGTTTTTGAATGTGGCAAGCAATTGCTTTCTGAATGGATTAAAGAAAATAGCGATTGTGAAAAGATGATATTGAAAGGTGAAGTGTATCCAGTTTTATATGAAGAAAAAGATTATCATTCAATCGATTTGCTTTATGAATTCGATAATATCGCCAAGGGTTTCAGACCGGTTGAATTCGACATTTCCGACATGCATCTATTGGACTTTGACGGAAACATCGATGACGAAGAACTGACAACAGACTGTGCAGAACATCAACCATCGTTGATATATAAAATGTTAGCAAACAGGAAGCATGAAACTACCTTTATTTACAGTGATGGACTCGTCACCACACCTGACAAAAAAGTGCTGATTCATAGTGATAATATCAGCGAATGTATATATATTCCAGAAGGAATCGAAACAATTGGACGCTTGGCGTTTGCCGGAATCAGCAAGTATGAAAACGAACCTGAATTTAAGGTCATACTGCCCGACGGCATTGTAAGCATTGATGAATTTGCATTTTTAAACAGCAATCTTATCAGCATCAATTTTCCAGACAGTCTGTTATCATTGGGTGAAGGTTCTTTTTGGGGAACAGAACTTAAAGAAGCATTGCTTCCTGATGGCATAGAAGAAATACCTGCCTGCTGTTTCACCTATGTGCCAATTGAAAAACTGCGTTTGCCATCCAACTTAAAGATTATAAGATGCTGTGCTTTTGATGGTTTACATTGTAATGAAATCAGATTGCCACAAAGCATAGAAATAGTCGAGAGTGGATCATTGGATGGTTTCTATAAAAAAATCTATGTTCCAAAGAGTATTAAGGAATTAGCACACGATTTTTACTACGAAGAAGGAATCGATGAGGATTACGAAGAATACAAGCCAATAATCATTGAATATTAAAAGTGGAGACTGTAAAGTAAACTGTGTCAAGGTTAATTTTACCGACACCATCCATATGTAAATGAAAATTACAGAGTTTAAAAAGGGCTCTGTAATTTTTTTATTAATGAAAAATGTGGATAGCATCATCTCCCCACCTCCTCCGTACCTTCCTCGTACCAAGTCCACTGTTTGGTTAGGAATTAGGAGTGGGTTGCTATGAAAATGGCAACCTTTATTCCATATTCTCTAATTCCAATCTTTTCCGAGCTTTGTTTAGTTCTGTTTGCAGATCTTCTTCTGTTGGCAGTGTTAATTTATATTTGGATGCAAAAATCTGTTTGGCATCATTTAATACGGAATCCTCAATCCGATTCATTAGTTATATGTTGTTCCATGAAGAATTGTTTTTGTTGTTCAATTTCCTGACGTAACTCATCTTCCGTAGGCATATATGTCATGTATTTTGCAGCAAATATTTGGTCGCTATCATGAAGAACTGAATATCTTGCGATGGTGTTGTCTGTGTCAGTACATAGTAGTACTCCTATTGTTGGCAGATCATTTTTGTCTTTTATTATATCATCGTACATTCTAACATACATGTCAAGTTGTCCGATATCTTGGTGTGTTAGTTTGTGTGTCTTTAATTCAAAAATTACGAATCTTTTCATTCTGAAATTATAAAACACTAAATCAATGAAAAAGTCACCCGTGTCAGTTGTGATATGTTGTTGACGTTCAACAAAAGCAAAGCCACGCCCTAACTCCAAAATAAATTTTTCAAGATTATTGATAAGAGCCTGCTCCAAATCAGATTCTGAATAGGAAGAGTCACGATGAAATCCCATAAATTCTGCAACCATAGGGTTTTTGATATAATCAAGAGGACCTTTGTCTGTTATTTTGGGTAAATCTTCAATATTGACTGTAAGTTGTGCAGCAAGTCTTCTTTCAAAATATTGTGTGGAAATATTACGGTCAAGTTCACGGACGCTCCACATATTAGATGATGCATTTTCTAAATACCACAAACGAGCTTCTGGATTTGATACAGATAAGACGCGACGTATGTGAGACCACTCAATATTGTGAACACGCGTGTTCACAATTTCGACATTAGGAAATAGAATATAAAATTTCCTGTAATATTCTAGATTACGTTTATTATAGCTGTTCCCATATATAGGTGTAAGGACGTGCGAAAGGTTTTTTATAAGACGTGTGCCATATTTTGCTCGAGTTTTTCCTTTTTGTTCTTCTTCAATAATGCGTTTTCCAACATCCCAAAACGTCTTAATGCTAGTTCTAATAATGGTGTCATACGCTTTCTTTCGACCGTTTTCTATGATGCTGCGTACATCCGTAATAAATTCATCCGGCAATGTTTCTGTATTATCAATAGGTTTCATATTTTGTGTTTTTAGTGTAGCTTCAAGTAAAAGTAAGAACCGTTTTATTTCCCATTCTCTAATTCCAATCTTTTTCTCGCTCTGTTTAATTCATTTTGTAACTCATCCTCTGTTGGTAGTGTTAACTTATATTTGGATGCAAAAATGTGTTTGGCATCATTTAATACGGAATACTTGGCAATAGCTTCTTCATTCTCAACACTTAACAAACGTCGATAATGTGTCCAACTCAATTCGTGACGCAGTGCGTCACAAATTGGAAAGGTTTTATAGAATAACCTCATATATCTAAGATTACTTTCATCATACCCTTTCCCAAATTCTTCTGTAAGAGATTCTGAAGCGATTTTTAAAATATGCTTTCCATATTCCGCTTTGTCGGTTCCTTTTTGTATTTGTTCAACAATACGTTTACCTAATAGCCAATTAGATTGAACTTGAGCGAAACATATAGATGAATAGGCATGTTTTCTTGCGGACTTAACGATATCCTTTAATGAATCCAGGAAAATACTTTCCTCTTTGCTATTAATGACTTTTTTCATGTGACATAAATTTTGGTTCTTGCAAAATTAAAATACCAAAATCCTTTTGTCAAGCGTTTGCAAAGGAAATGTTTAGTTTTTAACAATTTTTAACTAAAAGTCTGTGAATAATTAAGAAATAGTGTTAAGATTTGTTAGGAATTGGAAATTCAAGCATATTTATTTCACCAAACCCTATCCTATTCTTATATTATTTCGTAACTTTGTAAACTACATCAAGATGTTTTTGTTGTACATCAAAATACCAACAAATTCAACGAATTAACAAAAGAACAATAACAAACAAAATATAATTATGGAAAACTACGGTGATAAATTAAAAAAGATATTATTGCAATATCTCCGACAGGAAAATGTTGTAGGAGAACGATTTCCTATCTGTCCTGATGTCGAGGATAAATGGCCGGCCATGTTGGAGGCTTATCTTCCTGACGGAGTGAGAGAATTTAACGAATATCCTATGGTTTCGTTAGGATGGAGCATGTTTCTCGGAATGGCTTTGGCAAAATTCTGGGACGAAGACTGGGAGATATATGGCTCTTTGAATCCTTTGTCTTTATACGAAGGTCTCCGCAACAAACGCGGTTTCGACGAGATGGACGAATATATTTTGGAAGAAGTCCTTAAATTAGACGAAGAAGGATGCAAGAAAATGACTGATGTCGTTGCTGAATGCGCTTGTATCACGAATACGATATTACGTAAAGAAGACGTAGAGCCTGGAACCAAAGAAGCACTCGAAGCTTATATTGAAAGCCTTCATCAGATGTATCTCATGGGAATGGCGGTTCAGCTTAACGCTATGGGATATAAGATGTTGGGACTTAATTGATTTACAATTTACAATGTACAATTTGTGATGTAGATTTATGGTTTCTAATGTTTAAGTTGTATTTATACCATATTTAGATAATGAAATAAGGACGCCGTTTTGATTACAGCGTCCTTATTTATATATACGATTACAGCACCGATTATTTTCTAGCAATAGCTTTCTTGGCTGCTTCTACGATGTCTTCTGTATCTAAGTGATAGTGTTTCATCAACTCGTCTGGAGTGCCGCTTTGACCGTATTCGTCGAAGATAGCGACTGGCTCGATTGGAGTTGGGCAGTTTCTTGAAAGCACTTGTGAGATGCTGTCGAACAAGCCGCCGTTGATTTGATGTTCTTCTGCTGTCACGACGCAGCCTGTCTTCTTAGCTGATGCCAAGACTGCTTCTACGTCTAATGGTTTTATTGTATGGATGTTGATGAGTTCAGCGTTGATACCCATTTCCTTCAAGATTGGAAGTGCTTGAACAGCTTTCCATACCAAGTGACCGCATGCGAAGATTGTGACATCTGTACCTTCTTGCATCATCTGAGCCTTACCGATTACGAATGGCTCGTCAGCTGGAGTGAAGTTAGCTACTTTCGGACGACCGAAGCGCAAGTAAACCGGGCCTTCGTGTTCTGCCACTGCTATTGTAGCTGCTTTTGTTTGGTTGAAGTCGCAAGGAACGATGACAGTCATGTTAGGCAACATCTTCATCATACCGATGTCTTCTAATGTTTGGTGAGTTGCACCGTCTTCACCTAAAGTGATACCTGCGTGTGAAGCACAAATTTTGACGTTTTTATTTGAATAAGAAACGACTTGACGGATTTGGTCATAGACGCGAGCTGTTGAGAAGTTAGCGAAAGTACCTGTGAAAGGAACCATGCCGCCGATGCTCAAACCAGCAGCGATGCCGATCATATTAGCTTCTGCGATACCTATTTGGAAGAATCTTTCCGGAAATTCCTTTGCGAAAGCGTCCATCTTGAGAGAACCGATTAAGTCGGCGCAGAGACCAACGACTTTAGGATTACGTTTTGCTGCTTCTAAGAGACCTTCACCAAATCCTGATCTTGTATCTTTATAATTTTGTACTGTGAAATCCATGATAATGTGTTTTTGAAATTAATAATCTCCTAAAGTTTCTTTAAGTTGTGATAAAGCGTTAGCAGCTTGTTCGTCGTTAGGAGCGACGCCGTGCCATTTATGTGTTCCCATCATGAAGTCAACGCCCATACCCATCTCTGTGTGTGCGAGGAGGATTTGTGCCTGACCTTTGTGAGCGTTAGCGCGCATTTGTGTCAATGTATCAACGACTTCTTGCATGTCATTGCCGTTGCATTCCCAGACTTTCCAGCCGAAAGATTCGTACTTAGCTCTGAGGTCGCCGAGGTTCATGACATCGTCTGTTGAGCCGTCGATTTGTTTTTTGTTGTAGTCAACGATAGCGATGATGTTATCGACTTTCTTTGCAGGAGCGTACATCGCTGCTTCCCAGATCTGACCTTCTTCTTGTTCGCCGTCGCCCATCAAGACGTAAACGATATGGTCATCTTTCATGAGTTTCTTTGATTCTGCAAGACCGATAGCGACTGAGAGACCTTGTCCTAATGAACCGCTGGCGACTCTGATACCAGGAAGGCCTTCTGCTGTTGTAGGGTGACCTTGGAGGCGAGTTCCGAGACGACGGAATGTTGCGAGTTCTGCTACAGGGAAGTAGCCGCGACGTGCCAAAATGCTATAGAGCATTGGGCTGATGTGTCCGTTTGAAAGGAAAAATGCGTCCTCTCCTACTGCATCCATCTTGAAATTCTCAGGATTGATTTGCATTTGGTCGAAATAAAGAGCTGTGACGATGTCGGTAGCACCCAATGAACCGCCTGGGTGTCCTGATTGACAAGCATGAACCATTCTGATGACATCACGTCTTACTTGTGATGCAACATCTTTTAATTGATTGATTTCCATATATAGTATTTTTAAGTTAATATTTTCTTGCCATGCGCAATGAGCAACGAGTTGTGAGTTTATTTTTAACTACAATGATAATCGCCCAATGCCTTTTCCTTTTTACCATAAGTTATGAATTATGATTACGAGTTGATTATCTTTGATTTAGAACAACACTCATAGCTCACAGCTCACAGCTCATAGCTCATTGCAAATGTAATCAATTTTGTGATAGTTTTACTTTTTTTTAAAATAATTTCAAAATGATATTTTTCTTACCTTTGCGTAAATTTTTTGCAATGGCTAGACATTATAATAATAAGTATAAAAAGAAATCCCAAGAGGTTAATTTCGTCGTCAGAGAAGAGTGCGAACTCATGGATTTTCTGATGAAGGCGATGGACGGCATCAGCCGTACCAAAGTGAAAAAAATGCTGACTTACGATTCAGTCCATGTCAACGACAGAGTCGTCTCGCAACACGATTTCCAGCTCAAACCTAACATGCGTGTCACGATTAAGAAATCCAGCGAAGGCAACAGATTCAAGAACTTCTGGATTAAGATTGTCTTTGAAGACAATGACATTATCGTCGTGGATAAGAAACCAGGCATCTTGTCGAGCAGCACTTCTCCTAAGGACGAAAGCGTCAAAAGCATCTTGAATTATTATTTGGACAACAGCCACCAACATGCGAATGCGCATACTGTGCATCGTCTCGACAAATTCACTTCCGGTTTGATCATCTTCGCCAAAAGCAAGAAAGTGGCTCTTAAATTTGAAGAAGACTGGAAAGAAAGAGTCTATGACAGACGTTATGTCGCTTTGGTTCACGGCGAGCTTCCTAAATCACAAGGCACTGTAGCATCTTGGCTTAAAGACGACAGTCATTACGTGACACATTCGAGTCAGGAAGATAACGGCGGCAAATATGCGGTGACGCATTATAAGAGATTAAAATCTGCCAACGGTTATTCTCTTGTAGAATTACAGTTAGAGACAGGCCGTAAGAATCAGATCAGAGTTCACTTGCAGGATTTAGGCTGCCCTGTAGTTGGTGACCTGAAATACGGTGATGGCAGCGACCCAATAAACAGATTAGGACTCCACGCTTATAAGTTATGCTTCAAGCATCCTGTCACAGGCGAAGACATGAGATTCGAGACAGATATTCCGAAATCGTTTTATATACCTATCGAATAAAGTTAAAGAATCTCAAAAGCTCAAGACCTCAGGAATACAACATTTTCTGAGGTTTTTTAATTTTTCTCGCAAAGACGCAAAGTATCGCAAAGTTGTTGCAATGTCAGTACTGTTGGCGCAACAGAAACTCTGCCGTCCCCTACAGGACTTTGATTCTCTAATAAACAAAACAGCAGACGTTCCGTACTGCGCATCTCCAACGTAAAGACGAACCAATAATATGGTTCGGCAATCTTTAAAAATAAATTAGGGCGTATGCGATACGCCCTAACAACTTTCAACTTTCAATTTTCAATTGAATTAGTGAAGTTGGTACGGACCTGGTACGGAGGAGGTATGGAGAAGGTTCTCTCCTATTTTGCACAATTGATTTCGCTTTTGAATTGATTTTCTTTCTCTTTTTTTCCGCAAAAAAGAGAAACAGAAAAAGCTCGCCGCTGCGGATAAATACGCTAAAATTTTATCGTCTTCGCTGGACAAAAATAAACTCGCTTCGCTCAGACAGTATTTTTGTCTTAACCGCTCAACGACAAAATTTCTTAACGCTATTTCTCCGAGGCGGCAGGGATTTCCACTAAGAACAAAGATTCGATTTTTCTTACTTGTAGTCTTGTGGTCTTGTAGTCTTGTTGACTTCGAAAAGTTCAACAGCCAACAGCCTTTGCTCAATGGTTAAAAATCCTTACTCCTAACTCTTAATTAAACAGTGGACTTGGCACAAAGATGGTACGACCGTGACTATACTTAAAGTCTGTTAATTTAACTCTTTTTTTTTATCTTTCATGTTAAAAATTATTAAAAGATAGTCATAATTGGAAAAATATATCATTAAGTAAGAGATTTATAATCAAAATAATCCCCCCCCCCCGAATTCGAGGGAATTAAGAACTTGACATTTCACAATCAGAACACTTGATATAGCCGAACTAAATCGTACTAAGAGAAATATTTATTTGGGGCATCTCGCTTCTGACACCAAACAAAAACCGCTTCGTGGTCTCAAAGCGGTTTATAATTATGCTAGTATCAAATTCATTATGATTCCATATTTTTTTCTTACAAAAAAGAACCAATCAAAACAAGACCTAATGCTATTATCATTAATATTGTATATATAGTAGAACGAGTCTTTTCTGAATCTGTTTGTTGCTCCTCACGTACCTCTGTAGAAACCATTTTCTGAATATAATCCAACAAGTTAGCACTAAAGAGATTCATTGGTATGCTGAATGACATTTTTCCAGTATCACTCATCTGATGCGTGAATGCATTCCTATACATTTTCAATGAAATTTCATTAGTAAGCGTTGGATCACTAACTTCAATATAAACTTGCTCGTTTTTAGTATCAACAACCATTCTTGAGATTTTACTCCATGGTATAAGTCCTATAATAATAGGGCTATTATCTGATACTATACCACATAACCATAAGCCGTCTGGATGAGCAGCTGTATAATACATATCCCAATTTACAAAACATGTTCCTACAGCATTGAATTCATCTTTAATTTCATAATACATTTTGTTTTTTCCAGTAGCAACAAATTTACGTAGATTCATAATTTACATTTTTTAATTAAATTAATTTTTTATAATAAGTTTCACAATAAGTGTTAATTTCTTACTTTTTTCACACTCCAAACGTGACATCAATCCGCTAACTTTGAATGAAAATCGTATCTGATATTTAAATATACCATAAGAAGTACCACTCCTATTATAACTACAGGTACCGTTGCTAGCGCAAATGGCACATTAAAACATAGATAATCGTATAATCCATGAATTATTGCAGGCACAAATATTGCCAAAGAATATAGAGCAATCCTAAATCTTGGATAAAGAAATGCAAATGCCACAAAATACGAAGCAATACCACACCAAATTGCATGCAAAAATGGCAAACTTGTCAAACGAGCAATATTTGAAAGATACGAAAAAACATATGCTTCTGATATATCATTTTCTAAAAGCATCTGAAAATTTGGACCTAATTGGTAATTCACACCTTCATAAACTCCAAAAGCAATTCCTGACATCAATCCATAAAAAACAGCCGTCTGAGGCTTTATTACATTTTTTGAGAAATATAGTATTAAAAATACAGGCAATACCTTTACAAGCTCTTCTATAACACCTATTCCTAAAATGCATGATATTAACGAGACAAATACATTACCCGTATCGTATAATCCTTCAAATGGATTTATTGCTCCGATATTAAATACAAAAAATATAAGTGTTGTTATAACCTGTGTAGCAAAAAACAGAATTATTGTCGTCTTAAGTTTAACTTGATCTGTTTTAAATAGGTAATAGAAAAACAATCCCCATATAACGGAGAAGTATAATGCAATACAATAAAAGAGAATAAATGCATCAAGGATTGGAGCGATTGCTATCAATCCTGATAGCGTTAGACCTACCAGTGACAATATAAACAAGTGTTTGTCATTTTTCCATGGTTCTTTTGTGAATATTGTTGATGGCAGTATCAGTTCATGACCTATTTCCTTTATTTGAGAAAACACATTGCCCCTATGCTCCACAGCGACTTTCTTTCCGTGTTTTTCCAAGAAAAAATCTACTGTCTTGAAACTATCAGGACATTCTATATCATAAGCATAGTCTCTCTTTAAGATTAAACCAGAATGAACGAATTCAGCAATTTCATCTATATTAAAAGGACCAAGAATTGCATCCTCTTTCATTACTTCGTATAATACCATCTCCTCTACTCCATTAATATATTGTAAACGTTTTTGCCTTCAAACAGGTGTTTTCATACCATATTTCTATGCGGTAAGTTCCTTTCGACCAATTACCCATGGATGAATTTCCCCAACCATTAAGAGTATATGTATTATTTTCCCCATTATATACATACAAGGATTCAGATTGTGAAAAACCTGAAGGTGAAGAAGAGCCACTTCTAATAGTTCCATCAGGATTATACCATTTAACTTTTATTGTTTTATTTCCTGATGTTAGACCTGTATATTTAATTCGTGGTTGGAGATACATTGTACTATAACTATATATCTTGTTTCCGTAATTAGTTTGTACATTTCCACTAGCATAAATATTGGCAATTTCAATGTCTGTTATAATTATAGGATAAGTAATGCTTACCTTACTTTTTAAACTAGATAATTCTGACTTGGCATTATCACGTTCAGTTTTCAAACTACTATTTTCTTTTTTCAAGCTAGTATTCTCTTTACGAAATGAAGCTGAGCTTTCACTTATTGCCTTGTATTCGTCTCGTTCTCGAATTGCGGTTTCATACTTATTTTTATACTCCCAGCGTTCTTGGTTTGCCCAATAATAATTTTGATCAGCCTCTGAATACAACACACCTAAAATAACAGCTACTAAAGCAAATACTACAATAATAAACCAATACCATCCTTTGCCATCATTATCACTAGTAGTAGATGCAGTAGTTGTAGTAGTAGAACAGTTTGAGGACATTTCTCTACCTTCCAAATCGGTAAGACGTCCTTGAGCATTTATTTTTGCAAGTCTTGAAATGGAACCATCATCCTTAATTGCGAAGATGGTTCCGTCATTAGATATTTGATAATCTTTATTCATATTTATAAAATCAAGCCATGCCCGCTAAAAGTCCTAAAACAAAAGAAATACCTAATACCCACAATACAGCTACAGCCCACTTATGTTGAACTCTTTTAAATTCTTCAACACTTGACCATGACTTGCCTTTCCATGCCCACTCACTGCCATTGATACCTAATACAATACATGCACCTAGTGAAATAATTGAACCAATATATGGAATAAAGTTCACTATGATTAGAACCAATGGCCAATACACTCCATTAAATACGCCCCAAAGCCAATTAAAGCAGAATGCACCCCAATTCCATTTTTTGATTTCTTGAGGCACCACATTAGTAGAAGAAACCTCTTGTGTGCTTTGTCTTGATGACGTTCCTTGTGGTGTAGATGTTGTACCATATTCTGGTCTGTTAATAGTACCATCTTCATTAACAAATCCACCAAGTTCTTTCTTCACCATATCGTCAAAGTCAAAACGACCAGCAGGCAACCATTCATCCATACTTTCTTCAGTAACAAGAATATCATCCATCAACTGAAGATCTCTAACTTCTCTTGCAGAATAGGGACCAAATGTTGTCCCATCCATTTGTACATAAAATTTATATTTCATATTTATTATAATTTTTATAAATAATCAGGAGATTGCTTTCCATCTATTCGAATATTATATAGATTCATATATTATTGAGCTGGATTTGCATATTCGACTTCAATACTTGTTGTAACCTGCAACGGATAAGAGAATATCTCAGCCATTTCTCCACCAATCTTAGGATTATTTGTGTTACATACTAATGTGTATTGTGAAAGATGGTGAATTAAACGTTGTGTATAATTCTCATTATCTCTATTGAGCAAGTCAAGAATCATCTTAACACCTATTGTTGTAACGAAGTTAATATCTGCTGATATACCAGGTTCAAACGAACCTACTTCACCCATATACAAATGAGTATTCGCATTTACGCGTCCTGATGTGTCACCCAATGCTGCAACAAAATCAGAGTATGCTGGCATGCCTTCTGGCAAGCAATAGAAAATCTCACCGGCGAAAGCTCTTTCCCAAAAACCGATAGAAACAAATGGCATCTTATACGGTTTTGCAAGTATCGAGTCTGCATACAAATCACCTTCTCTATTATCAGCACATCCTACAATTATTGTATCTGGACCACAGAATGGTTCAATTACATCCAAAGCAACTTCTTGAATCATTTTTGTTGATGTGATAACTTCAGCACTAGGATTTATTTGTAAGATACGTTCTTTTACTGCAAGCACCTTATATTTACCTACATCCTGCATACCACATTGATGGCGACAGATATTATGATAGCCCATAACATCCATGTCTATCAAGAAGAAACGGCCAACACCAGCACGTGCCAATTCCATTGCCACCAAACTACCAACAGAACCACAACCTATTATAATTGCACCTTTCTTCAACATAATATCAGATTCAAGGATGCCTGTATTACGAGAGAAAATATCTATTTTAAGTTCTACTGGTGTAAGTTCACATAAAATATTTTCAAATGTTTTGAAAACCACTTTGCCTTCTTCGTAGTAGCCAATAAGTTTATCTTCTGCATTAGGAAGTTCTGGTTTTGTATCATAGAAATGTCCTAGCAAAATAGGTTTTGCTCCGCCCATTTCTATTGAAGGTTCCTTTGTATCTATGACATTATAATAATTGCTTTCCTCGTGATAATATCCCCACAAAGGTAAATTTTCATTAGCAATATTATTTGGAAAACACACTGTAGGAATACGACGTTTTCCTTTCATGAATTTATTAGCGTCAATCATATTATTTACTTTTCATTAATAATTAAAGAGTCTTGTACTTCATTATTTGGCTCTACGATAATACTTTCATCAACGTCTTCACTTTCTACACTAAGTGTAATATCCACTATATTTTCCTTTTTACCAGTGTTGTCGTTTTTATTTTTATCAGTAAACCAAGAAATTACGTTATCTATTCCAGATTTACAACCTTCAATAGCGGTTTTAAATGAAAACACAGAAGTTATGAGCAGAATCACAATTATCAAACTTATAATTTTGTGTCTTTTTAATATTTCCCACATCTTTATCAAATCCCTCATCCATACAGGAATTTCATATTGCGGTTCAACATCTATTTTATAATCTGGATTACCATCTTCATTAGTAGCACTTCTGCCTACACCTTCTGTTCTCACACTACGAGTCGTTCTTGTATGAGAACGATCAACAAAAGGGTTAGGATTGCTACCTTCTCCATCATAATATCTCAACTTGAAATATTCTTCTGGAATGACATCATCTCCAACTTCAACCTCTACTCGTTCATAAATAGGACGTTCATACTGACGCATCACCTCTCTTGGATTATCCATATGATACATTGTCAATCTGAATTGTGGGTCAATATTAACCAATCCTGAAATTACGCCACTAGGATTTTGTAATGCAAAAGTTGTATTTGTGCCATCATCTGTTGAAGAAAACACATCCATAGAACCTGGATGTCGATGCCATAGACCTAATAATTCCAAAGGAATTTCGTATTGATTCGCCACAGATTGTGCTAAATAATTCACAAAAGCATCGTCATACTCAAAATACGCTCTTTCGAAAATACATTTAATGCCAGGAGGCAAAACCTCCATTACAATCCACACACCATTATCGAGAATGTGACCTAACAAGATTCCACCAGTCTCGACAGGATCTTTTTCAAAGCTTTCTCTAATAATAGCATTATATGCCCTATTAGAGAAAACCACCATCTGACATTTGTTACTCATAATTATATCCTTCCGTGTTGGCAAAAATCTTCTCTTGACAAATCTCCAGTAAGAACTAATTCATAAGACATCAACCATTTTACCGCCCAACCAAGTACAGAAGCAGCACTTGTCACTGTAGAACCTGTTGAAACATTATTTGCCTCGTTAGTACATAGATATAGATTTTCTGACGAATCTCTCAATAAATGATATGGTCTAAAACCACATTTATCTATCAGTTCGTCAACATCTGGAAGAACAGGATAAACACGTACAGACGAACCCATAACTTGCTGTGGATGGTTATTATTATATACAGCCATAACTGTATAAGTCATACGTTCATTGAATTTTGTTTCATAAATTCCAGGTGTCAAGTCACCAATCCAATACAAACGACCGTCATCTAATTTATCGAGTGTAAAATTAGGAAAAGCTTTAGCCATAGCAATTTTTTCCATTTCCAACAAGCTCGGATCGTTTTCATACCATTGAGCTGCAAGTTTCCCCTTTGGAATACTTATACTTGAATCTGCTCCTTTATCATCAGTAACAGAACCATCTTTTTTAAGAGTAATCTTACCACCCTCTAATAATTTCTTTTTCAAAGCTTCACGTTTGGCTTTCAATGCAGCATCATCTTCTGCCAACTTTCCTTTTGGAATACTTATACTTGAGTCTGCTCCTTTATCATCCGTAACAGAACCATTATTTTTAAGAGTAATCTTACCACCTTCAAGAAGTTTCTTTTTCAAAGCTTCGCGTTTGGCTTTTAATGCAGCATCATCTTCTGCTAACTTTCCTTTTGGAATAAAAATTTTGTCGTTCATACTAAACCGTTTTTTATTGTGAATACTAAAGCATTTATTTACTGTTTCATAATGGGCTTCATATTCAAAAACAAATTGTATCTTTGACATAAAAAAAGCGTGAAGCCCTGCATTGTTGCTCGCTCCACACATCGAGGCCTTCGCATTGCCATGTCTGTAGAAACGAGCAACGCAGAGCCCACGCTAATATGTATATACAATTTACATGTATAAACAACCAACGGGGCATTACGTTGCTTTGTTTTTGACAGACAATTCAGAAAGTTGCGAAGTTTCGATGTGTCAAAACCAAAGCGTCAATAAACGCCTTTTTCAATATGTCTGTTCTCAATTATCTATAAACATAAATCCATCAAGAACACAACAAAAATATTATTTTTTTTTATATGTTAATATTTTTTAACGAAAATATTTTTGTAGAAATATAATGGGTACAAAATAAACAAAAACCGCCTCGATACTCAAAGTCTGTTATCTGTTCTCTTAACAATCCTTAACATCATTTCTTAATATTTCCATGATTTTATGTTAAAAATTGTTAAAACCGAAACATTTCCTTTGCAAACGCTTGACAAAAGGATGTGATGGTTGTAGTTTTGTAAGAAATAAACTTCAAATTGTGACGCAGTGCGTCACGAATTGAGTTCAATATGAAAGTAGACCTTATAACCAAAATTTATATTAAAATGAAAAAGAATTTACAATACATTAATGAAAAGGAAATCAATCTTGCCATTAAGATTGAAAATATTATCCGTGAATCTCGTCAGACAGCATATAGGGCAATTGATTTCACAATGGTGATGGCTTATTGGAACATTGGGAAAGTTATCGTTGAAGATGAACTTAATTGGGAAAGAGCCGAGTATGGGAAAAAGATATTGAAAAACATTTCAATACGTCTTACAAAAGAATTCGGGAAAGGTTTCGATGAGAGAGGACTTCGCAGAATGTGTCAATTTTACAAGTGTTTTGAAATTCGGGCCGCACTGCGTCCCGAATTGAGTTGGTCTCATTATCGTCGTTTAATAAATGTAGAAAACGAAGATGCTCGTATCTGGTATATGAATGAAGCTGCAAACTCTATGTGGTCAACACGACAATTGGACCGATTTAAAGTTAGGCAAACTAACTCATCAAGATGTAGGTCAGATGGATAGTTATATAAGGATGTTTGACTCATTGACCAAACAAGATGATGATAATCCTACAATCGGACTGATACTTTGTTCCGAAAAGAATGAGGCAATTGCTAAATATTCAGTATTAAATGACGCAAAACAAATCTTCGCTTCAAAATATAAATTGACTCTGCCAACAGAAGAAGAATTACAAACCGAATTAAGCAGAGCGAGAAAAAGATTGGAAGAAAAGAGGAAAAAATAAAAATCGATAACCGACTACTTCGCTCAATCAGTCTTTCGTCGGTTACCGATTTATATGCAAAAATAATTATTTTCTTAATACAGAATAGAAATCGAAATTATTTCTCAATTTCTTTCTTGATTCTTTCGTTCAACATTGGAACAATCTTGTGTAAGTCACCGACTATTCCTAAGTCTGCTGCGCTGAAGATTGGTGCGTACTTGTCTTTGTTGATAGCGATGATGTAACCTGATTCTTCCATACCTGCTAAGTGTTGGATAGCGCCAGAGATACCGCATGCTACATACAACTCAGGACGTACAGTCTTACCTGTCTGACCTACTTGGATGCAATGGTCAACAACGCCAGCGTCAACCATAGCACGTGATGATGCTACTAAGCCGCCTAATGTGTCTGCCAATGCTTGTAACTTTTCAAAGCCTTCTGCGTTCTTCACGCCACGGCCGCCTGATACCAAAATCTTAGCGTCGGCAATGTCGTCGTTGCATGAGCATTTCATCTCTGTGTTGACGAGCTTAACTTTGAAACGTGCTGTGTCGAACTTAGGTACGAACATTGTGACAACGCCTGCTCTGCCTTCTTCACGTTGACGTTTTTGCATAACGCCTGGACGTACTGTCGACATCTGTGGACGGTTGTTTGGACATACGATAGTAGCCATCAAGTTACCACCGAATGCTGGACGTGTCATACGGAATTGCTTGTCGCCTGCTTCTGTGTCAGCAACTTCGAGTTTTGTACAGTCTGCTGTGAGACCTGTGTTCAATCTTGCTGCGAGACGTGGAGCGAGGTCACGACCGATTGTCGTTGCACCGTAAAGAACGATTGTTGGTTTGAATTCTGTGATGATTTGATATGCTGCTTGTGAGTATTGCTCTGTGATATAGTCTTTCAACTCAGGGCAGTCGGCAACGAGGACTTCGTCAGCACCCATCTCGATGAGTTTCTGAGCTTGGTCTTTTATGTTGTAACCGAGTAACATTGCAACTACTTTTTCGCCGAGTGAGTCAGCCAAGTCGCGTGCTTTACCTAAAAGTTCGAAAGCTACTGGTTGAATCACGCCGTTACGTTGTTCAGCGAATACGAATACGTTTTTATAATCTTGAATATTCATAACTTCTCCTTTTAGATAATATGTTTCTCTTTAAGTTTATTAACAATAAGTTCTACAGCTTCTTCTTCGCTTACTTCGTGTACTTCACCTGGAGCCTTCATTGCTTTAGGGAATGATTGGAACACTTTTGTTGGTGAGCCTTTGAGACCTAATTTTGCTTCATCGACGTCGATCTTTTCTGCTGACCAGATTTCTACTTCTTTGTCGTAAGCTTCAACGATGCCTGATACTGTCATATAACGTGCGTCGAATGCTGATGCCAAGACTGTGAGGAGACATTTGCCTTCTACCTCTAATGTCTGGATACTTTCTTCGCTTTCTTTCTTAACGAGAAGGTTGCCGTTTTCCAAACGTTGTGCGTCGATGACGTATGACACTTGTGGGATGTCTAAGTGTTCTGCCATCTCAGGACCTACTTGTGCTGTGTCGCCGTCGATAGCTTGACGACCTGCGATGATGAGGTCGTAGTCCATTGTCTTCATTGCGCCTGCTAAAGCGTATGATGTTGCCAATGTGTCAGCACCTGCGAATTTTCTGTCTGTCAATAAGATTGCTCTGTCTGCGCCCATTGCCATAGCTTCTCTCAAGATGAGTTCTGCTTGTGGAGGACCCATGGTGATGACTGTTACGTTAGCGCCGCAGCTGTCTTTCATTCTGAGAGCGAGTTCGAGGCCGCCTTTATCGTCTGGGTTCATGATGCTTGGAACGCCGTCACGAATCAAAGTACCTTTGACCGGGTCAATCTTAATTTCTGTTGTATCTGGAACTTGTTTAATACATACTACTATATTCATATTACTTCCCTCCTATTTAAATAAATTACCGGCGATAACCATTCTTTGAACTTCTGAAGTACCTTCGTAGATTTCAGTGATCTTAGCGTCACGCATCATACGTTCTACTGGATATTCGCGTGTGTAACCATAACCGCCGTGGAACTGAACAGCTTTTGTTGTCACTTCCATCGCTGTCTCTGCTGCGAACAATTTAGCCATCGCTGCGTCAACTGAATAAGGAACACCGTTGTCTTTCTTCCATGCTGCCTTGCGTACTAAGAGACGAGCTGCCTCGACTTTAGTCTGAAGGTCTGCCATTTGGAATTGTGTGTTTTGGAATGAAGCGATTGACTTGCCGAATTGTTTTCTTTCTTTTGTATATTTAACTGTCTCATCCATTGCACCTTGAGCGATACCGAGAGCTTGTGAAGCTATACCGATACGGCCGCCGTCCAAAGTCTTCATAGCAATGCTGAAACCTTTGCCTAACTGACCTAAGAGGTTTTCTTTTGGAACTTCGCAGTTTTCGAATACTAACTCGCATGTTGCTGAGCCGCGGATACCGAGTTTCAATTCTTTCTTACCTACTGAGAATCCTTTGAAGCCTTTTTCAACGATGAATGCTGAGATGCCTTTTGTGCCTTTTGACTTGTCTGTCATAGCCATGACGATGAATACGTCAGCGTTAGAAGCGTTGGTGATGAAAATCTTAGTGCCGTTGAGAATCCATTTGTCGCCAGCGTCAACAGCTGTTGTCTGTTGCATAGCAGCGTCGGTACCAGCGTTAGGTTCTGTCAAACCGAAAGCGCCAATCCATTCGCCTGAAGCGAGTTTTGGCAAATATTTCATCTTTTGTTCTTCAGTGCCGTGTTCCAAGATTGGAGCAACGCATAATGAAGTGTGAGCTGACAAGACGACGCCTGTTGTTGCACAAACTCTTGAGAGTTCTTCAACTGCCATGATGTACATCTGTACGCTGCCGCCTGCGCCGCCATATTGTTTTGGAACAGGGATACCCATCAAACCTAATTTGGCCATTTTCTCGACGGTCTCGATTGGGAATCTTTCTTGCTCGTCAATTTCAGCTGCCAAAGGCTTGACTTCATTCTCAGCAAATGATCTGATCATCTGCAAGAATAATTCTTCTGTCTTTGAATAACTAAAGTTCATTATCGTATATATTTAATTCATTAATATTTATAGAAACCTTGACCTGATTTACGTCCGAGCAAACCTGCTCTTACCATCTTCTTCAAAAGTGGATGTGGACGATATTTGCTGTCGGCGAATTCATTGTAAAGAACTTCCATGATTGCCAAGCAGACGTCGAGACCGATGAGGTCGCCTAATGCGAGTGGTCCCATTGGATGGTTAGCACCTAACTTCATTGCGCTGTCGATGTCTTCAACAGAAGCGATGCCTTCTGCGTAGATGCCAACAGCTTCGTTAATCATTGGAACTAAGATACGGTTGACGACGAAACCTGGAGCTTCTTCAACCATAACAGGTGTCTTGCCGATTGCTGTTGCTAATTCGAAAATCTTGTTGCTTGTCTCTTCTGATGTCATTTGTCCTTTGATGACTTCAACGAGTTTCATCACTGGAGCTGGGTTGAAGAAGTGCATGCCGATGAACTGTGCTGGACGGTCGGTGATAGCAGCAATCTCTGTGATTGACAATGAAGATGTATTTGTTGCGAAGATTGTTTCTGGTTTACAAACTTTGGCGAGTTCTGCGAAGACTTCTTTCTTGAGGTTCATGTCTTCTGATGCAGCTTCGATGACGAGGTCAGCATCGGCGAAATCAGCGTAATCGACTGTTGTGCTGATGTTTGCCATAACAGAATCCATATATTCTTGTGTAACTTTACCTTTTTCTACGAGTTTAGCCAATGATTTAGAAATCTTGCCTACTGCTTTGTCTAAGCTGGCTTGAGTTCTACTTTTCATTACTACTGGCATGTTAGCTTGTGCGAATGCTTGTACTACGCCAGCGCCCATTGTACCTGTTCCGATAACGTAAACTTTCATAATATTATCTTTTTTGTTTTATATTTATTTTCCTTTAAAAACTGCTTTTTCTTTAGCCAGGAATGCTGTCATTCCGTCTTTCTGGTCTTCTGTTGAGAAGCATTTTGCGAAGTATTCGTTTTCGTAAGCGAGTGCTTCGTCGATATTCATGTCGTAATTGTCGTTGATACATTTCTTTGCGTAAGCCACTGCTATTGGAGCGTTCTTCAGAATCATCTTGACAAGTTTCATGGCTTCGTCCATGAGGTCGGCTTGTTCATAGACAGCGTTGACGAGGCCGATGCGATGTGCTTCCTGTGCGTCGATGAGCTTGCCTGTGTAGATGAGTTCTTTAGCGTAAGAAGGACCTACGAGTTTAGGCAATCTGTATGTTCCAGAGAAACCAGGAATGATGCCGAGGCCAACTTCAGGCTGACCGAATTTGGCGTTTGTTGAAGCGATGCGGATGTCGCATGCCATGGCGAGTTCGCAGCCGCCACCCAAGGCGAAACCGTTGACAGCAGCGATGACTGGGATTTGAAGGTCTTCCACTTTCTTGAAAGCTGCTGCGCCCAACTTAGCGAATTCCAATGCCTCAGCGTAGTTCTTGTCTTTCATCTCAGCGATGTCGGCGCCGGCAACGAAAGCCTTCTCGCCATCACCGGTGATGATGAGAGCCTTGACGACTGACAAATCAATATTACTTGCGAAATAGTCAATCTCGCTTAATATTCTTGAATTCAAAGC
>JAZLEO010000059.1:0-16264 GCA_045615285.1 Bacteroidales bacterium
TAAAGGTAAAGTTGTTGTTATCGCTGACTACGGCGCATTCATCGAAATCGCTCCTGGCGTAGAAGGTTTAATCCACGTTTCAGAAATGTCATGGTCACAACACTTACGCACAGCTCAAGACTTCTTGAAGATCGGTGACGACGTTGAAGCTAAAGTCTTGACATTAGACCGCGAAGAACGTAAGATGTCATTGGGTATCAAACAACTCATTCCAGATCCATGGGCAAACATCAGAGAACGTTACGCAGTTGGTTCAAAACAAACAGCTACAGTTCGTAACTTCACTAACTTCGGTATCTTCGTAGAATTAGAAGAAGGCGTTGACGGCTTGATCCACATCTCTGACCTCAGCTGGTCAAAGAAAATCAAACACCCAGCAGAATTCACAAAGATCGGCGACACAATGGAAGTTGTTGTTCTCGACATCGACGAAGAAAACCGTCGTCTCAGCTTAGGCCACAAACAACTTGAAGAAAACCCATGGGATGTTTTTGAAAGCATCTTCACAATCGGTTCAATTCAACAAGGTACAATCATCAGTTCAAGCGACAAAGGTGTTGTAGTATCATTGCCTTACGGCGTTGAAGGTTTCTGTCCAAACCGTCACCTCAAGAAAGAAGACGGCTCAAACGCTAAAATGGACGAAACAATCGACTTCAAAGTTATCGAATTCTCAAAAGAAAACAAGAAGATCATCCTTTCTCACTCACGTATTTGGGAAGACAAAGTAGCAGTTGAAAAAGAAGCTGAAGTTGAAGCAAAAGACAAAGCAGCTAAATCAACAAAACGCGCTGTTAAACAAATCAACGACAATGTTGAACGCACTACTTTAGGTGACTTAGACGTTTTCGCAGAATTGAAAGAGAAAATGGAAGCACAAGAAAAAGGTGAATAATTAAATTAAACATCTTTATAAAAAAATCCTCCGAGAAATCGGGGGATTTTTTTATAACCTTAGAACTTTAGAATCTGAAAATATTTTCTAGAGTTCTATTTTTTGGCGTAATGGACAAAAATCAGTATCCTGAGGATATTTTTCGCTCTCATGGCTTTATTTTTGTTCAGGCCGCTAAGATCCGAAATACATCCGAGATGTCAAAGGGAAAAGTAAGGGAATTTTGGGGTCGGGAACGGGACTTAGGAACGGGACTTGGGGTCGGGTCATAAAGACGCAAAGTTACCTGAATCCCTGAAATCCTGAAATCCTGAAGTCCAAAGCACAAAAAAAGAGCTGCCTTTTCACAGCAGCTCTTAATCCTTTTACCTGTAGTCTTTAGACTTATATCAAAGTAAACGTTACTGTCAAGCCAGCCATGACGATGGAAACCATGCTCATCAGCTTGATTAAGATGTTGAGTGATGGTCCAGCTGTGTCTTTGAACGGATCGCCGACAGTGTCACCAACGACAGTAGCCTTATGTTGTTCTGAGCCTTTGCCACCGAAGTTGCCTTCTTCAATATATTTCTTGGCATTATCCCAAGCACCGCCTGAGTTTGCCATAAAGACTGCGAGTACGAAGCCTGTCGATAAACCGCCAATCAATAATCCTAAGACGCCAGCGACACCGAAGATAACGCCGACTGCGATAGGTGCGATAATCGCTAACAATGACGGAAACAGCATCTCTTGTTGCGCACCTTTTGTTGATATACCGACGCAACGCGCATAGTCAGGTTCTGCCTTACCTTCGAGGATACCTGCTATCTCACGGAATTGTCTTCTCACCTCCTCTACCATCTTCTGCGCCGCACGACCGACTGCGTTCATGGTGAGACCGCAGAATAAGAACGACATCATAGCTCCGATGAACACACCTATTAACACTTTAGGATTCATCAAATTGACTTCATAATAATTCATAAAATCCACCAATGAAGATGCTTCTATTTGTTCCGCTGTGAGTGTTATTGTATCTGTAACACGTGCTAAGCCATCGGCGGCGTTTTCTGCTAAACGCACCAAAGCGATCTTGATTTCCTCGACGTATGACGCTAAAAGAGCAAGTGCCGTAAGCGCTGCTGAACCAATAGCGAATCCTTTACCCGTTGCAGCTGTCGTGTTACCAAGTGCGTCTAAAGCGTCGGTACGTTTACGAACTTCTGCTCCTAATCCGCTCATTTCCGCATTGCCGCCAGCGTTGTCTGCTATAGGACCGTAAGCGTCAGTAGCCAAAGTTATTCCTAATGTTGAAAGCATACCGACAGCAGCGATACCGATACCGTATAATCCCATCGAGAGATTTTCTGCCGACATGAAATTATTCACATCGAAACCTGTTGCACAAAGATAAGCCAAGATGATAGCGACGCCTATTGTAATAACAGGAACCGCCGTAGAAATCATACCGAGGCCAAGACCTGAGATGATGACTGTCGCCGGGCCTGTGTTAGCGCTCTCAGCGACTTTCTTCGTCGGTCTGTATGATTGCGATGTGTAATATTCTGTAAACTTACCGATAATGGCACCTGCCACGAGACCGACCACTACAGAAAATGAGATGCCGAGCCAGTTTTCGATACCGAGTCCCCAGAGGATGAAGAATGTAGCGATAGCAATCAAAATAGAACTTGTATTTGTGCCGCGGCTCAAAGCTCCAAGGAGCTGTTTCATACTTGTGTCTTCTTTTGTTCTTACCATGAAGATACCTATTATAGAAAGAAGCACACCGACAGCTGCTATCAACATAGGTGCGAATATAGCCTTGAGTTGCATTCCGTCTATCGCCGACTTAGCGAAAGCCGCCGCACCGAGAGCCGCTGTCGCCAGGATTGAACCTGCGTACGATTCATAAAGGTCAGCGCCCATACCTGCGACATCACCGACATTATCTCCCACGTTATCCGCAATAGTCGCAGGGTTACGAGGGTCGTCTTCAGGAATATTGTATTCCGTCTTACCGACGAGGTCGGCTCCGACGTCAGCTGCTTTGGTGTAGATGCCGCCGCCGACACGCGCAAACAACGCTTGCGTGGAAGCTCCCATGCCAAAAGTAAGCATCGTCGTCGTGATGACAACCAAGTTATAGTCTGTAAACTGTGTCAAGATGATAAACCAAAGGCTGATGTCGAGAAGTGCAAGACCCACTACCGTCAAGCCCATGACAGCGCCTGATCGGAACGCTACTTTAAGTCCGTTGTTCAACGACTGTTTCGCGGCGTGTGCTGTACGCGCTGAGGCGTAAGTAGCGGTTTTCATTCCAAAGAAGCCTGCCAATCCGGAGAAGAAACCTCCGGTGAGAAACGCAAACCATACCCATTCGTTCTGCAATCCGAAATAAGCCATGACTGCAAAAACGGCTGCAAGGATAGCGAAGACGATAATAACAACTTTGTATTGTTGTTTCAGATAAGCCATCGCTCCGTTTCTGACATGAAGAGCAATTTTCTTCATCAAATCCGTCCCTTCATCTTCCTTCAACATGCTTTTGTAGAAATAAAATGCGAAGCCAAGAGCTAAAACTGAGGCCGCCAATACTAAATAAATCACAAAATTCATAAACTCAATTTTTTGTTAATAATATTTGTTTCTATATATCTAACAACATAGTTATGCAAATTTTAAAATAATTTCTAAATAAACAAAAGATAAATTAAAAAATTTTCAAAAAAGTAAAATTTTGTTTTGTTTAATTGAAAGTTTGTCTGTACTTTTGTAATATGAATAGGATTTTATTAAACGTAATAGGAATAACGTTCAGCCAATCACAAAGTGGCGCTTACGCTTTGATTTTGGGGGTCAAAGACGATAAGACACGACTTCCAATCATCATCGGAGAAGCAGAAGCGCAATCCATTGCGATAGCCATTGAAGGTCATACGACAAAAAGGCCTCTCACCCATGACCTATTCAAAACATTTGCCACATCATTCGACATCAATATCACAGAAGTCGTCATCAACAGATTCAAAGAGGGTTTGTTTTATTCAGAACTTCATTGCGTTAAAGACGGCGAAGAAAGCATAATCGATGCTCGCACTTCCGACGCCATCGCCATAGCTTTAAGATTCGGCGTGCCAATTTACGCCAACTATAAAGTTGTTGAAGAAGCTGGAATCGATATGGATGACATTGACTTTGACGAAGACGAAGGCCAAGGCGAAGGCGAAGGCTTTGACAGATATGATATTAGCGAATTGGAATATCTTTTAAACGAAGCCATTGAAGTTGAAGATTATGCCAAGGCTTCTGTTTTGAGAGATATTATTAACGACAAAAAGAACACATTATAAATGAAACAATATTTAGATTTATTACAGCATATCCTCGACAACGGATTTCAGAAAGGTGACAGAACCGGCACCGGAACCAAGAGCGTCTTTGGTTATCAGATGCGTTTTAACTTGGAAAAAGGTTTTCCTCTTCTGACAACTAAAAAAGTTCACCTTCGTTCTATAATCCATGAGTTGTTATGGCTCATCAACGGCGACACCAACATCAAGTATCTGCACGATAACAAGGTCAGCATCTGGGATGAATGGGCCGACGAGAACGGCGACCTTGGTCCTATCTACGGCGCTCAATGGCGTAACTGGAACAACGAAGGCATCGACCAAATCGCTGATTTGATTGATTCGATAAAAAACAATCCTAACAGCCGCCGTCATATCGTGACAGCTTGGAATCCCAGCGTGCTTCCTGACGAGAAGTCGAAAGACTTCGCAAAAAACGTCGCTGACGGCAAAGCAGCTCTACCTCCGTGCCATGCATTCTTCCAGTTCTATGTGGCAGACAACAAATTATCTTGCCAGCTGTATCAAAGAAGCGCCGACGTATTCCTCGGTGTGCCTTTCAACATTGCTTCGTATTCTTTATTGACGATGATGATCGCCCAAGTATGCGGTCTCGGTCTCGGCGATTTCGTCCATACATTCGGCGACGTTCATATCTATAACAATCACATCGATCAGGTGAAGTTACAGCTCAGCCGCGAGCCTCGCCAAATACCGACGATGAAAATCAATCCTGAAGTCAAAAGCATCTTCGACTTCAAATACGAAGATTTCAAACTAGAAAACTATAATCCTCACGATGCCATCAAGGCAGACGTCTCAATTTAAGAACAATTAAAAAATATTAATATGAAGCCAAAAATTTCTATCGTGGTAGCAATGGCGAAGAACAGAGCTATCGGCAAAAACGGCCAGTTATTATGGCACATCTCAAACGACCTCAAACACTTCAAGAAAGTGACATCAGGCAAATGCGTCATCATGGGACACAACACTTACGTCTCATTACCAGGACAAAAAGCCTTGCCTAACAGACGTAACGTCATCATCTCCGACCGTCTCGACGCTGCTCCTGAAGGTTTTGAATTAGCCACATCAATTCCAAAGGCAATGGAACTCGTCCAAAATGAAGCAGAAGTTTTTATCATGGGCGGCGGCATGATCTACGAACAATTCCTAAGCAAAGCCGAAACATTATATCTTACAAGAGTTGACAAAGACTTTGAAGCTGACACCTACTTCCCTATCATCAACTTTGACGAGTGGGAGCTCACCGAGTTGGAAGTCATAGACGACGATCCTCAGGTAGATTACTCTTACAGATTCGAGACTTGGGAGAAGAAATAACAACAACAAAAAAAACCGACCATTAAAATGGCCGGTTTTTTTGTTTCTCATATCGATTTCATCAGTGAACTATCGAGATACGTTTTGTAACTTCATATTCATCTGTAACGACATGAATCATATAGATACCGTTTTGATATTCATTAACATCGATAACGACATTATCTGTATCAACTGATGATTCATAGACTTTCTGACCCATTACATTGATGATAGACACGCTGTTGATGTTTGCTGCTTCGATATTTATCTTTTCATTAGCTGGATTTGGATAAATTCCGATATTGCCTTCTGCGTTATCTTGGACGCCTGTTTCTGAATAGTAGAAAGCAAGTGTATATACGTCTTTATTTTCTTTCAAGCTTGCAGGAGATGACAAGCAGTCGATGCCTTCATAATAAGCCTGAACCTTATAGAAATACCATGTATCGAATTCTTTTACTGTGTTGTCTGTGAAGCTATTTTTATTTGCGCCCAACACTTTCACTCTTGTCCATTCTCCGTCTTCACCGACTTTTCTCATAACATAATAACCTGTAAGTCCAGTTGAACTTGGTTTATCCCAGCTGATTATAGGTTTAAACACTGGTGAAAGTTCATATCTCAAGTTTGTTGCAGGAGCGCAGTTTTCTGTAACCACTGCACAAGCTTCATTAGATTCTTTTGAGTTGCCGCCTTCATACAGAGCTGTTACTGTATAACAATGTCCGCCGTGAGGAACTTTAGCGTCTGTGTATGATTTTTTATCTGAGAGAGCGATGAGGACGCCGTCGCGATACACGTTATATCCGTAGATCTTATCAGTTCCATCATAAGCCCATTTCAATTCAACAGTGTTGTCTTTTGTTACACATGTCAGATTGTAAGGTTTAACACTAGGGATTTCATATCCGCAATTGTTTATTGTATCGATGAACACGCCTTGTGGCATTTCTGCTGAAGTACCAGTATAATTAAATAAGGTGTTACCATTATAATCTTTAACGATCATTGTAAGGTTGAAAGAAGGCTGGCTTTCATCGGCAGGATTCCATATAAACTTAACATTTCCCAATGGCAATTGTAAGTCGTAAGTTGTTGCTGATGAGTTTATTGTTGTTTTTGTTGTAACGACTGCGTCAGCTTCGTCGATGATAGAGACCATTGCACCGCGCATACCTTGGAATGCTGATGATTGGAGAACCAACTGCCATTTACAAGTTGGGCCGAAGCCTACGTTTTCAACTTTAGATATTTTTCCGTGAGCGCCGTTTACGACTGCGTAGATTGAGTAGTTGAAATAGCTGAAGCAAGGAACCTCATTATCGACGTAAGTCATTGATTCGCCAGCTTTAACATCAGCTATTTCGTGAATGACTTCACCGTTTCTTTCGATGACGACTTTGTCGATGTTTGTCAATGTTATGCCGCTAGATGTGTAAGTTGGGTTTTTCCATGAAATTGTAGCTGACAATTCATTGTTTTCAGCAGCTACGACTGACATATTAGTAGGAGCTTCTGCTGTGTTTTGATAAACGCTCTTTGGCATGATGTCGAATATAGCTCCGGTTTGGATAGGATAATCTATCGCTGTTGATGCGAAGTAGCCGTCGCCTGATCCTGACCAACCATAGTTAAAGTGGAACAATCCGTTTTCATCCATTCCGTCGCAGATGAATGCGTGACCGCCACCTTCTTTAGATGTTCCTGAGTAGAATATAGGACGTCTCATTTCGAGAGCGCCGACGATATAAGAATCCCATACTTGAGCTGTAACGGTTTTATCTCTGAATGAGCTTTGAGCGTAGTCGAAATATCTTGACATTGCGTAAGGTACATCTATAGAATAAGCGCCGCTACCTGTTCCGTCGTCGTCGTACATCATATTGACAGAGACACCGCAGTGATAGCCTAAAATAGCCACTGCGTCGATTTGTTCTTGAGGTGAATTTTTGGTGAGAACGTTTGGCATGTTAGCCCAGTCGTATGTTGTAGCGCCGAAGTTAGCGTATTGTTCTGGGTAGCCGTAGTCGTCCATAGCTGGTTTATAAGAATGTTCGCCCACACCTTTTGCAGGATGTTCCCAATATTTCATAATCTGGGACATCGCTGTAGCGACACAACCTACGACAGCCTTGCCATTTGATGCGAATGGCTTGTTGAGTTCAGGACAACGGTCGTTGTAAGGCCATGATTGATCCCATGTTGTCTTACACAAAGGTCCTATTTTAGCGTTTCTCATTGCAGGTCTCAACTTGCCGCTTGTTTCGAGAGAATGCCATTCAGCCTTGACATCAGCTGCTGCTTCAAAGACTTCTTCTATAGCATAAGTAACTGATTCTTTGTAACTCTCTAGCATAAATCCAAGACCTGGAGCTATGTTGTTTGTTTCAAAAATGCCATCTTCTGAATATCCGAGAATTGGACGAACCACATCAGTTGCAGAAACCATAACGAAACCATAGTCAGATACATTGAATACATAGAAGCAAGCTTCTCCTGATTCGGCTGTCATTGTATAGACCAAATCAAGGGTGTGATTTTCCTTTTGTTCAAAATTGGCTTTGACGAATTTATGTCCGAATTCCTTAGCTCTTTTAACATCAACAGGATTAGCGAACAATGAATTGAAAGCCAATAAAATAGTGATTAACAAGAATGTTCTTTTCATTTGAATTTTGTTTATTAATTTCTAATTTGATTTAGCTCGCAAATTTAGCATTTTTTTTCATATATCGGAAGAAAAAATTCATCGACACAAGTCAAGAAGGAACAATTATTTAGAGACGCTCAAGCTCTGTGTGAACTCACCTTTTCTAGAACTTACTTTCAGCATATATATTCCATTTCCAAGGCCGCTGACATCAATCGAAAGCATGTCTGCATCAACATTTTCGTCAATGATTTTCATTCCCATGACATTATATACCGACACGTTTGTGATTCCTTCCGAGACTATATTCAGCATATCAGAAGCTGGATTCGGATATATCTTGGCATCGATGTAATTTTCCTTCAACGAGACCACTTCAACAGCTACATAATCAGCGTTCAAATCTGAGGTAGCAGCCGGCATCGATTCACAATTGCTGTTATATGAAGTAACCTGATAATAATAGACGCCGTTCATATCATTAGAGTCGAAATATTGATTTTCTGACGACGCCACCGTAGCGATTTCTTCATAATTTTCATTATCCGTACTTCTATAAACTTTAAATGACTGAGGATTATCAACTTTATTCCATGAAACCAAGACGCCAGGTTTATTATTCTGCACCGTAAATTCAGCAGACAGATTTTCAGGAGCCTTGCAATTTTCACAATTATTGTTTCCCGAATACAAAACGCCTTCGCTCAATCCTGACGATGCGCCTGTGTATTCATAAACCGTTTCATCCGACGCATTCTCGATTTTTATCGTAAGAGAAGACAGCGGAGATTTCGGAGCTTTCCACACAAAAGAGACCTCGCCTTCTGGCATTTGCAACACCAAGCTAAGTGGTTTTGAATTAGTTACAGTAATTTCGTCAAAAACATCATTACCGCTTAATATCTGCAATGAAGCACCGTTCCAGCCTTGGAAGCTGTTTGTTGCCACGACTATATTCCATGGACATGTTGGGCCATACAACAAAGGAGCTTCACTTCTACGGCCTTTGATGCCATTGCTTACAGCACAGACAGAATAATTATATGTGCCGAAATCTTCGACTTCATCTTCAAAGACGACCACCGATCCAGGAGCGACATTCGCTTCAGAATAAACCTGTTGATCATTTCTCCAGACCACTATTTCGTCGATTTTTTCAATTTGTTCACCTGACTCAGATTCTGTTGGAACATATATCCTGACC
This sequence comes from Bacteroidales bacterium, assembly GCA_045615285.1. GTDB lineage: Bacteria > Bacteroidota > Bacteroidia > Bacteroidales > F082 > Limimorpha. Next base: position 9,414 of record JAZLEO010000059.1, read on the forward strand.
GTTCCTTTGTGCGAATATGCCGATTTCGTTGATGTCTCTACGGCAGGAGCCTTTGGCATCGTATTGTACGCATAATCAGGGATTACATCCAATATCATTCTTTGGTTCACGCTATAGTCAGCGCCCACTGGCGACAGAGCGTCAATGGCGAAGTAGCCGTTTGATGTGCCAGACCAACCCCAGTTGAAGTGGAAGTAGCGATCCTCATTATATCCGTCACAAACGAAAGCGTGGCCGCCGCTCATCGGACTTGTTCCCGCATAAAACACAGGGAATCCCTGATCGAAATTTTCTATGAGCAAGTTTTCCCAATCCGTTCTTTCGTAGTCGTCACGATATAAATGTCTCATTTTATTAGTATATTTGAAATACTTACTCATCGCCGAAGGCACCATTTCAGAGTAGCCCGAACTAGCATTAGGGCCATATTTCATATCGATACTCACACCACAATGATACATCAAAAGTGCCACAGCCTCAATCTCTTCAATAGGAGAATTTCTAAAAATCTGCTTTGGCATGTTAGCCCAATCGTAAGTAGTTGCGCCAAAATCGACTGTTTGGATAGGATAACCTTCCGGGATATAGGAATGTTTACCCTCGCCTTTTTCCGGATAATTCCAATATTTCATAATCATTGCCATGACATCGGCGGCGCAACCGACAAAAGCGCGACCTTCTGGACCGCCATTTTCCGTAGGACAGAAATAATTGTAAGGATAAACCTGATTCCATAGCAAGTCAACCAACGGCTGCACCGACTTACCGAGACCTCTTTCTGAGATCACGCCTCTGCTACTCACCATGTTCCATTCGTCCTTGATTTCATGTTCCGCCTCCAGATTATTCTCAATGGCGTACGAAATAGCATTCTTATAATGTTCCAGATAATACATCATTGATGACGGAATGTTATTCACATCGATGCAACCTTCATAAGAATATGCGAGAACCGGTTTCGCCCTGTCGTCGGCAGACATAATGTAATAACCTTTATCCTCGATGTTAAAGACATAGAGGCAAGCGTTGCCCTTATCGTCGTTCAAGGTCAAGACATGCTTTGAATTCTGAACATTTCTCAATAAAGAGACGTTTGTCCTGACATAATTTTCTCCTATAGACTTAGCTGTTTTGATGTCAACTGGATTCGCAAGCAATTGACATACAGACAAAAGCACACATAATGTAGTGATAAATAATTTCTTCATTTTAATATTTATTGATTATTTTTCTCTATATTTTTCCGTTTGTAAAAATAAACATTTTTATTTTTTGCCGAAGATTTTTTTTGTTGGCGGACAAATTCCGGCATCATTAGCAGTTTATTTATCAGGTTTTCTGTTTTTTCTTTTTAGCTGCTGGAAACAACACATTATTTAATATAAGTCTGTAGCCTGGAGAATTTGGATACATATCCAATTCTGTCGGAGGATCGCCCACAAGGTGCTGATAATCTTCAGGGTCATGTCCCCCGTAAAAAGTGAAGAATCCATTGCCGAAGTTACCGTGAATATATCTGTCTTCACCAAGAGCTGCGTTGTCGCCAAGCACGACGACACTCGGTTTCACATACCTTTTGTCGAAAGCCGTCGTCTGTCCCATAAAGCCTTTGATAAGTTTTTCATGCGATTGCGTCAACATTGTCGGGACAGGATCCCATTTAGCGGAGAAATCGAACAGAAGGAAATAATCGTTATTTTCCTTCACAGACTTAGAGCGTCTCTGAGTGACATCAATATCTGAGATCTCATATTCCTGAGGATTTGTCGAAACAGAAAAATCAGTGAAGGCGAAACAATTCTCATAATTCAATCTCTGCGGATCTCCAGGATTTATTCCGTCGCCGTCGAACATGACATCGCATATATCAAGGCCGTCGGCTGCGAGTGCGACATCGAAGCTATCCGGAGCCGAGCACATCGAGAAGAGATAACCGCCGCCAGCCACAAAGTCGCGGATCTTCTTCACCACGGCAAGTTTCAGTTGCGACACCTTATTATATCCATGCCTTTGAGCCGTCTCCTCCTGTTTTTCGACATCTTCCTGATACCAAGGATAATTTCTATATCTAGCCCAGAATTTACCGAACTGACCTGTAAAATCCTCATGATGCATGTGCAGCCAATCGTAAGTAGGGAGCACACCTTCCATCACTTCATCGTCATAAATGATGTCGTATGGAATTTCCGCATAAGTCAAAGCCATGGTAACGGCATCATCCCAAGGCAGAATCGTCTTAGGCGCATAGACCGCCAGACGAGGCACTTTTTGCAGTTTCATCTCATCCATATTGACACCCGGATCGGCGATTTCCGCCAGAATACCAGCAGCCTGAGCGTCGGCTATAACCTGAAAAGAAACGTTACGCAGTTTACATTCGCGCTCAAACATATCGTGATAAGGAATCAGATAACTTCCGCCTTTATAGTTAAGAAGCCAGCTTATCTCAACTTCACGTTCCAAGATCCAATAAGCGACGCCGTAAGCTTTCAGATGATTCGTCTGAGTCTCATCCATCGGAATAAGGATGTAAGCAGCGTCAGCCTTAGTCATTGATAATAAAATCAATAATATAATTAAGAGGTGTTTTTTCATATAAAGAAACTTTATTGCAAAGATAATAATAAGACTACAGACTAAGGATACGGACTACATTTTTTTTACTAAGAGCTAAGTACCAATCGGCCACTGAGCTTATCGAAGCGCCTGATTGTGCCTTTGACAGACTCAGGCACCGCTCATAATCTTAAACTTCCAAAAAAATAAATATCGACAATTGATGTTTTTTTGAATATTATTTTATTATTTTTGCGCTCAAGAAAAATTAACTCAATAAATATAATCATGGAAAATACAGAAAATTTAAAGAAGACCGTTTTCAACGAGATGCATCGTGAAATGGGTGCCAAGATGGTTCCTTTCGCAGGTTTCGACATGCCTGTTCAATTTGAAGGTGTTAACATCGAACACGAAACAGTTCGTAAAGGTGTTGGCGTTTTCGACGTTTCTCACATGGGAGAATTCCGCGCTAAAGGTCCTAAAGCCTTCGCTTTCGTACAACGTTGCACAACAAACGACGTAGCTGCTTTGACAGACGGCAAAGTACAATATACATGTTTACCAAACGGCAAAGGCGGTATCGTTGACGATATGTTAGTATATCGCGTTGCTGAAGATGAATACTTCATGGTTCCTAATGCTGCCAACATCGACAAGGACTGGGCTTGGATGTCGGCAATCGCTTTGGAAATGGGCATGGAACTCGGCGTTGAATTCATCAACGAAAGCGACCAATGGTCACAACTCGCAGTTCAAGGCCCTTTGGCATTGAAAGCTATGCAAAAGCTCACAGCTACAACCGTTGAAGACATGGAATATTACACATTCAAGATTTTGGAATTCGCTGGTGTAAAAGACATCATCTTCTCAACAACAGGTTACACAGGTTCAGGCGGATGCGAAATCTACATGCCAAACGACGCAGCAATCGAAATCTACAAGAAAGTTCTTGAAGCAGGTGCAGAATTCGGCATCAAACCAGCAGGTTTAGGCTCACGCGACACATTACGTCTTGAAATGGGATTCTGCTTATACGGCAACGACATCTGCGACACAACATCTCCAATTGAAGCAGGCTTGGCTTGGATCACAAAATTCGTTGACGGCAACGACTTCATCGACCGTGAATTAAACGAAAAACATAAGACAGAAGGCACAACACGCCAATTACGCGCTTTCGAAATCACAGGTAAAGGCATCGCACGTCACGGATACGAAATCTGCGACGCAGAAGGCAACGTCATCGGCGAAGTCACTTCAGGCACAATGGGACCATCGGTAAAGAAAGCCATCGGTATGGGTTATGTAGCAAAATCACACTGCAAGTTCGGTAACGAAATCTTCATCAAAGTCAGAGAAAAACTCATCCCTGCAACAATCGTAAAACTCCCATTCTACAAAGGAGAATAATCCAAAACAATACATTCAAAGAGGGTTCATACGAGCCCTCTTTTTTTTGTTTAAAAAAATCCGCCGTACGCAGTCCGCAATCCGCTGACTTTTATTATATTTGCAGAAAATTTCACAATGGAACCATCACTACTAATTTTAATATTGGGAACATTGGTGTTTGCAGCGCACTGGTTTGCGGAGATTTTCAGCAAAAAAAGAATTCCGGATGTACTCTCACTCATGTTCATCGGAATCATAATCGGGCCGTTATTGAAAATCGTCGATGCCGACAAACTAAGTTCGATAGGAAATGTTTTCGGACAATTGACATTGGTTATTCTTTTATTTGAAAGCGGCACTGAATTATCATTCAAGACCTTAGCCGACTCCATCAAAAACACGGTATCCTTGACCATAGTCAACTTCCTGTTCACATTCGCAGCCGTTGGTCTGTTCAGCTGGCTCGCCTTAGGCATGAATCCAGGTATTAGTTTCATGTTGGGAGCAGCTTTGGGTGGCTCCTCTTCAGCGGTGGCGATACCTTTGGTAAAGCAAATCAGTATCGGTGAAAAAAGCAAGACAATACTGATATTGGAGTCTGCATTCAGCGCAATCCTCTGCATCGTCGTGACCTTGGCGATTTTCGAATCGTACAAATACGGAGAAATAAGAATAGGTATCATCTTCGGGCAAGTCTTCTCCTCATTCTTGCTGGCTTCGCTCATCGGGCTCGTAGGATCCATTTTCTGGTCACTGGTCTTGGACAAAGTCAGAACCATCAACAACTCAATTTTCACGACACCAGCATTCGTTTTCATCATCTACGGAATCAACGAGCTGTTGGGTTACAGCGGCATCATTTCAGCGCTCGCATTCGGTATTGGATTGGCGAACATGGACGTGATACACAGCAAATGGCTCAAGAAATTCACCGACAGAAAGCCTACCCTTCTCAACCCTACGGAAAAGACGTTGTTCAGCGAACTTGTTTTTTTGATGAAGACTTTCTTCTTCGTCTATGTAGGCATATCAATAAAATTCGACAGTCTCATCTCATTATTAATAGGTCTCGGCATCTCATTTATGATGATAATATTGAGAATATACGTCGTCAGGATTTCGTTGCCAGCCAACATCAAAGGGATCAACAATAAAGACAGAGCGTTCTTGTCGATGATGATCCCTAGAGGACTTGCAGCGGCTGTTCTCGCGACCATGATTTCACAATCGCAACTTACAGGTTCGGAAAGGGTAAGCAATATCGTCTTCTCGGTAATATTCTTCACCATCATCTTTACATCAGTGTTGGTGCCGTTACTTGAAAAATCAAAAAAATTCAGAAAGACATACACACAAATAATCTATTTCCCGAACTTCGGAGGAAAACACGGAATCATCGATGACGACATCGACACAAACATCGATGAAAGCAACATCGAAACTTCCGACTCCGACGATGACAAATTAAACATCAATGACGACGAGGATGTTCCGAATATATTTATATAGAGTCAATGGTTTATTGTTATTGGGATATTGCCAGATTAAGCGCTTCGCATTTACCAGTATTTTAATCTTATTACATTATAAATCAGCACATTAAAGACAAAGAATAATATTTTTAAAAAATTATCAAAAAAAGTTTTTTAAAACGAAAAAAATAGTATCTTTGCAGTCCGAAAAGAAAGAAGTAAAAAGAAAAGATATGTATTTAACTACAGAAAAGAAATCAGAATTTTTCAGTGCATACGGTAAAAATGCACAAGACACAGGTTCAGCAGAAGGACAAATTGCATTGTTCACTTTCAGAATCAAGCATTTAACAGAACACATGAAGCAAAACAAGAAAGACGTTGCTACAATGCGTTCATTAGTTCGTCTCGTAGGTAAAAGAAGAAGACTTCTTGATTACTTAAAGAACAAAGATATTGAAAGATATCGTACTATCATCAAAGAATTAGGTATTAGAAAATAATAGCGTATCGCAAGTGATAGCAAAAAAAAGGCAATGTAGATTGCCTTTTTTTTGCGTATTTATTATTTTCAATCAGAGGCTATTTTATTAATAACTAAAACAAGACGAATTATGGGTCCAGAAGGAATCAAACAAACCATTCAACTCGGCAATGAAACAATCACAATAGAGACAGGTCGTTTAGCGAAGCAAGCTGACGGTGCTGCAGTCGTAACATGCGGCAAGACAATGTTGTTAGCGACAGTCGTAACAGCAAAAGACGCAAAAGAAGACGTTGACTTCTTACCTCTCTCAGTCGATTATAAAGAAAAATACGCCGCTACAGGCAAATTCCCTGGCGGTTTCTTCAAACGCGAAGGCAAACCATCTGACTATGAAATCTTAATCTCTCGTTTAGTTGACAGAGCTTTAAGACCATTATTCCCAGATGATTATCATGCAGAAACACAAGTTCAAATTTCTCTCATTTCTGGTGAAGTAGGCGTATTGCCAGACGCATATGCAGCTCTCGCAGCATCAGCAGCTCTCGCAGTATCAGACATCCCATTCAATGGTCCTATCTCAGAAGTACGCGTAGCTTACATCAACGGAGAATATGTCATCAACCCAAAAGAAGAACAACTCAAAGACGCCGACCTCGAACTCATGGTTGCAGCTTCAATGAAAGACATCTGCATGGTTGAAGGCGAATCAAAAGAAGTTTCTGAAGAAGTTATGCTCAACGCTTTGAAAGCAGCTCACGACGCTATCAGAGTTCACTGCCAAGCTCAAATCGAACTCGCATCAAAAGTTGAGAAAGCACAAACAAAACGCGAATATTGCCACGAAAATAACGATGAAGCTTTAAGATCTGACATGATGGAAAAATTATACAAACCATGTTACGATTTCGCTCTTACAGGCAACGCTAACAAGCACGAACGCG
>JAZLEO010000060.1:0-36228 GCA_045615285.1 Bacteroidales bacterium
AGGATGGACACTCTCTCCTGCATACGATATAAACCCAACACAAAACAACCATCAAAGTTTACTTATAAACAACAATACTAATCTATCGGATTTGTCCATTTTACTCAACTCTTGCAACGAATACATGCTTTCTCAAGAAATAGCAAGAGGCATCATCAACGAGGTCGTAGAAACAGTAAAAAATTGGCGAACATTAGCCAACAGATTAGGCATCGTTAAGCGAGAAATTACTCTTTTTGAAAATGTCTTTGACAAAAAAAATATCAGTCTCTTTAACGGGTAATGTTTTTTTCTAACTTTGCAAATTAAAACAAAATACTACATCTAAAACATTTTGTTGAATATATCATTATATTATCATGAAAGCATTACTCGGTTTAACCTTAGCAGAAATACAGGAAATCGTCAATCAACATGGATTGCCTAAGTTCACAGCCAAACAATTGACTGAATGGCTCTACAAAAAACACACTGGCAGCTTCGACGAAATGACAAACCTCTCTAAAGCAACACGTCAGCTTCTTTCCGAAAATTATACTACCGGCTACCGCAACTACGAAACCGTACAAGAATCGAAAGACGGAACTAAGAAATATCTCTTCCCTGGCGCTGATAACTTCATCGAATCTGCATACATCCCTGATAAAGAACGTGCTACATTATGCGTCTCTTCTCAAGTGGGCTGCAAAATGAACTGCCTCTTCTGCCAGACAGGCAAACAGGGTTTCCAAGAGAATCTTCCTGCTAGCGATATCCTGAACCAAATACTTAACCTTCCTGAATACGAGAAACTTACAAACTACGTATTCATGGGAATGGGCGAACCGATGAACAACTACGACAACCTCATGCGCACGCTCAACGTGATGACATCCGACTGGGGCCTCGCCATGAGTCCGACTCGCATCACAGTGTCGACAGTGGGCGTGATACCTTATATGAAACGTTTCCTCGAAGAATCGAAATGCAACCTCGCTGTCAGCCTCCACTCTCCTTTCCACGACGAGAGAATGAAGATAATGCCAGTGGAAAAGGCTTATCCAATTCGCGAAGTCATCCACGCTATTCGTCAGCACGACTGGAGCGGACAACGCCGCGTGTTCTTCGAATATATCGTATTCAAAGGTCTCAACGACACTTCCGACCATATCAAAGAACTCGCTCGACAACTCGGCAGCCTCCGTTGCAAGGTTAACCTCATCCGTTTCCACAGCATCCCAGGCATCAACCTTCAAAGTCCGACAATGGATGACATGGAACGCTTCCGCGACCGTCTCAACGACAAAGGCATCATCGCAACCATCAGAGCATCACGCGGTCAAGACATCGACGCAGCCTGCGGGCTCCTCTCGACAAAGAATAATTTACAATGAACAATTTACCATTAACAATGAATAATGAACAGCGAAGTGTTAATTCCTAATTAATTTCAGATTCTTCGACTAGATTATTCAATAAAGCATAGACAGTAAGACCGGAAACAGATTTGATTCCGGTTTTTTTTACGATATTCTTACGGTGGGTTATCACAGTATGAACCGAGATATTCAAAGCCTCGGATATGTCTTTGTTCGACATGCCTTTCGCCACACAAACCAAGACATCTTCCTCACGATTCGACAAATCGACGCTTTCATTCTGAGATGATTCTTCGTTATTATTCAAAAGATTTAACACCTTATTAATAACCTTCTGTTTATTATCGTGAAGTTCTATAGTTTCCTTAAAATATCTTAACACATTCTTATCGATATAAGATGTCACAAGAGCGACACTATTGACATCAGGATAATTTTGCGTAAGCTGTTTAAAGAAATTATTTATCGTATAACCAAGCATCATCGGATTGATTATCAGAATATCAGGATTATGAACGATAATCTTATCCTGCAAATCTTCGATATTATCCACGACAGAAGACACCGTGATCTGATTCATATCGCTAAAGAAAGACACCAAGCCAGAACTTATTATAGGTGAGGCCTCGACAATAAGTATCTTACTGATTTTCATAGCTTATCCCTCCATCATTTCTACAAACGGAACTAGTATGCGATCCTCAACCAAAGTATGGCATCGCAAATCGGAAGTAACTTCCATGATGTCGAGAGAAATCTCGATTCTTTCCTTAGGATAGATATTTGCCGGAAGATATTTAATCAGAATATTCATCAAATCGCTGAGTTTGTCTTCGATATTGCTATGATTCGACTTAAACTCAGAAATCGAGAAATCAGGTTTCATATTATTGTCATACAACGAGTTAATATATGGGAACACCACATCTTCCTCGTATTTGAAATGACTTTCCACCTCGTCTTTATATTCGTTAAAGAAACGTTTTATGGTGTTACCGAACTTCTCAGGACAAGAATCAATAATTTTTTCAAGATGGGCTTCGATATGAGGCAATCGCTCGTCCAGATAATATTTATGAGATTCCGACAAATACGACAATATAGTTTTAGCCTCGACAAATTTAATATCTTCTTGCGAAGGAACAAAATCGGGATTTGAATATAAGTTACAGATTAACAAGAAGAAAGACGGCAGCACATTAGCTTTTTCGCATACTTCTTTCACGCTATGGTCGCCGAAGCCGAGTTCTATTCCGAAACGAGAAAGAGTGAGCAGCAGTTTGGGATTCGTAATCACCAGCTCAGCCATTTTAGTGTTTTCAGTGAAATGTAAGTCAGTATAGTTCATAATGAATAATGTATAAATAAAAATGAGTCAATAATTCTATAAGCTAACGAGTTTATACTTATAGACTTACTGACTCATAGTCTTATAGTCTTAATTTTGAGCCACATGAGGGACTCGAACCCTCGACCTACGCATTACGAATGCGTTGCTCTACCAACTGAGCTAAAGTGGCAATCAAGCTATTGGCATTTGGCCATTGGTTTTTGAACCTTTTGGGGTCAACAGTCAATTGTCAACTGCCAATAGTTTTATGTCTGCAAAGATACAATTTTTTTCGTTTGTCAGAAATTATTTCTGAGGAAGTTGAAAAGTATCTTTCAGAGTCACAGTTCTGTTAAAGACGAGATGTTCTGCGGTGCTGTCTTTATCTGCCGTGAAGTAACCTATTCTTTGGAATTGGAAATGGTCGAGAGGTTTCGCATCGGCGAGGAATTTCTCCACGTAACATTCTTTTCTTATTTCCAAAGAGTTCGGATTTATCACTTGTTTCATCGCTTCGAGAGCCGAGCATTGTTGCTCTTCCTGGATAGTAGCGATTGCTTCGCGAGGATTTTCGCTCATCCACAATCTGTCGTACAATCTCACTTCAGCCTGGATGCAATGATCACAGCTCACCCAGTGTAAAGTACCTTTCACCTTACGGTTTGCGCCAGCCATACCGCTCTTTGTCTCAGGATCATATTCTGCATAAACCTCAACTACATTACCGTTTTCATCTTTCTTACAACCTGTACATTTCACGATGTAAGCGTTCTTCAAACGCACTTCATTACCAGGTGTCATGCGGAAATATTTCTTAGGAGCGTCTTCCATAAAGTCCTCACGTTCAATCCATAACTCGCGGCTGAAAGTGATATTATGTGTACCAGAATTTTCATCTTCAGGATTATTGACAGCTTCCATTTCTTCTGACTGACCTTCAGGATAATTTGTGATGACGAGTTTAACCGGATTTATGACAGCAGAGACACGTGTGGCGCGAGCGTTCAAGTCTTCACGGATTGTGCTTTCCAAAAGTGCGAAATCATTGACAGCTTCGTATGTGGTATAACCGATTTTATCTATCAATTTATGAATTGATTCAGGAGTGTAGCCACGACGACGGAAGCCGCAGATAGTAGGCATTCGAGGGTCGTCCCAACCGTTGACGAGACCTTCTTTAACGAGAATGAGAAGGTTACGTTTGCTCAACAAAGTATAGTTGAAATTCAATTTATTGAACTCATATTGACGTGGACGATGATCGTCGAGGTCTTTTTGTTCTTTGAGTTCGTCGATGAAATAATCATATAAAGGACGGTGGACGACGAATTCGAGGGTACATAAAGAATGTGTAACTCCTTCAAAATAATCGCTTTCACCGTGAGCGAAGTCGTACATCGGATAAGCGTACCATTTGTTTCCGGTGCGATGATGCGGAGTTTTCACCACGCGATAGATGATAGGGTCGCGGAAGTGCATGTTAGAATTCGCCATGTCGATTTTGGCGCGAAGTACCATCTTGCCTTCTTCAATTTCGCCACTGTTCATTTTATGGAAGAGTTCCAATGACTCTTCTACCGGGCGGTTACGATAAGGGCTTTCGGTTCCTGGAACAGTAGGCGTACCTTTCTGGGCAGCGATTTCTTCAGAACTCTGCTCATCGATATAAGCCTTACCTTCTTTTATAAGACGGATAGCGAAATCCCAAAGCTGTTGAAAATAATCAGAAGCATAATATTCATTAGCCCACTGGAAACCAAGCCATTGAATATCTTCCTTAATAGCATCCACATATTCTACATCTTCCTTGATAGGATTTGTATCATCAAAACGTAGGTTACAAATACCATTATATTTTTGCGCTATACCGAAATCCAAGCAGATAGCTTTGGCGTGACCGATATGAAGATAGCCGTTAGGTTCTGGAGGGAAACGTGTCTGAACACGACCGTCATTCTTACCATTTTGCAAATCTTCAACCACCTTGGCTTCGATGAAGTTCAGCGATTTTTTCTCTTCTTTTTCAATTTCTTTGAAATCACTCATGTCTTTAAAATTTATATTCGCAAAAATAAGAATAAAATCGCGGTTTTGGTTATTTTTTTTTGCAAAAAAATTGTTGTTATTTTAAGTCGTTCCAGACTTCTCCAAGCTCATCATCCGAAAAATATATGAATATAAAAAGCTCATAACCCACAGCTCATAACATTAGCGTTTTAATACCGTCTTTACCACTACATCACTTACTACATTTTAGATTTTATCTTAATGATTATTTGGAATTTAATTTTTAAATATATACTACAAAATACATATCTTTGCAAGATTAAAACTAAGTAGCATGAAAAGAACTTTTATAACATTAATACTCGTCTTTTCCGTATTTTTCGCAGAAGCTAACAACCGTAAAGACGAAACCAAAATCATCAAAGATGCGCAAAACGAAACTCAATACAACAAATTAGTCGAGTTCGCCAAAACGTATATGGACAAAAATACAGAATATGCGTTCAACTGCGCCTACAAAGCTCAGGTCTGGGCTGAAGAAAACAAAGACAAAGCCAAATCGGCTGAATGTCATACCATAATGGGCAATATTTTTGAAAAATGCGAATCATATCCGACCGCCATCAGCTATTACGAGAAGGCCATAGAAGACTTGATAGCCTTGAAAGACTATCTCGCAATATATAAGATGTATATAAAAATCGCACAACTCTATCAAAACGGAGAATTCAACGACACATGGTGCATTGACGCAATGAACAACGCACTGACATACGCGAAAAAGACGAACAACCCAAACGCCGTTGACGAAACCAATCTTGCTTTCGGCGATTTATACACCTCTCTCAACAAACACGAACTTGCCGTAAAACATTACGACGAGACCTTGAAAAAAAACATCGACAAAACGACTATCAGAAGCATTTCAACCGCACTGTCAAAAAAGGCGAATCTGCTGATAAAAGAGCGCGACTACACAAACGCATTACAGCTCATCGACTCCTCTTTATATCTGTGTATCAGAGACTTTAATAACAGCCTTCAAGTAATAAACTATTGCTACAAAGCTAAGATTTACGATACGATAAACGACATTGAGTCGGCGAAAAAATATTACATTCAGGCCGCCAAACTGGCTTATGCGAACGATGATTTTAACAGCAGCGGCAACATCATGTTCAGAATCGCCTATCTGAACAAAAGAGTCGAGGATTACGACAACGCCATAGGCGTTTTTAAAATATTATGCGACAGCACCGAAAAATACAAGATGTACGACATCTGCTATCTGGCTTATTATCAGCTATCTCAATGCTACGCTTCAATGGGCAAATACGAAGAAGCGTATAATCTTTTTAATAAATACGATATCTATTACGATTCTCTTTACAAAATATTTCAGGAAAAACAAGTGGAACATCTACGTAGCAGCTACCTTTTATCTATGAATATCAAAGAATTAAAAAGCAAAGAAATAGAAACTGAAAACAAAAGAAACAACAAAAAAGAATGGATTATAATTTTCGGAATCATCATAGTTCTGCTGACCGCACTCGTAACATACATCATATTATATACAAAAAACAAATCGCTGATTCATAAAAACGACATGACCGCCTACGAGCAGCAGCTCAAGATCGACAAAATGGAAAACGACTTGATGGAATACCAGCTAAAAAGCAACAGGGAACTATTAATCCATTTGGCTTTTAACTTAAAATCTTATATTGAAGTCGTCAATCCGCTCAAAGATGAGATGAAAAAAATATTGGATTATCCTGACAACGAACTGAAAAACAAAATAAAAGACGTGTATTCTAATTTACAGAACAACATCCGCATGTTCAGTAACACCGACAATTTGCACAAAAGCATCAACGCTGTTTACAAAGATTTTCTGGACAGATTAGACACAAAACATCCTGGCCTGACAAAAGCGGAGAAAAAACTATGCATAATGTTATATATTAATATGTCAAGCAAAGACATCGCCATAATGACAAACACAACTATAAGAAGTGTCGAAACCTCACGCTACAGACTACGAAAAAAATTCAACCTGACGAGAGAAGACGACATTGTAAGTTTCCTGCAAGACATTTGATTTGACGGACGATATTTCATAATAACAGAAAAATCAAAAAAATGATTTTAGCGCATTAAACAACAGGAAAAATATAGGAAAACATCATAAAAAACGCGCATAGGGGGGGGTAAAATCAAATAAATAAAATACTACATTGAATAAATTATAACATTCTTGACACAAATTAAAACTATCGTGGTAAGCAAATACATATTATAATGATAATCAATATATATATTAAAATTTTGTAGTATTAAATCTTAAATTTTAGCATAAAAATCTTAATAAAAAAATTCAAAAAATAGCCATTATCACCACAACATTATTGACAAAAAAGAAATAAGCAGTATCTTTGCATATACAAGTACTAAACATTCTCTATAGCTTTGTAAGTAGTTTGGTTTATTAATGCAATTTGGGGGCTCCCCGCCCCCTTTTTTTATTGCTATATCTCAGTGAGATTTTTCAGTTTATTTTTGTTATATTTGCATAATAAAAAATCACGTTATGAGAAATTTCATATACAAGACTTTAGCCCTTATTTTCATAGTATCGTCGGGATTAAATTTAAAGGCCCAATATGACGTATATTTCACAGATCAACAATTGAGGATTGACTATTATATATATGGTAATGCCGATACCTGCCATTACGCACTCGACAGATACGTAAAGGAAAGCACCTGGGGCGGAACAAGAAAGCAGCTCGTTGACAGTTTGGGATACGGAGATTACATGTTTGAAGTACTGCTACACGACTCAGATATCGTCATTTATTCCAGAGGATACTGCAACCTTTTCGGAGAATGGCAGTCAACGGCCGAAGCCCAAAATATCACAAAAGGATTCAGCGAATCCATCATCATGCCATTTCCTAAAGAAATCGTAGATGTAGTTTTTTACAGAAGAAATTACGACGGTGTTTTTATCGAAATGATGCGTCTGGTAGTTGATCCGGATAATTATTTCATACAGGAAATCCCCAGACATCAATATTCCGTCCTTAATATCCACGGCGATTTGCCAGCAGAAAAAGCCGTTGACATTGTCATTTTACCCGACGGATACAGCGAAAGCGAAATGGGTAAATTCATCATCGACTGCAATTATTTCACGGAATGTCTGTTCTCATACGAGCCATACAAATCATATCAAGACCGATTCAATATCAAAGCCATAATGGTTCCATCGGAAGACTCAGGCATCAGCATTCCAGGAGAAAACGTATGGAAAAACACAGCTGTAGGCTGCTCATTCTACACTTTCGACTCCGAACGTTATTGCTTGTCATTCAACAATCAAGCGATAAGAAATTTAGCCGGAATGATTCCTTACGACCAGATTTACATCCTGGCTAACACGACAAAATACGGCGGCGGCGGAATCTATAATTTCCACTGCGTCAGTTCCACCAATGACGATCTTTCCTCCGATGTCATCATCCACGAATTCGGACACGGTTTCGCAGGACTTGCCGATGAATATTATTACGATGAAACTTCATACGAAGGATTCTATAATCTGAGCGTAGAACCTTGGGAGCCAAATATCACCACATTGGTCGATTTTGACAAAAAATGGAAAGATATGATCAAGAAAAAAACTCCTGTTCCGACACCTGAAGAAAACAAATATATCGACGAAATAGGAGTTTTTGAAGGCGGAGGCTACGAGCCGAAAGGAATGTATCGCCCTAAAACTGATTGCCTTATGAAGACATTCAACGGCGACAAATTCTGCGAAGTCTGCCAAAGAGCCATCGAGAAAATGATATTATATTATACGGAGTAACCTTATTGGGTTCAGGAGTTCGGGACTTCAGGACTTCAGGAAGTCAGGAGTTCAGGTTTTTAAGATCTTCAAAGTGCTTTAGCAAAGGCTTCAACCATGTTATAAGCGTCGTTGTAAATATCTTTCAATGTTGATTCGAGCATGAAACACGGCGTCGTAAAAATTTTGTTTTCCAAGTCGGCCGCCACTTCTCCGTTTGTTGTAGCTTGATGATTTGCGCCCATTTTCAATACATCTTTCGCCGGGCCACAGTCATCGTTGCCGAGAGTAACAGTCACGCCGTTCAACACATTAGCTATCAATACCGGAGCGATACACATTGCCGCTATCGGTTTGTTTTGCTGATGGACAGCGATGACAGCATCTCTGACTTCAGGTAGCACTGTCATATTCATTCCATCGGTAAAATATGTGAACAGATTATTCGCTATGCCAGCTCCTCCAGGAATCGCAAGTCCGTCAAAATCATCAGCTTTAAATTCGGTCAAAGGCAAAATTTCACCACGTACGATACGAGCGGCTTCAACCATCATATTACGTTGTTCTTCAACGACTTCACCTGTAACATGATTTATAACCTGATACTGATTTCTATCTGGAGCGAAACATTGATATTTGATGCCATGCTGATCAAGAGCGAGCAATAATGTCACGGTTTCATTGATTTCAGAACCGTCTTTAGTTCCACATCCGCCTAAAATAACTGCTATTTTTTTCATATTATTTATTTTGTCAGACTTGTTTCTACTACATTACCAATTGATTCTACGCTTTTATCGAGGACTTCGCACACAGATCCTTTCACCACTTCGTGATTTTTGTAAAGCATATTCGCCAGCGACTCGGTGTAAGTGTATAAGACCGAACCTTTTCTTGTGTTGCTGTTGATGAGGCTGCTTATACCGAAGATATTCATAATCATAATGATGATACTTGTTATAAGAGCGCCTTTGATGATTCCAAAGAAAAAGCCGCCAAGTTTATCGAGAAATCCGAGATGAATAGCGGAGAACAAACTACTTATGAGGCGACCGAGAATACGAATCAAAACGACGAAAATCACGAAAGTGACGATAAAGGCAATTACAGCCAAATATTCCTTACCGACATCCACGAAGCCAGACATCCAATCCGCCACAATATCAGAGAAATACATCGCACCATAAATTCCGATGATGAATGAAGCCAGATAAAAAGCTTCAATGATAAGACCTCTTCTCAATCCATTAATCGCAAAGAGAATCAAGATGATTCCAATAATCAAATCCAATACATTCATAATACCAAGTTTTATTTATTTCAATCTTTTTGTTAATTCTGTAGAGAATAAAAATTCATTAAGTTCTTTATTATCAGCATTTAGCACCGATTTATTATCGCCTCGCCACCAAAGTTTTCCCTTATGCAGAAAATTTATGGTCTGACCGATTTTCAGGACGGAATTAATATCGTGAGTATTGATAATCGTTGTCATGTCATATTCTTCCGTTATCTCACTGATCAGCTCGTCGATAAGTTCAGCGGTACGAGGATCGAGGCCTGAATTAGGTTCATCGCAGAACAAATATTTCGGGCTGTTTGAAATAGCGCGGGCGATGGCGACACGTTTCATCATACCGCCGCTGAGTTCGGAGGTAGCTAGATGATTTATTCCACTGAGATTCACACGATTAAGACAAGTGTTCACACGTTCCAGTTTTTCCTCATACGACATATCCGTAAACATATTGAGAGGAAACATCACATTTTGTTCCACGTTCATAGAGTCGAAGAGAGCGCCGCCTTGGAACAGAACGCCCATTTCCTTACGAATATCTATCCTTTTTTTATCCTTTGTATTTGAAAACCGACGATCGTCGAAAGTCACGATTCCGCTGTCAGGTTCAAACAAACCGATGCATATTTTCGTCAGCACAGTCTTTCCTGAACCACTTTGACCGATGATAAGATTCGTCTTACCTCTTTCAAAAGTAGCGGTAATATCATCCAGAACCAAATGATTTCCAAAGCTTTTCGATATATGTTCCACCTTTATCATGTCAGAAGCATTTGTGTTAAAATCAAATCAGAAACAATGATAGCGATGCTGCTAATGACAACACTTTGTGTGCTGGCTTTTCCTACTTCCACCGATCCGCCTTCGACGTTATAGCCGATATAGCTTGATATTGAAGTGATTAGAAAAGCGAAAACGACAGTCTTTATCATTGCGAAAGTCAGGGAAAAAGGCTCGAACCAAGATCTGAGACCCACGACATAATTCATCGGAGTGATGACACCGGTAAACACGCAGGCGAGCCAGCCGCCCAAGATTCCGACCACGATACTGAAAACTATCAGGACCGGAATAAAGAAAAGACATGAGATTATTTTCGGGAGAATCAAGTAATTAGCTGGATTTACACCCATAACTTTAAGAGCGTCAATCTGTTGCGTAACACGCATCGTTCCGAGTTCAGAAGCGATTTGCGATCCCAATTTTCCAGCCAAGATAAGGCTTATCATCGTAGGAGAAAATTCCAAGACAATCATCTGACGAGCGGAAAAACCTACAAGCTTTTCTGGAAGTAACGGATTGTCAGTATTATAAGCTACCAAAATCGTAGCGACAGCTCCAACAAAAACCGACAATATCAAAACAATTCCTATAGACGTAAACCCAAGATTATAAAATTCATGTAACAATCTCTTCCTGAACACCAACGACTTGTCCGGCTTAGAAAAAGCTTGATACATCAATATCAGATAATCACCTAATTTCCTTAACATATAACGCCATTTTTTTGAAACGTAAAATTACATTTTTTTTAATTATAAACATCACAATAATAAAACTTTTGCGTTTTGATTTTACTTAAAATAAATATTTTATCTTTGCACATAAATTCAAACTGATGTATTCAGAAAACAAATCAACAAGAAGGAGGTTCGCAGGTTCGTATTTTGTCTCGCTGATTAGCATTTCATTGGTGCTATTCGTGTTAGGAATGTACGCATTTTCAACGGCATATACCGACAGACTGTTAGATCATGTGAAAGAAAACATCGGATTTGAAGTCGTTATAAAAAGTAACGTAAAAGAAGCTTCCATCAAGAGTCTGAGAGACGAGCTGGCAAAGAAAAGCTTCGTGAAATCCACAGAATATATCAGCAAGGAAGACGCCACCGAAAGACTCAAGGAAGATCTGGGAGAAGATTTCCTGGAATGGCTTGGCGACGTTGAAAATCCGCTGCTCCCATCAATAGACGTAAGATTCGTATCCGACTACGCCAACAGCGACAGCATGGCGGTAGTAGAAAAATGGCTTGAAGGAAAAAGCATCGTAAAAGAAGTCATTTATCAAAAAAATTTAACAAACGCCATCAATTCCAACATCAATAAAATCAAAACCATAATTTTCGTGATAAGTCTCGTTTTGTTACTTATCGCCATCGTTTTGATAAGCCACACGATACGTTTGTCGATATATTCCAAGCGTTTCATCGTAAGGAGTATGCAGCTTGTCGGAGCCACGGAATTATTCATAATGAAGCCTTTCTTAAAAACTTTTATGAAACAAGGCTTCTTCGCAGCGTTAATTTCCTTGATTTTCATAACCATTTCATTATTCGGAATAAAAGATTTTCTGCCAGAAGCGGAACTGTTTCAAAGCAAGACATACATATTCGTCATCTACATTTCTGTCATTGGCATAAGCCTTTTACTGACGATGCTTTCCACGATATTTTCGATGAAGAAATATCTCAACGCTGATATTGACAAATTCTACATGTAACAAGATAAACAATTTAATATGAGCAACTTAGACGATAAAAAAATCAAAAGCGAGCAAAACGGCAGCGACAGCAAAATGCCATTTGGCCGCGACAATTATTTATGGGTGATAATAGGTTTGGCGTTCCTTTTCGTCGGATTTCTTCTGATGATTGGCGGAGGCTCCGACGACCCAGACGTTTTCAACGAAGCCATATTCAGCTTCCGTCGCCTCACCTTAGCGCCTATATTAGTCCTGATAGGCTTCTGCGTACAGATTTACGCCATTATGAAAAAACCTAAAAACAATCAATAAAAACTAAGATTATGAATTGGTTAGAAGCGTTATTATTAGGAATCCTTCAAGGATTGACAGAATTTTTGCCTGTCAGCAGCAGCGGACACTTGACCATCGGACAAGAATTATTGAATCTCGACACCTCCGCAGCCGACAATTTACTATTCACTGTTACAGTACATTCAGCCACTGTCCTGAGCACCATCGTCATACTTTGGAAAGAGATAGAAGGCCTGTTCAAAGGCACTTTCTTCACCGCAAAATGGAACAGCGACAAAGAATATGTTTCTAAAATATTGCTTTCGTGCGTCCCTATTATGATAGTAGGACTTTTTTTCAAAGACCACGTTGAAGCCATCTTCGGCAGCGGCCTGCTTATTGTCGGATGCTGTCTTCTGTTGACAGCGCTCTTGCTGACATTCGCCTATTACGCCAAGCCACGTCAAAAAGAAACGATTTCATACCGCGACGCTTTCATCATCGGATTGTCGCAGGCTGTAGCGGTCTTGCCAGGACTTTCGCGTTCCGGAACCACCATCGCGACAGGTCTCATCTTAGGAAACAAAAAAGAGAACATAGCGCAGTTTTCTTTCCTCATGGTCTTGATTCCTATCTTAGGCGAGACATTCCTGAACATAATAGACATCATCAAAGAGCCAGCTTTGCTCGGCGGCATCGGTTTCACACCGTTGTTCATCGGTTTCCTCGGCGCTTTCATCTCCGGATGTCTGGCATGTAAGTTTATGATTAACTTGGTCAAAAAAGGAAAATTGATTTATTTCGCGATATACTGCGCCATCGTCGGTATCGCTACAATAATATTCGCTTTGTAATATGTTTCACTTTGAAGAAGGAGAAGTTTTTCTCATTGACAAGCCTTTAGACTGGACATCTTTCGATGCCGTCAACCTCATACGGTCCGTGATAAAACGCTACCACGGAATAAGAAAGCTGAAAGTAGGCCACGCCGGCACCCTGGATCCTTTGGCGACAGGCCTCCTGATTATATGCACCGGAAGAATGACGAAACAGATAGATAACTACCAGGCGCAGGAAAAAGTCTATACAGGAACAATGCTGCTAGGACAAACAACGCCGACTTTCGACATGGAAAGCGAAGCCGACGCCTACTATCCTACCGACGGAATCACTGTAGAGATGATGGAAGAAGCAAGAAAAACGTTCATCGGCGACATCATGCAACGACCGCCTAAATTCTCGGCGATAAAAATCAACGGAAAACGAGCCTTCGATTACGCACGTTCCGACGAAGAAGTCGCCTTGAAAGAAAGACTCATACATATAGAAGACTTCAAGCTGGACTACACCAATTTCCCGAAAGTAGATTTCGAAGTCAAATGCAGCAAAGGAACTTATATCAGGTCGTTGGTCAACGACTTCGGAAAGGCAATCGGAAACGGAGCCTGCCTCATCTCACTGAGACGAACCATGATAGGCGATTTTTCCGTCACCAAAGCACGTAAACTCGAAGATCTGAAAAAAGAAATCATGGAATCAGGGACAGAATATCGAGAAGAAGTTCTGAACCAAAATCAAGCACATATAAACACAAATGAGGTTGTCGGTTGACAGCCTCTTTTTTTTGACAAAAGCCACAAAAAAAATACACCTTCACTCTTTCTTATTCGGAAAAATAGACTTATCTTTGCTTTTCATTATGCATTAAATAATTTTTAACTAAAATTTTAAAATATGAAAAAAAATTTACTTTTAACAATCATGTGCGTATTCGGACTTTTAGGTTTGGTAAAGGCACAAAACAATGTAGTAACAATTGACGGAACTGTAGGTTCTTATGAATCATATCCATCAAGATTCGTTCCTATTTACACAAATTATGAGAACTCCATTTCGCAACAATACTACACAGCGGAGGAAATAGGAAGGACAAGTGGAACTGTCAAAGGCATCGCTTTCAAGACAAACAGCAGCACCTGGAATTCATGCAGCCGCATCATCGACATTTATTTGGTCAACACAGAAGAATATCATTTCGGTGTAAATGGCAAGACCATGAAACAAGTCACAAGCGAAGACGTATATTTCTGGGGTGAAAAAGAATTCGGAGTCAACGAATGGGTCACTTTCGACTTGATGGAAGACTTTGAATACACAGGCGGAAACCTTTTGATCTGCGTCAATGACCTGACAGGAACATACACCAACGGCGACACATATTTCGACTGCTTCGTTTCATCATACGAAGACGGAACAGCTCCAAGATGCGCATGGCACAGAAACAACTCTTTCCCATTCGATCCGACAAGTGAAGCTGTAGTAGCAAATGAGACTTCAATAGCGGTTCCTTTCGTGAAATTAATATTCGCAGAAGACGACGCAGTGTCTGAAATATCAAACGCTTCTGAAATGAACGTATATCCAAATCCTGCAGAAAACAGCCTCTTCATCGAAACATCAGAAATCATTGAAGAAGTCAGCGTATATAGCCTCACAGGCGTTATGGTTTGCAATGAACAATGCACAATGAACAACGTACAATTGGACATTACAGATTTGAACAGTGGCGTTTATTTCGTCAAAGTAAGAACAGCTAACGGCGAGACAGTAAAACGTTTTGTAAGAAAATAATGTAGGAAATAAAATTTCACGATATGAAAAAGATTTTGCTTTTCACATTGATGTGCTTAGTCGGATTGTTCGGCAATCTTAAAGCACAAACTCCAGAAACCATAACTATTGGCAGCGGCGATGAAGTCACGACCAATTCTCCTAGCTATACAGACGGCTATTATTCCATTTCCCAACAGATATTTCTTGCTGACGAAATGCAGAATATGTCGGGAGAAATAACAAGTATCGCCTTCACATGCACAAAAAATCCAGCCACTCGCACATTCAAGATTTATATGGTTAACACCGATAAATCTTCATTCAGCAACACCAATGACTGGGTCAGTATTCAAGAAAGCGACCTCGTATATGAAGGCACTTTGACATACAGCCAAGTAAATTCATTGACTGTCATCAATTTAGATACACCTTTCAAATACAACAAAGGAAAGAACCTCTTAGTATGCGTAAACGATGTCACAGGCAGCATCGCCTCAACAGCGAGATACACAGCATTTTCAGCAAGCAACAGATGCTTATGGAATTACAGCTGGGGCAGCTCTGCATACGACGTGACAAATCCTGGTTCTGGAAGACTTTACGGCATGTTGAACCAAGTTCAGTTCACAATCATACCAGGTAACGATGAAGAACCTGAAAATCCGGAAACGCCAGTAGATCCAGATCCAGAAGATCCAGAAACACCTGAGACTCCAGAAGATCCGGAAACACCTACTTACACAGGCAAGACATTCTCCTATAACTTCAACAACAGTTCATTAGAAGGCTGGAGAACATTCAAAGGCGAAAACGCATCAGAAGGCAGTCCAGATTGGCAGATTTCTCCTAAAATAGACAATCCTTACATGCAAGCCCTCAACGCTTATTATTTAGGCAAAGACAATACAGACGGCATCGTTTCTATGGCTTACAACATGATAAGCAGCACAGCATACAAACCAGACAACTACATTGTCACCACAAAAGCCTATACTATTACAGGTACATCAAAACTTTCATGGTACGCCAAAGTCCCTGGAGGTTATGCCACAGAATCTGAACATTATTATGTTATTGTTTCAGAAGACAATGAAAATTGGACTACTATATTCGATGAATTATGTCCAGTCGGCGCTGACAGAGAATTCGATTTTGCAGGAACAGAATATGTGGGCAAAGATTTATATATAGGATTCAGGCACCTTTATGTTGGCAGCGCTCAAAGCAGCTACGACGCTGTCTGTCTTGATGAAATACAACTTACTGTAGGAGAAGGCGATGAGCCTGTTGCTCCAGCAGCTCCTCAAAACCTCACAGCTACAGCAACAGGCAAAGCAGTGGCATTGACATGGGACGCTACAGCAGAAACAATGTATTACAACATTTATTGCGATGCAGTGAAAGTCGCTGAAAACATCACAGCTACTTCCTATACAGTGAGCGGCTTGGAAGCACTCACAACATATTGCTTCACAGTGACAGCCGTCAACGAAGCAGGCGAATCAGAAGCATCTGCCGAAGCTTGCGCTACAACAGAAGAATCTGATCCTGAACAACCTGAAGATCCAGAAATCCCTGTAGCGAACGACACTACTTTCTTATTCGACTTCAACGACGGAACAATCAACGGATGGAACGCTTTCCAAAGTCAAGGCGCTACCGGCAAAGGATGGATAACTCCTCAAATGAACAGCTATCTCCCTGAAATCATCAACTCTCTTCAAAACTATTACAAAGGCGTCGATGGTACAACAGCCGTATATTCAATGTCTTTCGACTTATATGAAAACGAATCTCGTAATCCTAACAACTTCTTGGTGACAGAAAAAGCTTATCTTATGACCGAGACTTCAATGCTCATCTGGGATATAAGAGAAACAGAAGCTGGAAAATCTGACCACTACGGAATCATCATCTCTGAAGACGGAAATAACTTTGAAATCTTATGGGACGAATTCTACGGCAATACATCAGGCGAAACAAAAGCGATTTCATTGGCTCAGTACGCAGGAAAAACATTATATGTCGGCTTCCTCCACTACGACCAGACAAAAGCAGGCGACGCTTTGTGCCTCGACAACATCACATTGTCAGTGGATTCAACGATAGAACCTATCGACCCTACAGCTCCGGCAAGACCTACAAACCTGAAAGCAAACGCTACAAGCACCTCATCGATAACACTGACATGGGACAGCGCAGCAAACGCTTTAAGTTATAACGTCTATCAAAACCAAGAATTCGTCGCTAATGTCACAGAAACAACCTACACAATGGAAAACCTGACAGCAGCCACAACATACTGCTTCACCGTGACATCTGTCAAAGGCGAATTTGAAACAGAACATTCCGCAGAATCTTGCGCAACAACATTTGATGTAACTCCAGAAACTCCAACAAATATCGAAGCTGAAGTCTTGAGCAAAACAGCTATCAAATTAACTTGGGACAAAATGGAACATGCGACAGCTTATAACATCTATCGCGGAATGATGAAAATCGCTACTGTCACAGAACCGACTTACACAGAAGAAGGTCTGACAGCAAACACAGAATACTGCTACATTCTGACAAGCGTCAACGGAGAATTGGAATCAGGAAAATCTGAAGCCGTCTGCGCCAAGACAAAAGGCGAAAGCTTATCAGAAATCGCTTCTTCCGTCAAGGTTTATCCTAACCCTGCAGAAAACAATCTCTTCGTAGAAACAAACGTCAATATCGAGACAATCAGCGTCTATACTATAACAGGCGTTATGGTTTACAATGAACAATGTACAATGAATAATGTACAATTGGACATTACAGATTTGAACAGTGGCGTTTATTTCGTCAAAGTTATGACAAACAACGGAGAAATCGTGAAAAGAATTGTCAAAAAATAATTAGAAACATGGAATTAGGAATGATCAACCATTCCTAATTCCTAATTAAAAAAGCGACCTTAAGGGTCGCTTTTTTTTCATATTCTCTTTGGAGCTATTTTATTTCTGATAATAGTATAGAGTTCATCAGCATTGACGCGGATTTGTTCCATAGTGTCGCGGTCGCGAACCGTCACGGTATTGTCTTCCAAAGTCTGATTAT
Organism: Bacteroidales bacterium; assembly: GCA_045615285.1. GTDB lineage: Bacteria > Bacteroidota > Bacteroidia > Bacteroidales > F082 > Limimorpha. The sequence continues at coordinate 18,301 of JAZLEO010000060.1, forward strand.
CTATTGTCACGCACAACGGTGTTCCAATAGCGTCTTGTCTTCTGTAGCGTTTTCCGATAGAGTCTTTTTCTTCGTATTGGCACATGAAGTCAGGAGTGAGTTGTTCCATGATTTCGCGTGCTTTTTCAGGAAGTCCGTCTTTCTTGACGAGAGGAAGAATAGCGACTTTATAAGGAGCGAGAGCTGCCGGGAATTTCATCACCACGCGTTCCGAGCCGTCTTCAAGTTTCTCTTCTGTATAAGCGTGGCTCAACATAGCGAGGAACATACGGTCTAAGCCGATAGAAGTCTCGATGACGTAAGGAATATAGCTTTCGTTTGTCTCAGGATCGAAGTATTGAAGTTTCTTGCCAGAGAACTTAGAATGGCTGCTGAGGTCGAAGTCGGTACGGCTGTGGATGCCTTCGAGTTCTTTAAAGCCGAATGGGAATTCGAATTCGATGTCGGTAGCAGCGTTGGCATAGTGAGCCAATTTCTCATGATCGTGGTAGCGATATTTTTCAGCAGGAATGCCGAGAGATAGATGCCATCTGAGGCGTTCTTCTTTCCAATGTTTGAACCATTCTAATTCAGTGCCAGGGCGTACAAAGAATTGCATTTCCATTTGTTCGAACTCTCTCATTCTGAAGATGAACTGACGAGCCACGATTTCATTACGGAAAGCCTTACCTGTCTGAGCGATACCGAAAGGCACTTTCATTCTGCCAGTTTTTTGGATATTGAGATAGTTGACGAAGATACCTTGAGCTGTCTCAGGGCGGAGATAAATCTCGTTAGCGCCTTCAGCGAGAGAGCCCATCTGCGTAGCGAACATGAGGTTAAACTGACGCACATCGGTCCAGTTGCGTGAGCCTGATATAGGACAAACGATGCCTAAATCTTCGATGAGTTGCTTGATACCAGGGAGATCGTTGCTTTCCATGGCAGCGTAAAGACGATGGCTGATGTCTTCAATCTCTTGTTTGTAACCGAGAACGCGGGCGTTGGTAGAAACAAATTGTTCCTTATCAAAAGCGTCGCCGAAACGTTTCTTGGCCTTCTCTACTTCCTTGTTGATTTTATCTTCAATCTTAGCGATATGATCTTCAACGAGAACGTCAGCGCGATAACGTTTCTTACTGTCTTTATTATCAATCATCGGGTCATTGAAAGCATCAACGTGACCAGAAGCCTTCCATACTGTAGGATGCATGAAAATAGCTGCATCGACACCGACGATGTTTTCGTGCATCTGCACCATCGCTTTCCACCAATATTGGCGGATGTTATTCTTCAATTCAACTCCGTTTTGACCGTAGTCATAGACAGCGGAGAGACCGTCATAAATATCACTTGAAGGAAATACAAAACCATATTCCTTAGCGTGAGATGTTATCTTCTTGAAAAATTCTTCTTGATTCATTATTTTAAGTTGCTAAGTTGCTCAGATGCCAAGACATCAAAGCCGTTTATTGTTTTTATTATTTTTTGCTGTGAGCCACGAGCTGTGAGATTTGAGCTTTTTTCTGCTCATTGCTCACTGCTCATAGCACATTGCCTATTTAAAAATTCCTAATCCCTAACTCCTCATTCATAATTATAAAATGAGCATCGCGTCACCGTAGGTGAAGAACTGATATTTTTCTGCGACAGCTGTCTTATAAGCTTTCATAAGAAGTTCATAACCGGCGAAAGCTGCCACTTCCATCATCATTGATGACTTAGGAAGATGGAAGTTTGTGATGAGAGCATCTGCTGTGTTGAAATCGTAATGAGGGAATATGAACTTATTTGTCCAGCCTTTATAAGGATTTATCTGGCCTGATATTGTCACAGAAGTCTCGAGAGCTTTGAGAGATGTAGTTCCCACTGCGAATACCTTATGGCGTTCAGCTTTAGCGGCGTTGATGATGTCGCAAGTCTCTTGGCTTATCTCCATCTCTTCGGAGTCGGTCTTATGTTTTGTAAGGTCTTCCACTTCGATGTCACGGAAGTTACCCACGCCTGTATGAAGTGTCAGTTCTGCGAATTGGACATCACGGAGTTCGAGATGTTTCATCAAAGATTTGCTGAAGTGCATACCTGCTGTTGGAGCAGCCACAGCGCCTTCACATTTAGCGAAGACTGTCTGATAATTCTCAGCGTCTTCAGGTTCAACAGGGCGTTGAATCTCTACAGGAAGAGGAGTGTTACCCAAGTCTGTTATTGTCTTTTTGAATTCTTCGTGTGTTCCGTCGAACAAGAAACGCAATGTTCTTCCACGAGAAGTTGTGTTATCGATGACTTCAGCCACGAGTTCGTCGTTTTCGCCGAAATATAATTTATTGCCGATACGAATCTTACGTGCAGGATCGACGAGTACGTCCCAAAGGCGGCTCTCATGGTTAAGTTCGCGGAGCAGCATCACTTCGATCTTGGCACCTGTTTTTTCTTTTTCGCCATAAAGACGCGCTGGAAAAACCTTAGTGTTGTTAAGAACGAAAACGTCACCTGCGTTGACATAATCCAAAATATCTTTGAAGATACGATGTTCGATGGAACCATCTCTGCGGTTTACAACCATCAAACGAGCTTCATCTCTGTTTTTTGCCGGATAGTTGGCAATAAGATTAGAAGGAAGGTTGAATTTGAATTGTGATAACTTCATTTATGTAATGATTTTATGTAGTTTTTCGCGAAAGTTACAAATATAATACATGAACGAAGTTTTGTCAAGTGGTTTTGGAGATTTTTTTTAATTAGGAATGAGGTTTAGGAATTGATGCTTCGACAAACTCAGCGACCTGTTCAGCCTTAGTAAAAAAACTCAGAACCCCAATATTGAGATTCTGAGTTTATTTTTAAAAGTAAATAATTATCAATTTTCCATTTGGCAAAGTGCTGCTGCTCCCAAAATAGCTACATTATTATCTGGCAGCTCTGAAACTTTCACTTCTACTGAACCTTTATAAACGAATAACAGGTTTTCTGCAAACGATTTACGGACTGGATTCAGGAGCACGTCACCGGCTTTGACAGGACCTCCCATCAGGAATACGGCTTCCGGCGATGAGAAAGAACATGCGTTTGCCATAGCTAATCCTAAGATATAACCTGTCTCTTCAAAAATCTGCAATGCCAATGGATCTCCGGCGTTGGCTGCGTCGCCTACTGCCTTGCTTGTCAGTTCTTCTGTCGGAATCTTTGATAGAACGCCGTCGTAAGATGGATTTTTTTCCAACATCTCTATTGCTGTGCGACGGATTCCTGTGGCAGAAGTATATGTTTCGAGGCAGCCTTTCAATCCGCATCCGCATTGACGACCGCCAGGAATGACGATGGAGTGACCTAACTCACCCGCACCGCCTGTAGCTCCGAGGAGCAACTTGCCATCAACGATGATACCTGTTCCTACGCCTGTTCCTAAAGTAAACATAATCAGATGTTTCATGCCTCGGCCTCCACCATAGACCATCTCTCCGAAAGCAGCAGCGTTGGCATCGTTAGAGACAACGACCTTGACATCCATATATTTACTTACGATTTCCTGTACGTTGAAGTCGCCTTTGAAATTGAGGTTTGTGGCTCCGCTGAAAGTACAGTTATAAGTATTGCCGTTAGGAGCGCAGATGCCTATGCCGTCGATGGCTTCGAGATTAAATTCTTTCATCATCTCCTTTACGAGATCGACGATGTCTTTAAGATAAACTTCGATGTCGAAATATTTGTTTGTAGGAATGTTACGACGAGCAACGATAGAGCCGTCTTCGCGAACCAAGCCGATGTCGGTGTTGGTGCCACCTATATCAACGCCTATAGAATATGTATGTGCCATAATTTTTAAGATTTATTTTTGCAAAGATATAAAAAGACAAAAGACAACGGACAACGGGCAACAGATATTTTTGAGTCAAAAAAATGTATATTTGCAGAAAAAAAATGAGAAACTTAAACTGTTAGAACTATGGAACAAAATAACATCATAATTTATAATACCGATGATGGCAAGGCTAAAGTGGTATTATATGCCAAAGATGGTAATATCTGGATGAACCAAAGTCAGATGGCGGAACTTTTTGACACCTCGGTGCCAAATATTAGTATGCATATCTCTAATGTTTTGAAAGAAGGTGAGTTAAATCAAAATTCAGTTATTAAGGATTACTTAACAACTGCCTCTGATGGTAAGAATTATAATGTCACATTCTATTCACTTGACATGATTTTGGCAATAGGTTTCAGGGTTAGGAGCAAGCGAAAAACGTTTCTATCAGAAAGTTCGTGATTTGTTGGCATTGAGTAGTGATTATGACAAGACAGACAAAGCTACTCAGATGTTTTTTGCGGAGACACAAAATAAATTGCTTTACGCTGTTACACACCAAACAGCTGCTGAAATTATAGTTAATCGTGCAGATGCTTCTCAACCGAATATGGCTTTGACTTCATGGAAAGGTTCGGTAGTACGGAAACAAGATATATATACTGCAAAGAATTATCTTAAAGATGACGAGATAGATGTTTTGAATAGATTGACAGTCTTGTTCCTTGATTCTGCGGAGTTACGTGTGAAAGAGCGTAAGGATTTAACATTGAGCTACTGGCGTAACAATGTAGATGCGTTGCTTAGTTTTCAAAATAAGGATGTATTGAAAACTGCAGGTTCTATTTCTAATAAGCAGATGGAAAGTATTGTTGATGCCGTTTACGAAGATTTTAATCATCGTCGAAAACTCTATGCTGCCGAACAAGCCGATAAAATTGATAATGATGAGTTATTAGAAATCGAGAATGTGGTTAAAAATCGTAGTTCTCAAATATAAAATCTAAATAAATAGGGTCGATGTGTCACATCGACCCTACCTTTCTCAAGTTCTAAAATTCTAGAATTTTAAAGTTCTAAATCAAAAACCTTCATAACTTTTCAACTCGATTAAGGTTGCGTTCATTTCGTATTGTGCTGAATACAGTTCCAACATCGCGTTTTGGTAATATTCTGTTTCTGTCACATAGTCGATGAGGTTCATTTCGCCTTTTTCAAAAGCCTTGTAAAGCAAAGCTTGGCTGTCGAATTGTTTCAATGACGAAGCCAGAGTGCCTATGTTATTTTGTAGCGCTGCTGCTTTTGCATAGAGGCTGCTGAGATAGTTGTAAGTCATGGCTTTCTCGTTTGTCATAAGCGTCTCTGTGGCTTCAGCGCGAGCCTTGGCGCTTTTGACGCTGCCTTTGTTGTGCCATAACGGCAAAACCAAGCCTACTGTAGGTCCGTGTTCTGCTTCGTCGTGGCCGATTTCCGCATTATATCCGACGCTGAATTTTGGGAACCATTCGGCCTTGCTCAGCTTCACTTGTTGCTGGTCGATGGCGATTTGCTGGCGCATCTGCTCAAAGACAGGATTCGCTGCCTCTACATTAGCGTACCATTCATCAAAATTAGCAGGCAGGACAACAAGAGCGTAATCTTCATACGTAAAGTCAATTTCGTTGCCGCCATTCATGGTTTTTAAAGTTGCCATCAGATTGTCGTGATGAATCATCTCCAATTCGTAATTGTTCTTCGAGTTGGCGAGATTTATCTTAGATTTGTTGTAATCCAAGATGTTACATTCACCAAGTTCCATCATTTTCTGATAAGCTGCATCAATCTTGACAGCGTTCTCGTATGTCTGTTTGAAGAGCTTAAGTTTTGTCTTGCAGAAAATCAATTCGGTGCATATTTCCTGAGCTTCTGCCAATATGTTCATTCTATCTATTTGATATTGAGCGTTGATGACATCACTGTTCATCTCTCTTATCTTATTTTTATGAGCATAGACTGTAGGGAAATCTAACTCTTGAGCAAATCCGAGTTCTATCTTGTCTCCCACTTCCTCACTTGGAGTTCCGAATCTGTAACCTGCTTCAATCTCAGGGTTTTCCACGAGAGAGAAGGCGTTGTTGTCGGCGATGTCGGCCTGCATAGTCTTTTGGTGAGCCGCCAGTACAGTGCTGTTGGCTTCTATCGTATCCAAGACATTCTGATATGCATATTGAGCGAATATCGTATTCATGCTCAACATTAATATTATTGTCAATATGTTCTTTTTCATCTTAATCATTGTTTTTTGAAGAATGTTTTTTAGCATGAATCATTTCGTAAACGATAGGAATGACATAAACATTGAGCAATGTCGATGTCAAAAGACCGCCGAGAACCACGACCGCCATCGGGCTTTGGATTTCGTTACCTGACTGGCTACCGTTGATAACCATAGGGATAAGAGCCAATGCTGAAGTAAGAGCTGTCATAAGAATCGGGTTGAGTCGGTCTCTGGAGCCATCGATGATTGACTGACGTAACGCGATGCCGTGGCTTTCTCCGTATTGATAACGTGAGATAAGCAGAATTCCGTTACGTGTAGCGATGCCGAACAAGGTGATAAAACCGATGATGGCAGGGATGCTGATTGTATTTGATGAGATGAATATAGCGAATACGCCGCCGATCAATGCCAACGGAAGGTTGATGAGCGTGATAGCTGATAATGTCACGTCTTTGAATTCGCCGTATAAGAGAAGGAATATCACGAAGATAGCTATGATTGTCATAAGCATCAATGTTCTTGAAGCTTTTTTGGCGCTTTGGAACTGACCGCCGTATTCTACGAGATAATTCTCAGGAATGTTGACGTGCTCATTGACTCTTTCTTCTATTTCGTTGACGATACTTACAACGTCGCGGCCTGATGTGTTAGCTGATACTACGATCTTACGTTGTACGTTCTCGCGGCTGATACTGTTAGGACCGCCTACAGAGACGATCTCCGCAACTTCTTCAAGAGGAATCATTGTGCCTTCACCGTTGATAATCATGGCTGATTTTATGCCTTCGATACTTTCTGTGTAGTTTTTATTAAGACGCATGACAAGGTCGAAGCTGCGTTGTCCTTCATATACTTCAGAGATCTTTTCGCCAGAGAAAGCTAATTCAATATAGTGGTTGAATTCTTCCATCGTGATTTTGTGACGTGCGAGCATGTCGCGTTTGGCACGAATCTGAAGCTCTGGTGTCTCTGTCTGCTGCTCGACGCTGACGTCAACCAAACCTTCTATACCTTCAATCTCAGCCTTGATGTCGTTGGCTGTCATAAATAACTGTGTCAAGTCTGGACCGAAGATCTTAATCGCGATTGAGGCTCTCGTTCCAGTAAGCATGTGGTCGATACGGTGACCTAGCGGCTGACCTACAGTGGAGGCGATGCCTGGAATAGAAGCCAATTTCTCGCGTACATCAGTCAGGAATTCTTCTTGCGAGCGGTCTTGTAATGTGAAATTGACATCGATTTCTGCGCCGTTTGTTGACTGTGAATGTTCGTCCAACTCGCCGCGGCCTGTACGACGTGCTGTCGAAGTCACTTCTGGAATTGATAATAATTCGCTTTCGATAATATTGCCGAGCTTATTATTCTCGAATAATGAAACTCCTGGTTTACAGACTGCTGATATTGTCAGAGAGCCTTCGTTGAAGTCAGGCAAGAAGCTTTGTCCCATGTTGAAGAACATCGCTAATGCGACGATAAGAGCTGCCAATGTTCCGCCGATGACGGTCTTTTTATGATTCAAAGCCCATTGCAATGACTTTACGTAAGCGTTGGAGAGATTGCAAGCCACCCAGCTTTCTTTCTCTTGTTTAGCGAGATATTTGTCGGAAGTGAGCATTAATTTACAGAGGAGCGGTGTCACGGTGAGAGCCACTATCAAAGAAACCAACAATGCGATGATGTAGGCTATTCCGAGAGGTTTCAGCATTCTGCCTTCCATTCCTGACAGGAAGAAAATAGGGGTAAAAGCGACGATTGTGATTAAAGTAGCGTTGATGATTGAAGTACGGATTTCGCATGATCCGTTATAGACGACGCTGAGGATTGATTCGCGTTCTTCTTTCGGTCTGAGGAAATTCTGTCTGAGTCGTTTGTAAACATTTTCAACGTCGATGATAGCGTCGTCAACCAAAGAGCCGATCGCTATACACATACCGCCTAATGTCATAGTGTTGATATTCATTCCCATAAGATGAAGCACTATGAGAGTTCCTAATAATGATAAAGGAATCGCTATGATGGAGATGAGTGTCGTTCTGAAACTTCCTAAGAAAAGTAATAAGATGATAATGACGAAAATAGCTCCTTCGATGAGAGCTTTCGCCACATTGCTGACAGATGCCTCGATGAAGTCGGCCTGACGGAAAATCTTGGTATCCATCTTGACATCAGCAGGAAGCGACTTCTTGATTTCCCTGAGGTTTCTCTCTATGTTTTTTGTAACCTCTAAAGTATTGATATTAGGTTGTTTTGATATTGAAAGGATGATAGCGTCTTCTGCGTTGAGTGATGCGTAACCCATTTTCACAGCGCTGCCCAGAACCACGTCGGCTACGTCAGAAACAACTACAGGTTTCCCGTTGACGGTCTTGATATATGTCTTGCCGAGTTCTTCTAAGTCTGTAGTACGTCCCATTCCTCTGAGTGCGTATTCGTTGCCAAAGTCACGGATAACACCACCCACAGAATTGACGCACATGCTTTCGCAGATAGTCGTCATTTCTTCCATCGTGATGTCGTAATATCCCATCTTGATAGGATCGACGAGGATCTGATATTGCTTGAGGTCGCCACCGATGATTGTCACCTGCGACACGCCGCCTGTCGAAAGGATAGCTGGCTTCACAACCCATTCCGCCATGGTTCTTAAATCCATCATGGAAGTGGTGTCGGCTTGGAGACCTACGAACAGAATCTCACCCATGACACTCGACTGAGGTGCAAGTATTGGCGTAACTCCGTCAGGGAGAGCTTCTTCGAGTGTCACCATTTTCTCGCTGACGATCTGACGAGCGCGATATACGTCCATTCCCCAGTCAAATTCAATCCATACGAAAGAATAACCCATCATGGAAGAAGAACGAACACGACGTACATTAGTTGCTCCGTTCATGGCTGTCTCGATAGGGAATGTCACGAGACGTTCAACTTCTTCAGCTGCCATACGGTGAGCGTCTGTCATAACTACAACGGTAGGTGCAGTCAAGTCAGGGAAAACGTCGATGTCCATCTGGCGCATAGAACTATAGCCGCCGATGACTAACAAAATTGCTCCTACAAGTACGAACAATTTGTTCTCTAATGAAAATTTGATGATCTTATTTAACATAGACACCTCCTGGAATTAATGAACGTGACCTGCGTGTGGATCCAATGCCGCTGAGCCTTGTGCCAACTTGACGTTGATAGCACCTTTGCTTACTATTCTTTCACCGGCCTTTACACCTTTGAGAATCTGTGTATTATTGCCGTCGGTGACACCTTTTGTGATGATGCGTTTCTCGAAAGAATCGACGCATGTCTGTACGAATACACAATAGACACCCATTTCTTCGACGATGGCGCTGTTAGGTAACATGATGCCCATCTTGTCGCTTTCAGCCGTGATATAAATCTCTACGAAAGAACCTGGGATGATATTGCCGTTGTTTTTGATTTCAAAAGTCACAGGAATCAAAGGATTTGCGACATCTGTCGTCTTACCGTAAGATAAGAGGCGGCCTGATAATTCATCTAATGAATACACGATGCCGTCGTTAGATCTGATATTGGCGGTCTTGATGTCCTTCAAAACAGGATAATATTTTGATTGCAAATCGGCGCGAACATAGAGTTTGTCGTTTTGTGCCAATATCATAATAGGTTGTCCGGCTTCTACATACGAATTGTTAGGAACTAAAATCTCGCTTATCGAACCTGATATTGTTGCTCTGTGGAGAGTTTTTCCTTCAGGATAGTTTTTAAGCATGTTATCGTAATGTTTCTTAGCCTTGAGATATTCTGTCTTGGCATCGATAAGATCGCTTTCAGAGATGATTTTGTCTTCTGCTAGAGATTGTTTACGTTCGTAATCCGCTTTTGCTTTTTCGTATTCAGCTTCAATTTCCTGGCGGCGTGTCGAGAGGTTTTCGTCAGCCATTTCATCGTTGTCGATGCTGAATAAAATCTGGCCTGATTTGACATCCAATCCATGAACGATGTCTTTGTTCTCGAAGGTAACGATACCGCTTGTGGTAGCTGTTAAAATCTTTTCACTATCTTGAGAAGGAATGATCTGAGCCGATGTTCTGATGATTTGGTAAAGAGGTTCTGATATAGCTTCCACCACTTCAAAATCTATTTTTTTCTGTTGATCTACAGAGAAAGTGATAGCATCGTCGCCGTGATCGTGGTTATGAGCTGCCGGCTGTGAGCTGTGAGCTGAATGGTCATGGTTGTGTCCTGAATGATCGTGGTTGTGATCGTGAGAGCAGCTTTCGTCATGTTGATGGTTATGAGCTGCAGGCTGCGAGCTGTGAGCTGAATGGTCATGATCGTGATTATGATCGTGGTCATGGTCGTGATTATGAGAGCAGCTAGCAGAATGCTCGTGACTATGATTATGACCGTTGACTGTTGACTGTTGACTGTTGTCGTTGCTACAGGAAATCAATCCTACAGCAATTGCTATAACTAAAAATATTCTTTTCATTTTTATAGATTTATTGATTATTTTTTACTTGGAGCTATGAGTTGTGAGCATTGAGCTGCTGGTTCATAGCAGATTGATAAATCATAGAAATATTATCTCTTTCCACAAATTGTTAATTTTTATGGAGTAATTGGTAAGACTCTACAATTCTTAATTATGCATTATGAATTGTGAATTATGAATTGACAGGCGGGGCTCGCAATCCGATATTGTTTATTGCGAGAGGATTTTTATAGATAATGGTTTGTTCGCTTCGTCGGAAGTCTTTACCTTTTTCCTTAATGACGAAATCGAAATCGTAAGTCTGTGCAAGAATCAAAGTCAGTGTCTGAGTCTGCGTTTGAGTCAGTTTCAGATTTTCTTTTGGAGCATATAAGTCATCGATTGTACAGTCGGAATTGTCACAGCCGTTATCGTGATCGTGATGAGAAGTGCAATCATAGTTGTCGTTACAAGCATTATGACTTAATTGTTGAAGGCATAATGTTGTAGTATTGTTATGATGATGATGCGGTATCACTGCATGAAGGAGTATTATCATGCAAGCTAAAGAGAGGAATATTTGTTTAATTTTCTTTAACATTTATACGCAAAATCAAGAAGTTGCAAAGATACGATTTTAAATTTAAAGTTGAAATCTGAAAAATGGAAATTTTTACTTTTTACTTTTTAACTTTCAATTTTCAAATCTCCTTCTTTGATCCAACCTAATTTTCTGAATATCTCGCCGAAGATCCAAGTCAATATTGCTGGTAATACGAAGCATATCAACAAAATTCCGATCCACATTTTTGTTCCGCCGTCGGGCATGGCTGTTATTATTCCAAACGGCCCTACAAGTCCGCATGTTCCCATTCCTGCTCCGATAGGCACGTTTTCTAACTGAAACACGCATGTCGATATTGGTCCGGTGATGGCTGCTGTCAATGTAGGCGGTATCCAGACAAGAGGATTCTTTATGATATTAGGCATCTGTAGCATTGAGGTTCCGATGCCTTGCGAGACGAGACCGCCCCAACGATTTTCCTTGAACGACATCACCGCGAATCCTACCATCTGTGCGCAGCATCCTGCCGTGGCGGCACCGGCTGCTATTCCCGACAAGCCTATCGCGATACATAAGGCTGCGCTGCTGATAGGAAGTGTCAGCGCCATTCCGACAGAGACCGATACTATGACACCCATGATGAAAGGTCGCAACTCGGTGACGTTCTCGATAAAATGTCCGAAAGCCTCCATGAAAGCGTTGATGCCGGGACCGACAAACATGGCGAGCAATACACCGCTGATTATCACGACAGACGGCGTGACAAGGATATCGATTTTTGTTTCTTTAGAGACTAGTTTTCCGAGTTCGACGCTTATCACAGTAGCGACATACGCACCGACAGGGCCGCCGAGAGCGTTGCCAGCGATACCACATACCGTAGCGGAAAACAACACAAGCGAAGGCGCATGTAGCGAAAACGCTATCGCGACACCTATCGCGGCGCCGGTAGCCTGCTTGGCATATTTCGCGATTTCTACAAAAAGATGAAGATTCAGCTTATCACCTAAAGTGGTGAAAATAGTTCCAATGAGCAAAGAGGCGAAGAGACCGAAAGCCATAGCTCCGAGAGCGTCGAGAAAGTAGGCCTTCGCCGTGATATTGACATCTTTCTTGTGAAGAAAATCTTTGAGTTTCATGGATTTTATTTATAATGCTATGAGCTTCGAGTTATGAGCCACGAGTATTTATCAATAACTCATCGCTCTTGGCTCATTGATCAAAGCTGTTTAACAAACCTCTCGTACCAATCTTCGCCGAAGCGACGTATCATAGGGCCTTTGAGAAATTTATATAAAGGTATGCCTTCTTTCTCGCCTTTACGTTTGGCAGGGACGCAGACACTCCATTCGTGATAATTGACATAAATAAATCCGTTTTTCTCTTCGAGGCGGATCGGATAAAGATGACAGCTGATTGGTTTCCAGAAATCTATTTTTCCTTCAAGATAAGCCTTCTCTATCGCGCATAAGGCCGTCCCGTTTTCATGGAAATAAACGAAAGCACATTCTTCATCATTGATTAAACGTGTTACAAGAGCGCCTTTTTCGTCGTAGTCATAGACATCGTTATTCTCGACGGCTTCAATTCCTTCGGGACGCATATAAGGTTTTATCTCTTCAAGATATTCTTCAATAAGACCCACCTCATCAGGTTCGAGAGGCGCACCGGCATCACCAGCTATACAACATTCGCCCTTGCATCTTGCGAGGTGACAACAAAAACGAGCATTGATAAACTCGTCAGAAACTATTACATTATCTACTATTACCATGCGACAAAAATAATAAAAGACGAAAGACAAAAGACGAAAGACAAAAGATTTTTTTAATCCATAATTGTATCTCAATAGAATCTCACACTTCAGTAGCAGAATCTATCGGAAGTGCTGCGATTTCTGTCTGTTCGTGAACAAAAAAAACGCCCTGTTACTAGGCGCTTTTCAAGTATTTTCATGGTTTAAAAACAACTGGCAGCATATATGAACATCTTACCGCAGTTCCTCTTTGTTTGCCTGGAGTCCATTTCGGCATCAACTTCACAAGCCTTACTGCTTCTTCGTCGCAACCACTGCCAATTCCTCGCTTAACTTCGACATTACTTATCGTACCATCACGTTCTATGATGAAATTTACGAACACACGGCCTTGTACATCATTCGCTCTTGCTTCCTCCGGATATATAAGATTTTGCTGGACATATTCCATCATTTTGGCAGCGCCACCAGGAAACTGAGGCATTTCCTCAACAATCTTATACACCTCGTCGTCGGCTTCAGATTGAGAGTAAGCGCCGACAGATACAAATGCCATAAAGAACATCATCAAAAGCAATTTTTTCATAACTGTAAATTTTATTGGTTTAACACACGGCAAAGTTTATAATTATTTTTCACTATTCCAAATATTTAATAAGATTTTATCCTAATTATCAATTCCCGGAAGTGCCGCTATCAATTTCTTCGTATAATCATTCTGCGGATTGTCATAAAGTGCGTCGGCTTCATTCATTTCCTGAATCTTGCCGTTATACATCACCACTACTCTATCCGACATGAAACGTACGACACTTAAATCGTGAGAGATGAAAATATATGTGAAGTGAAATTCTTTCTTTAATCTGTTAATAAGATTTAACACTTGAGCCTGCACCGAGACATCGAGGGCAGATACCGACTCGTCGCAGATTATCAGTCTCGGATTGACGGCAAGAGCGCGTGCTATACAGATGCGCTGCCTCTGACCGCCAGAGAATTCATGCGGATAACGCTGATAATGCGCCGCTTCAAGTCCGACTTCCTCCAATAATTCACAGACACGCGCCTTTCTCTTTTTAGCGTCTTTTTCGATACCATGAACCAACATCGGCTCAGCGATAGAGTCGCCGATACAAATACGAGGATTTAAAGAAGAATACGGATCTTGGAAAATAATCTGCGCCTTTTTGCGATACTCCCTCAACTCTTTATTATTCAACTTCGTGATGTCTTTGCCTTCAAAGATGACGCTTCCTGAAGTAGGCTCGACAAGCCTTAAAATACTGCGTCCCAATGTCGTCTTACCACATCCCGACTCTCCGACAAGACCGAGTGTTTCGCCAGGATAGACATCGAAACTCACGTCATCGACGGATTTTATGTAGTCGTAAGTCCTGCCGAAAACACCTTTACGAAGCGGATACCAAGTCTTGAGATTCTGCACCTTAAGAATTGGTTCCTGCGAATATAATTTTTCGTGATATAATTTCCTTTCCTCATCAGTGACGAGCAGCTCCTTCATAATCTGTTCCTTGTCGTTCCACACACCATCGAGAAATTCTTTCACGACAGGAAGACGTTGCAGACGATAATCGAGCGGCGGACGACAAGCGATGAGGCCTTTTGTATAAGGATGCTGAGGATTGTTCAGAATATCGTGAGCCGTTCCTCTTTCCACGACAACACCTTTATTCATAACAATCACATCATCAGCTATTTCAGAGACGACACCGAGGTCGTGAGTGATGAAAATCATTCCCATTCCGTTCTCACGCTGAAGGTCTTTAAGAAGTTTCAGAATCTCTTTCTGCACTGTAACATCAAGCGCCGTCGTCGGTTCATCGGCGATGAGAATCTGAGGATTAGAGATGAGCGCCATCGCAATCATCACCCTCTGCTTCTGACCGCCAGAAAGCTCGTGAGGATATTTATCGAAAATCACCTCCGGCCGAGGAAGCATCACCTTACGGAAAAGTTCGAGAACTTTTTCTTTAACTGTTGACTGTTGACTATTGACCGTTGATTGTTGTCCCATAATCGCTTCCATTACTTGAAAGCCGCATTTATAAACAGGATTGAGAGAAGTCATAGGTTCCTGAAAAATCATCGCGATTTTCTTACCACGGACTTCCGTCATCTCGTCGTCTGTCAATCGAAAAATATCTTCATTATTTAAAAGGATAGAATCTGCTGTGACACGAGATTTCTTCTTATCGAGAAGCTGCATTATCGCGAGGTTGCTCACAGACTTGCCCGATCCCGACTCTCCTACGATACCGAGAGTCTTACCTTTATAGACTTCAAAATCAATACCATGAACCGTTTCCTGCCATTTATCATCACGGCAGAAATCGATGCGGAGGTTATTTATTTTCAAGAGAGGAGTCATAGTAATCATACATTTTTCAAAATAGCAGGAATCAGACCTGAATCTAAAATCTCAAATGCGAAACACTTCTTACCTAAATCTTTCAACGATGCTCCAACATGATAAAGTAGCGTATTATCAATTATAAGAAATCTGTCATGCATTTTTTTAGTATAATTTAAAATCAAATTAGGATATTGCGCATTGAATTTCGCAACATCTTGCGATGTTAGTTTTGTATTTGAATCTGTATATATTTCCACATTCACCCCACTCTTCTTTTTTGCAAATCGTTCAAGCACACTTAAATCGACATAATTATCAATTAAAATAATTTCCTTATCTGCTTGTTGGATAAAACTTTCAAATTTAGCGTATGCATCAAAAATTTGTCCTTGAAAGAATACACCCTGACTTTCGTCAATCTTATATTTATCCATAATCTCAAAAAGTTGCTCAATTTTTTTGTCGGTTTCATTCTGATGTTGTCTTATGGAAATTATCTCTCCCAAAAGTTGCGAGTTGCTTTGTAGAAAATGACGCATTGCGACAAATGCATTTATAATTTGAATGCTCATTTTCACAGCTCTCTCACTTTTCAAGACCGCCGAAAGCATGGCAACACCTTGCTCTGTAAAAGCATAAGGAGATGTACGAGAATGTTTCAACATTTCAAACCTGTCACAATTTGTGACCAGTTCTTTTCTTTCATCATTGTTCAACCTAAACATGAAATTTTCAGGGAATCTCTCAATATTCCTTTTCACAGCCTGATTCAACACTTTTGTCTCCACGCCATACAATTCAGCCAAATCACGATCTATCATCACCTGATAATTCCTAACGACAAGTATCTTATTTTCGATATTCACCCGCTTAATTATTTCATTTGTCGCACATCCTTTAACCATAAACCTTTCTCCTCCAATTCTGCAACAATCGTAATTTAACTTTAGTAATGAAGCTCAACGCAAAGTTAAATATTAAATTGAATACACGTTAAATTTCAACAAGATTTTTTTCGACTTATCCCGAAGCACATGCTGCCGTAGCGGCACTCATTTTTATATTACGAATCTGCGACAAAGTCTTTCCTGCTGCAAGTAAAGTGGCGCCTGTCGTTAGCACGTCATCAATAATCAGAACATGTTTGTTTTCAAGCATCTTATGATTTCTTATCTCGAAAATATCCTTCACATTTTCCCAACGTTCATCACGTGATTTTTTCGTCTGTGTCGATGTAAAGACTTTTCTGGCAAGACAATCTCTCATTATAGGAATATTGGTTTTATCCTCCACGCCTTGCGAAATAACCAGACTCTGGTTATAACCCCGCAAATGTTCTTTCTTGGGATGAAGCGGAATCGGAATGATGTAATCAATTCCCTGAAAAAGTTCCGAATCTTTTATGCTTTCACCCAGCTGCTGCCCAAGAAAAAAGCCTGCGTCTTTGTTTCCTTGATATTTCAGCTGATGAAGCAGATGCTGCACTTTGCCGGTCTTACTGAAAAAAAACTCCGCCGTAACAGCATGAAAATCGACTTGTCCCCAAAAACTTTGCGCCAAAGGATTATCGGCGTTTTTTTCATACATAGTTTTGGGTAGAAGATAACGACAAGAAAGACAAACCGTTTCTTCGTTTTGCATTAAAAGATTACCACATGCAGGACAAACCTGCGGATAGAATAAGTTGATGATGTGATTTAAAAGTTTCATTTTGGTATAAATTTGGTCAACAGACTACGGACGACTGTCTTTTGTCTTTATTCTTTCGTCTTTAGACAAAAAAAGACGCCATAAAATGACGTCTTTCTATTTGAGGTACCAGACGGAGTCGAACCGCCGTACAAGGTTTTGCAGACCTCTGCCTAGCCACTCGGCCATGATACCTTTTGCGAGTGCAAAGATACAACTTTTTTTTAATGCACAAACATTTATTTGATTTTTTTAACAAAAAAGTCAAAATCTCAGAATTTCAAAATCTCAAAACTTTTTGAGTCTCTTACCCCCTGAATTCCTGAAATCCTAATTCCACATTCCTAATTCCAAAGCAACAAACGCCATCTTTCCGCCCAAAGGAGGATTCATCTTTCTGACTTTCAAAGTAGCGTCTTTAACATCCGGAAATCTTTCCTTTATAGTATTGAGAATACGTCTTCCGACATGTTCCAACAATTTTGAAGGAATCATCATCTGTTCCTTAACGACTTGATAAACTGCCGAATAATCTACCGTATCTTCCAATTCGTCCGAAAGTTCAGCTTTGCTTGTATCGACTTCCATCATCAAATCCAGACTGAACCAAGTGCCTATCTTCTGCTCTTCTTCAAAGTGACCATGATAGGCGTAAAATTCCATATTTTCTATTGTGATTTTTGACATACCTATGACAAATGTCTAAAGTCTAAAGACAAAAGACAAAAGTTATTATTTTTTATTTAAATATTCTATCAATTTATATAATTGCGATGATATATGAATTGCTTGTGATTTCAATGATTCAAATTGTTCTTCTGTACAATATTTTCTATCCAAACAAACATATAACATTGACCTTACTTCGGAACAACTTCCTTTTGCAATATTCAAGAAGTTAATATATTTGGCATCGGTACCAGACTCAAAACCTTCTGCTATATTATTCATTATACTTACAGCGGCTCTTTGAATCTGATCCCGAAACCCATAATTCTTATTATCATCCATCAAGTCATAAATAGAATTGACAAAGTCTCTAGCATTCTGCCA
>JAZLEO010000061.1:0-3187 GCA_045615285.1 Bacteroidales bacterium
CTTCAAGAAGTCTTGAGCTGTGCGTAAGTGTTGTGACCATGACATTTCTGAAACGTGGATTAAACCTTCTACGCCAGGAGCGATTTCGATGAATGCGCCGTAGTCAGCGATAACAACAACTTTACCTTTAACAACGTCACCGACATTGAGGTTTGGATCTAAAGCGTCCCATGGGTGAGGAGTGAGTTGTTTCAAGCCGAGAGCGATACGTTTTTTATTGTCGTCGAAGTCGAGGATAACGACTTTGATTTGTTCGTCGAGTTTGACGATTTCTTCTGGGTGGTTGATGCGGCCCCATGAGAGGTCTGTGATGTGGATCAAACCGTCAACACCGCCTAAGTCGATGAATACACCGTATGAAGTGATGTTCTTCACGATGCCTTCGAGAACCTGACCTTTTTCAAGTTTACCGATGATTTCCATCTTTTGTTGTTCGATTTCGTCTTCGATAAGAGCTTTGTGTGAAACAACGACGTTCTTGTATTCTTGGTTGATCTTAACAACTTTGAATTCCATGATGCTGTTTACGAATACGTCATAGTCGCGGATAGGTTTAACGTCGATTTGTGAACCTGGCAAGAATGCTTCGATGCCGAATACGTCAACGATCAAGCCACCTTTTGTACGGCTCTTAACGTAACCTTGAACGATTTCTTGTTTGTCGAATGCTTCGTTAACGCGATCCCATGATTTCAAGATACGAGCTTTCTTGTGTGATAAAACTAATTGGCCGTTGATGCCTTCTTGGTTTTCTACGTAAACTTCGATCTTGTCACCAACTTTCAAGTTAGGATTGTGACGGAATTCTGATACTGGGATAACACCATCTGATTTGAATCCGATGTTGACAACAACTTCGCGTGAAGTCTTAGCAACAACTGTACCTTCAATAACTTCGTGGTCACCGATTTGGCTCATTGTCTTTTCGTACATGGCCTCTAATCTCATGCGTTCTTCTGACTTGTAGCTGTCGTCTCTTCTGTGATCGCAATTCCAATCGAAGTTAGCGTCTGGAGTAGGTTTTACTCTTACTTGTTTTTCTGCTTTTTCAACAACGTTTTCGTTGATGATGTTTTGATTTTCGCTCATTATAATAATGATATTAAATTGTACTTAATAACCATTCCGATAAATTATCAAGGATTGTTAAACTTAACTGTTGCTCTAAGTCGTTGATATTTAATTTGTAAATCAACTTCGGAATGAACTTAAAAACGAGTGCAAAAGTAGTGATTTATTTTGAATAAAACAAGAGCTTTTTTATATAAAAGTCAACGGACTACAGACAACAGTCAACAGTCTTTGGGTATGCGGTCATTTGAAATAAAAATGAACCAATAAAACTGTTGTCCGTTGTCCTTAAATTATTATCTTTGTAACTCTAAAACTTAATATCATGTTTCTGAAATTACATACTGAAAATCCGAATCCTCGTAATGTCAAGATGATAATCGATTGTCTCGAAAATGACGGCGTTATCATTTTTCCAACTGATACGATCTATGCGATAGGTTGCAGCGTGAACAGCGTAAAGGCTCTCGACCGTATCGCTCGTATAAAAGGCACGAAAAAAGAAAAGGCGAATTTCTCGTTCATATTCCACGACTTGAGCATGTTGTCAGACTATACCAAACCTATTGATAATGATGTGTTCAAGATGTTGAAACGTAATCTTCCAGGAGCTTTTACGTTTATTCTTGAAGCTAATAATAATGTTCCTAAGATTTTCAAGAATAATAAAAAGACAATCGGCATCCGTATTCCGGATCAACCGATAATCACAAATATCGTACGTGAATTGGGTTGTCCTATTATCACGACTTCCATAGTTGATGAAGATGAAATTTCCGGTTTTATGACTGATCCAGAAGAGATAAATGACGCCTATTCTGATAGAGTTGATATAATTATTGATGGCGGTTATGGTGATAAAGAGGAAAGTACTATTGTCGATTGTACAGAAAATGAGATAGTTGTACTTAGAGAAGGTAAGGGAATTTTAGATTAATTTTTTTTGAAAATAATTTTTGAAAAAATGTTGGAGATATAAAAAAAATATGTACTTTTGCACTCGCAAACAAGAGGATGACTCGCTAGCTCAGTAGGTAGAGCATCACACTTTTAATGTGGGGGTCCTGAGTTCGAGCCTCAGGCGGGTCACCAAATGAAGAGACGTAAAATGTTGCGTCTCTTTTTTTTGTATCCACGAAATAACACGAAAAATATAAAATCATAAACTCTAAGTCGCCACAGGAGTGACGTCTCTACAATGGATAAAGACTGTAGTCCGTAGTCTGTTGACTTTTAAAAAATGAAAACATTTATAATAAACGGTCGTTCGGTGAATTGCGAGATAAAACGCTCTCGTAGGAAGACGGTAGCTCTTTATGTGTTTCCGGATAAGCGTGTCGAGATAAGAATACCTTTATTATATAATGTGAATAATCTTGAACCTTTCCTGATAAAACATTCGCGTTGGCTTTTCAATCGTCTCGATGCTTCTGATAAGAAAATAGCCGAGCCGAAGAAATATGTTTCTGGTGAGTTGCATTATTTTTTAGGAAAACAATATCCGATAGAAGTAAATGCAGCTAAACGTAATTATGTGGTTTTTGAAAATGATATAATTCATATTTATTGTAAAACCTTGTCTCCGTCCTCGTCACCAACATCCGTTCCCGTCTCCAATATCCTGGATTGTTGGTATATGGAGCAGGCGAAGCGAGTCTTTAAGGAATTGGCTGAGCTTTTGGTGGTGCAGATGGCGAAATATAATGTGGCGCCGACTTCGTTTTCAATAAGGAAGATGAAAACACGGTGGGGTAGTTGTTCTCGAAAAGGCAGCATAAGTCTGAATCTTCATCTGATAAAATTACCGGAGCAATGTATCAAGGAAGTGATACTTCATGAACTTTGTCATCTCGTGCATTTTAATCATTCTAAGGAATTTTATGCCTTGATGACAGCCGAGATGCCCGATTGGAAAGAATGGAAAAAAGAATTGAAGTTTCTTTAAGTTGTTGATAAATATGTGCTTGTGATTATTGGAGATGATTTTTAAATAAATAAAAAAAACTGTTGGAGATATAAAAAAATATTGTATCTTTGCACTCACAAAACGAGGATGACTCGCTAGCTCAGTAGGTAGAGCATCACACTTTTAATGTGGGGGTCCTGAGTTCGAGCC
>JAZLEO010000062.1:0-7637 GCA_045615285.1 Bacteroidales bacterium
TCAATTTTTTTATCCGAAATTATGAAGTTAAATTTAAGAAGACCAATAGTGTTTTTCGATTTGGAAACAACAGGCTTAAATCCTGTTCATGATCGAATTGTTGAAATTAGTGCATTGAAAATCAATGTTGACGGACAAGAAGAACAAAAGACTTGGCTTGTCAATCCTGGCTGTCCGATTCCTCCTGAAACAACGGCGATACATCATATCTCCGATAACGACGTGAAGGATTGTCCGACATTTAAGGAGCTGGCTCCGTCGATAAAAAAGTTCTTCGGTGCAAGCGACATCGCTGGCTATAACATAATAAAATTCGATATTCCAATGTTGGTAGAGGAATTCATCCGCGCTAATGTGGAATTCGATATTGAGTCGCGACAAGTCATCGATGTGATGAATATTTTTATGAAAATGGAGCCTAGAACTCTCAAAGGCGCATATCGTTTCTTCATGAATAAAGAACTTGAAGACGCTCATTCCGCTTCCGCCGATACTATGGCGACATATGAAGTTATGATGGCAATGCTAGATATGTATAAAGATAGAGAATATACTGATAATAAAGGTGTTACGTCTGTTCCTGTGCAAAATGATATGCAACAGCTTTCTGCTTTCTCATATCATAATAAAAACGCTGACCTTATGGGACAAATCGTTTTCGATGAGGAAGGTAAAGAGGTGTTTAAATTCGGAAAACATAAAGATAAAAGGGTAGAAGATGTGTTCCGCATCGAACCTCAATATTATGATTGGATTATGAAAAGTGATTTCCCTGAATACACTAAGAAGGTGATAACAAAGATTAAATTAGAAATGGGTGGTAAAAATAATATTAAGTTTTGAGATATGAAAAAGACAACAAGACTACAAGACCACAAGACCACAAGATTGTTGGTGATTTTGTTTATTATTTTGTTCCAAGGCTCACAGCTCATAGCTCAAGGCTCACAGCCATTGTGGATGCGCTATAATGTGATTTCTCCTCAGGGCGATAAAATTGCTTTTGCTTACAAAGGCGATATTTATGTCGTTGATGCAGAAGGCGGAATCGCACAGCAACTGACTACGAATTCTTCTTACGATTTCAATCCTATTTGGTCGAATGACGGTCAATATGTCGCTTTCGCTTCTGACAGAAACGCAAATTTTGATATTTATGTCGTGTCGGTAAATGGCGGTGTCGCAAAGCGCGTGACAACGAATTCTGCTTCAGAAATACCGCTCGCCTTTACTCCTGACGACAGCATGATTTATTATTCGGCTAATATTCAAAAAGACGCTGCTAATGTGCAGTTCCCGACAGCCTGGATGCGTGAATTATATAAGGTGTCGGTCGATGGCGGCCGCCCGCAACAAGTGGCAGCTGTCAATGTCTGTAGCATGTCGCTCGACAAAGACGGCGAGTCGTTCCTCTATTACGACCAAAAAGGCGGCGAAGATGAATGGCGTAAACATCAGATTTCATCCGTGGCTCGCGACATTGTATATTACGACGCAAAAGAAAAGACACACACTATTTTGACGACGAATATAGGCGAAGACCGCGATCCTCGTTTCCTTCCGAACAAAGAAGAATTGGTCTTCCTCAGTGAAGGTGAAGGCGGTAACTTCAATGTATATAAAGCAAAAGTCGGTGATATAAATAACGCACAGAAAATCACTGATTTCCCTACTTATCCGGTGAGATTCCTGAGTGTGTCGGACAACGGCTTGTTGTGCTATGGCTACCAAGGCGAAATTTATACCCAGACTCTCGACGGCGATCCTGAAAAAGTGGAAATCCAAATAATCAACGACCAGGAGGAAACTCCGGAACTCGGTAAGTTCGGAAAGGCTTCCGACATCACCATAACTCCTGACGGCGACATGATCGCTTTCGTCGCCCGCGGCGAGATATTCGTGACATCAGAAGAATATCAGACGACGAAACAGATAACTCATACTCCTGAAGCTGAGTCTTATCCGACTTTCTCTCCTGATGGAAAATCGCTGGTTTATGTCTCTGAACGTGACGGCTATTTCAATCTCTATAAGGCTGAAGTGGCTCGTAAAGAGGAAATCAATTTCACCTATGCTACATTAATTAATGAAGAACGTCTGTTTGATGACGACGGCGTTGAACGTGGCGTTCCTCAGTTCTCGCCTGACGGTAAAGAACTGGCTTATCTCGAAAACAGAAATATCTTAAAAGTTATTAACTTAGAGACTAAGAAGGTGCGTCAGATTACTGACGGAACACAACATTATCGTAACGATGATTATTGTTTTGATTATGAATGGTCGCCAGATGGTAAATGGTTCGCTCTTTCGTTGATAACAAACATGCGCGATCCTTATTCTGATGTCGGAATTGTTTCGGCGGAAGGTGATATGAAAATTCATAATATCACACAGAGCGCTTACATAACATCGAATGTTAAATGGGCTTTGGATGGTAACGCAATCACTTTTATTTCAAATCGTTACGGTATGCGTTCGCACGCTTCTTGGGGAAGCCAAGACGACGCTTTCATCGCCTTCTTGAATCAGGAGGCTTACGATAAATTCCGTCTTTCAAAAGAAGAATATGATCTTTTGAAGAAGGAAGAGAAAATGGCTAAAGACATAGCTGAGAAATCTAACGATAAAAAAGATAAGAAAGAAAAGAAAGCCGATGAGAAAAAAGACATCGTCGTTGAACTCGACGGACTTGAAGACAGAATAATTCGTCTCACTCCGATGTCGTCGAGGCTTTCAGGTGTCTCGCTTTCAAAAGACGGCGACAAATTGTTTTTCCTTAGCGCTTTTGAAAAAGGCTACGACCTCTGGGAACTCGATGTACGCGAGAAATCTACCAAGATCTTGAAGAAACTTGGCATGGGCGGAGCGGAAATCAGACTGAATAAAAAAGGCGACAAACTTTATGTGTTGTCAGGCGGCAATCTTCAGACTATAGAGACAAAAGGCGGTAAGGCTACACCTATTAAATATGATGTGACTATGACTCTTGACCGTGCCGCGGAACGTGAATATATGTACAACCATATCTTCTTGCAAGAAAACAAACGCCTTTTCAGAAGAGACAGCAACGGTGCCGACTTCGCTCAAATCAAGAAAGACTTCTATCCTTTCTTGGAACATATCAACAATAACTACGACTTCACAGAGTTGATGAGCGAGATTCTCGGTGAACTCAACGTCTCTCACTCAGGTTGCGGAATGACATCGAACGGAAAGAGCGGCGACGTGACAGCTTGCTTCGGACTTCTCTTTGATGTCAATTATGATGGTGACGGATTGTTAATAGATGAGGTTCTTGAAAAAGGTCCTTTCGATAAGAAACATTCTAAAGTGAAAGCTGGAAATATCATCGAGAAAATTGACGGCGTGGAGATTACAAAAGACATGGATTATTATCCGCTTCTTAATAAAAAAGTCGGGAAACAAGTTTTGGTGACAGTCTATAATCCTGATACAAAGAAACGTTGGGAAGAGATTGTGAAACCTATTTCAAAAGGAACACAAAATGAGTTGTTATACCAACGCTGGATTAAGCATAATGCTGATGTCGTTGACAGTCTTTCAAACGGAACCTTAGGATATGTACATATCCGTAGCATGGGCGACGCTAGCTATCGCGATGTATATGCTGATATCTTGGGAAGATATAACAAGAGAAAAGGTGTCGTAATCGATACTCGTTTTAATGGCGGCGGTCGTCTGCATGAAGACATCGAGATTTTATTCAGCGGAGAGAAATATTTGGAACAAGTCATCCGCGACAGTGTGGCTTGTGTGATGCCATCGCGTCGATATGTAAAACCTTCAATCATGTTGATGTGTGAGGCGAACTACAGCAACGCTCACGGCACGCCTTGGGTTTATAAATACAAGAAGATGGGTAAGCTCGTCGGTATGCCAGTCCCAGGAACAATGAGCAGCGTGACATGGGAGACATTACAAGATGAAAGCATGTACTTCGGTTTGCCAACAGTAGGTTACAGAACGCAAGAAGGTTATTATCTTGAAAATTCACAACTCGAACCAGATGTTAAGATGAGAAACACACCAGAGAAACTCGCAGCGGGCGTTGATGAACAGCTCGAAGCAGCAGTGAGAGAACTTATGAAAGACGTAGAGAATTATAACTACTGGGGAGAGTGATAAGTATAAGTCAACAAGACCACAAGACTACAAGACAACAAGGCACCAGATGTAAAAATCGGTGCCTTGTTTTATTTATCCTATTTGTGGTCTTGAATGACACACAGACACATGTTTCTAAAAAATGTGTCAGGAGCTTTTGGGTCAGTCTCTTTTTGTTAGTTTGGAATTATTTATGAGACATGATTTTGTAACCAAATTTGAGACTTAATGCCCATTCTCTAATTCCCCAACTTTCACTCCATCTGTCGGATTTATAACACTTATAATCATTGTGAAATTCAGAAGTACGACGTGTAACTCCCATCATTAAAGCGTTTATTCCAAGATAGGAACAACTCCCTAATCTTAATCCTAACTCAGGTGAAATCATTAAGCCACTTATTTCATAATAGTAACTCTTATAACATTTTTCTCTGCAAAAGTCAAGGTATTTATATCCATCTCCCTCTATTGGAATGTTAATGCCTAAACCAATGCTCCAATAAGGAGAAACATTTTTTTTAGAGAAGCTTCCGTGCATGTTCAAATACAAAGGAATTGATGACATTTCCGGTGAAATGAATGGTGGGTCATAAGAGCCGGTAACGCTTATATAACCTGCGCCAATACCTAAAGAGAAGAATTTGTTAAATTCGCAGCCGAATTCAAGTGTAGCGTCATATTCCAACCCTGAGTCGTCAAGTCTTAAACCCGCTCCAATTTCAGGCATTATATAGAATTTAGGTTTCTGATAGTTAGGTTTTTTATGTTTCACGGAAACATAATTACTTTTCGTCAATTTATAACTTCCGGCATATTGTGCAAAAGATATATTCGCCAGAAAAGATAATGCTAATAATAGTGTAAGTGATTTTATTTTCATAATCAGATGTTATTTAGGTCGCGCAGTACATTATTCGGCTTTAGGTTTGCTTGTTTCAATTTTATAAATATTCATTGCAGTAGAGTCTGATGCAGTGGCATTTCTCATATTGATGAATTTTGCAGGATATCCGCTGACTGTAACTTCAATTGTTTCTCCGTTTTCACTTGTATGGATGTCAAACAAAGGTGCGATGATAACATCTGCGTCGTATTGTTTAGCAGCTTTTGATAGAGTGTTGCTTTTCATTACTTCAATTTTATTCTCGTTATTAACTGCATAGTAAGGATGTGTCGCTAAATCATTTGGATATGATTCTGTTATCGTTACTTTTTCTTTTGATATGTCTAAATCAGCAATTGTTGGAGTTATTAACATAGGAGTCAAGGCTGGATCCATGTAGCGTACTGTACTTTCGTCATATTTCATGAATGATGAATAAGTGTATTGTGAGCATGATGTCATGAATATTATTGCTAACAAGATAAGGGTTGCTTTTAATGTTTTCATTTTCTTTGAATTTAGTTTGTTAATAATTGTTAATAAAAGCACCATTAAGAATCAATATTACGTACACAAAAAAAGCGTGGTGCTTACCGCTTAATTGTACTACCAGGTCCTTCGACTTACCTAATCCATCAATTACACGAGTAAAGCCCACGCATAGCGCATGGGCGTTCTCTGCTTTACTCTTGATGGATATTCAAACTTGTCGAAGGTTTGGTAGAACAAGATTACAGCATAAAAACGCTTTTTTCAATATGTCTTAAAGTGTGCGTAATGAAACGCTTATATCATCATAGGCAATATGTTTTGTTTATAAATTATAGTTGCAAATATAAATATTTTTTGATGATACAATACCATTATATTCCTTAATATTTTTTAAGAATTTTTATCTTGCAATATATTTAGATGTATGGTATCTTTGTAGAGATAAAAATATGATGGACCAATAATTAAAATAAAATGGAAACAGAAAAAGACATCAGATGGAAGCAGCGATTCAGTAATTATCGTCGTGCTTTGAAACAACTAGAAAACGCAGTTGAAATAGTAACAAAGGAGCTTTATTCAGACCATCAGTTTAACATTATAAGAGAGGGTCTGATACAATGTTTTGAATTCACGCATGAGTTGTCTTGGAAGGTGATGAAAGACTATGCGGAACATCAAGGTATAATGGAGATTTTCGGATCGAGAGATGCCATACGTTATAGTCTGAGATTAGGGCTAATCGATGATGAGAAATGGATGGATACTATCAAAGACCGCAATGTGACATCACATCATTATGACGATGATACTGCACAAAAAATCCTTGATCATATTGTAAATATTTATTATCCTTTGTTCGTGAAATTTGAAAAAGTGATGCTTGAAAAAATGGAGGAACAATGAGATACGGAGTCAAAGAAGAATACTGGCAGATGTTATCTGAAGTCTTTGCACAAAGACCGCAGATAGAGAAAGTCATCTTGTATGGCTCCAGAGTTAAGGGAACATACAAACCGTTTTCAGATATTGATATCACTTTGGTTGGAGAAAATATAACACATAGAGACCTGTTGCAAATCATGAACGACATTGATGATTTGTTGTTGCCTTATATGTTTGATATATCAATATTTCATACCTTGAGAAATGAAGAATTGATAGAGCATATCAATAGGAGAGGAGCAGTGATTTACGAGGCAGGGGAGAGTGATGGGCGTTAGGAATTAGGAATTGTAGAGACGTATCATACGACACAAAAATATATAAATAATATGTCGTTGATGCGTCTCTTGATTATTTCTTAAGCCGTGGAATCTTATATCCAAAATTGACTCCGATTACGGTAAGATAGAAATGGCAGTTGTTGTTTCTTAATCCGATTTTAGGCAAGACATAATATAGATTAGTTCCAGGTAATATCATAGGTTCGATGCTATAGCAAAGTGCAGCGTTTCCTATGATATTATTTTTTGTTATGTCGCCGCTTATCTCGATGCTGAGTGGAAAACATATATCATAGAAGGCAGCGGATATGACACCGCCACCTATGCCTATTGCAAAATGCTTGTTAAACTCATAACCTACCGAACCGATGATTCCAGGAATCGGATATGCGATGTTGGCAGAAGTCTTGGCGTAGAAACCATATGATTTAGCTGTTGGCTGTTGGTCATTGGCTATTGGCATCTGTCCTAAAGATATTTTTGTAACCAATAATATCGCCAATAATATGAATAATGCTTTTAATTTCATTATAAAGTTCAAAGTTCAATAGCCTTAGTTCAACAGCCAAAGGTTATTCCACCACGATTTCATCCATAAACATCCACGACGGATTGTTGTATCCTGGAAGTCCTTCTGGAATCAAACCAGGTGTCTCAACGACGATTCTTACGAATCTGCTGTTTAATCCGCTTATGTCGAATGTCTTTGTGACGATGTTGGTTTTTGAAGTGTCGACGTCTTCGCTAATCTCGAAAGTCTTGAATAATGTGTAATTATTTCCATCGTTTGAAATGAAGACCGACATTTTCTTAGGCAATAAAATCCAGTCGTAAGGATTAGTGTTGAAGTTTATCTTCAAAGAGTTGAGTTTTTCTTTCTTGCCGAAGTCGAGTTCGAGGTCGCAGTC
>JAZLEO010000063.1:0-66401 GCA_045615285.1 Bacteroidales bacterium
GCTATTTTAGGCACAGAATACGCTTTGGAATACAATGGCGAAAGATACGAACTTAATGTTACAGAAGATGATAATGCAAAAATTAACGTAGAAAGTGCGACTGGCATTTCATACGTTGTGCTGTTGCCAAACGCCAATAAGGAAACAATGATTAAGCATAAGAAAGAAGACAAGACTTTTGCTTATACCTTCCATAACTACATAAAATCCAATAAGATATATTACAGGACTGCGACTGACGACAAAGTTGCCTTGAAATGGGAAGAAATAGAAGAAGAGCCAGAAATGCCAGAACAACCAGGAGACAACAACCACCACGAATACGTTGACTTAGGATTGCCAAGCGGCTTGTTGTGGGCTACATGCAATGTAGGAGCAAATACTCCAGAAGAATATGGAGATTATTTTGCATGGGGAGAGATAGAGACAAAGGAAACATATACTGAAGAAAACAGCGTGACCTATGGCAGACAGATGAACGACATCTCGGGCAACGCACAATTTGACGCAGCGACAGCTAACTGGGGCGGAAGCTGGAGAATGCCTACAAAAGATGAATTGTACGAATTAAAGGATAACTGTACTTGGGAATGGATTACCGAAAACGGCGTTAACGGCTACAGAGTAACCGGTCCTAACGGCAACAGCATCTTCCTCCCGGCTGCAGGCTATTATGATAGTACGTCGTTAACTAATGCCGGAAATACTGGATATTGTCGGAGTTCTACGCCTTATAATAGTAATACTAGTAGTATCTACTTGAATTTTAAAAATGAAAACCGTACCATGAGATATAACCTTCGCTACTACGGTCAGTCAGTGCGCCCGGTATCTGGTGGCAACTTCACTGGGCCAGAAGAGCAACCAAAAGAACCAGAAACCCCAGACAACAACAACCACTCCTACGTTGACTTAGGCTTGAGCGTAAAATGGGCGACCTGCAACGTTGGAGCAGAAACACCGGAAGCATACGGAAATTATTACGCATGGGGAGAGACAATGACCAAAACAGATTACAGTTCTTCAACCAGTGCAACCTACGGACTTAGTTATTCGTCTTTACAATCTCGGGGCTATATAGATAATAATGGTAATCTAACAGCACAACGCAATGCAGCGACAGCGAACTGGGGCGGAGACTGGCGTATGCCTACAAAAACAGAGATGCAAGAACTCATAAACAACTGCACATGGACATGGACGACCCAGAACGGCGTTAATGGTTATAATGTTGAAGGGCCAAACGGCAATAGTATCTTCCTTCCTGCTGCTGGTTATCGCCTTGGGTCATCGCTCTACGGCACTGGAAGCTACGGTGACTATTGGAGTTCAGCGCCTGAGGAGTACGACGGCAGCTTCGCGTACTTCCTCGTCTTCGGTAGCGACCACCGCATGTCCAGCAACTACCGTTACTACGGTCATTCAGTGCGTCCAGTAGTAGAATAAAAGCGAAGCGCATTCAATTTATTTGATTCATTTGATTTATTTCCGTCGGGCATTTAAGAGCCCGACGGTCATCTAGTAAAAAAATAAATCCGGCGTAAGCCGGTTTTTTTATTTTAAAATTGAGAATGTGTTGTTATTTATGAGACGTGTCAATGCGTTTTATGGCATGTTGCATTGACGCGTCTCTACGGGGAGATGGTAGGATAATATTCATCGTCTTTCCAATTGGAGATGTTGTTTTTGATGTAATTGTCTTTGATTTCAAATTCGTTGTTGTTGCGAATGATTCTGTCGTGAAATCGCTCCTGCCATTTGAAAGGAATCTCTTTTTTGAGAGCATATCTTGTGATACCAGACTTTAATTTTAAAATGATGTTAGAAAGACGACCGCATTTCCTTGAAATGTAACTCATCGTTTCGTTGAAATCAGTCTCATTTTTGATGAAGTCTTGGTGTTTTTTCTTTGTCTTGTATACAGCGATTATCAAGTGGATGTGATTAGGCATTACAACATAAGACAAGATGTTGGAGTCTTGTAATGAAGAATTCATTTTGTTGATATAGGAGTCTGTATAACGCCCCAATTGAGAAAAGCACATTTTCTTATCATAAATTTCGCCAAAATAATGTTCTCTTTTTTCGGTACATATTGTGATGAAATAATATCCGCAATTGTAATCGTGCCAGTAAGCTCTTGCTGATGGAATCCTGTATTTATTTCTGAAAAGGTCATTTTCCATAAATTCTAATTTTTGATTTTGACTGCGAAAATAACTATTCATTTTCAAATAGAAAAGTTAAAAAATGTTAAAAAAAATTTATGTAGAGACGCGTCAATGTATCCTGCAAAAAAATAAAGAAACATTGATACGTCTCATTTTTTTGTAGGATTCGTATTTGTTTTTTGAGACGTGTCAATGCGTTTTATATTTTATTTATGAGACGTGTCAATGCGTTTTATGGCATGTTGCATTGACGCATCTCTACAGGGAACGATTCCTTTTTTTTACACGTTGCGTTAGGGATTGGAGCGGCATCCTTTTGGAGCGCAGCGGAAAAAGATATAGCGGAACGCCCGACGCGTAGCGGAACGCCCAAAGGAAGGAACTAAGGAATTGAGGGTATGAGGAAGTCATCTAGACTTTGAAATATGTGGATAAATAAAAAGACGTTGCTTATAAATCTATAAACAACGTCCTTGGCGTATTAAATTTACAATTATTATCTCAACTGAACCAAAATATTTCCCATTGCGGTGGCTTCTACTTCGCCTCGTATCACCTCGCATTGCGTGAACTCTGCGGTGAGACGATTCAGCAACTGGTTTCTGGAGCCGCCGCCAACGATATAAATCTTGTTTATCTTTTTATTCGTGCAACGTTCCATTTGTGTTTTCACTTCGGCATATTTTTTCGCCAAGGATATGCAGATACATCGCATGAAATCGCCTTTCGTGACAGGTAGTTCGTCGTCATTTTCTTTGAGATAAGAAAGTATTGCTTCCGACATTTTCTCAGGATTCATAAAACGAGCGTCATCGACATTGAAATAAGAATTTAGTGTCGATTGTTCAGCTTCTTTGACCAACTCAGAATAGTCGCATTTATAACCTTCGCTTTCCCATTCTTTGACGAGCTGCTGTATGAGCCAGAGACCTGTTATGTTTTTAAGGAAACGTATTCTTCCGTCGGTCATGCCTTCGTTAGTGAAGTCAGATTCGAGGGCTTCTTTTGAGATGATAGGATCTTTTGTCGGTGTTCCCATGAGCGACCATGTGCCGGAGCTTATGAACGCCCAGTCTGACGAGTCGTCGTTTATTGAAGCGACGGCGCTGGCGGTGTCGTGCGAACCGACGGCTACGACTAATGCATTTCCGCCCACTTCTGCCGCGATTTCGTCGGTAAGACATCCGATGACATTTCCAGGATATATGATTTCCTGCATCAGATTTTTAGGGAGATTTAATTTCTCGAAAATGACATCGTCCCATTGATGTGTCAGCGAATTTAGAAGTTGTGATGTAGATGCTATTGTGAATTCGTTGTAACATTTTCCAGTGAGGAAATAGTTGAACAAATCAGGCATGAAGAGCAGCTTCTCGGCACGTTGTAATTCTTCATCGTTTACAGCAGACAGCAACTGAAACGCAGTGTTTATTTCCATAAACTGATTAGCGGCATGTTGGAATAATTCTTCTTTAGGCAATTTCTGAAACGCCAAATCGAGCATTCCTTTTGTTCTGTCATCACGGTAACATATTGGCGTCGAGATAAGCTTTCCGTCTTTGTCGAGAAGTCCGTAATCGACGCCCCAGGTGTCGATGCCGATGCTTTTTATCTCGTTGCCATATTTGGCGAAGGCTTTCTTCAGACCGATTTTAAGTTCATTGAAGAGAGCCTGAAAATCCCAACGGAGATGACCGTCTATCATCTTCTGATGATTCTCAAAACGATGAATCTCTTCTAATTGTATAGACGCAATATTTTGCGTCTCCACAATATTTTGCTTTAATTGTACAGACGCAATATTTTGCGTCTCTACAATATTTTTCGTCTCTACCGTCCCTACGATAACACGGCCGCTACCTGCGCCGAAGTCTGCTGCTATGTATCTCATCTTATTTTTTCTTACCTAATATATATACGTTCAAATCGTCGATTTCTTCTTGTGTCAAGGTCGAATAATTACCGCCTGACTGCACGATGATTCTGCAAGCCATCTCGAAGAAAGTGGCGCGTTCAAAGACTTCGTCGAAGTTCTTTCCGCAGACGACCTGACCGTGGTTTGTCATAAGACAAGAGTTATGATCTTTCATGGCCGTAAGGACAGCTTCTGCCAATTCAGGAGAGCCTGGTCTGTAATAAGGAATCACTGGTATTTCTTTACCTACGTGAATAGGAATCTCGGCGGTGACGTTGAAGTTGGTAGGTCTCTCTTTCATGCAAGCTATCGCTGTAGCGTATTCCGATTGGAAGTGGAACACCACGTTGACGTCAGGGCGCTGACGCATGATGCCGAGGTGGAAAGTGCTTTCCATAGAAGGCTTCACTCCGTTGAGGAATTCGCCTGTCTCGATGTTACAAAGAGAAATATTTTCTTCTTTTAAAGTAGGCACCCAAGAACCGGTTCCCGATACGAGAGCTGTGTTTTCATTGATACGCCATGAGAGGTTACCGCTGCTGCATAAAGTCAGTTTGGCGTCGCCATAACGATGTGCCTGTTTTAAAAATTCAGTATAATGTTTTTCGTCTATGATACTCATGATTGTCTGAATTTACAATTAACAATGTACAATTAACAATGGTATTTCCATCATTCATTGTACATCGTTAATCAATTATCAATTGTTAATTGTCAATTATTTATACATTGGTCCGAAGTTAGCGCAGGCTCTGAAGTCCTGACCTTCTTTATCCATGCCGAAGGCGTTCCATGCTGCAGGGCGGAAGATTTTTTCTTCTGGCACGTTGTGCATTGAGACAGGGATGCGTAACATTGAACATAATGTGATGAGGTCAGCGCCGATGTGGCCGTAGCTGATAGCTCCGTGGTTAGCGCCCCAGTTATTCATCACTTCGTAAGCTGATGTGAAAGCGCCTTTGCCTGTTGTGCGAGGTGCGAACCAAGTGCAAGGCCATGTGTAGTCGGTACGTTTCCATAATGTGTCAGATACTTTTTCTGGGAGGTTTACTGTCCAACCTTCAGCTATTTGGATGCATGGTCCGAGGCCTTTTACGAGGTTGAGGCGAATCATTGTGACAGGCATCTCGGCTTTTGTCTCGAAGCGTGATGAGTAGCCGCCGCCACGGAAGTAGCCATAGTCGGCAGAACACCATTCTGTTGCGTTCATCATAGCGTCTTGGTCAGCTTCTGTGACATCGTACCAAGGTTTCATTACGTTGTTGCCGTTTTCATCTTTGCAAACGCCAGAAGCATCGACGCAGCAAGCGCCTGAGTTGATGAGGTGGATGATACCGCCAGATTGTTGTGCCACGCCTTCCATATCGTAACCTGTAGCTTTTTTCACTGCTTCAGGGCTCCAGTAAGTACGGACGTCGGCGAACATCTGAGGACGGTTTGTCAAGAGTTTCATAAACAACATGCCTATGCCGTTGAGGACGTCGTTTTCTGTAGCGAGGATATAAGGTTCGCGGGCTCCGTTCCAGTCGAATGATGAGTTAAGCATCGACTCAGCGAAGTCGCCGTTAGGATAGAAGTCGGTCCATTGGCGTTGGCCTTGGAATCCAGCAGCGATGGCGTTATGGCCGACCATTTCTTCTTCGCAGCCTTCAGGGAGATTTGCGTTACCGTTCATCATGTCTTTGATGATGACCATCATCTTAACGACGAATTCCCACATCTCTTCTTTTTCAGCGGCTGTCTTCTTGAGGTATTCTGGATTTTTGTCGAGACCTTCTTTACATTTTTCTTTAGTCCAGGCGAGAGCTTTTTGGTATTCTTTTTCATCATAGATGCCGTTTGTCATACGACGGATGATTTCCACTTCGTCAACAGATTCAACGCGCATTCCGAGATATTCTTCAATGAAGTTAGGGTCGATGATAGAACCGCCGATACCCATGCAGATAGAACCGATTTGGAGGTAAGACTTGCCACGCATTGAAGCGGCTGCGACGGCAGCGCGAGCAAAACGTAAGAGCTTCTCTTGTACATCAGCTGGGATTGAAGTGTCGTCAGCGTCTTGTACGTCATGGCCGTAGATGCCAAAGGCAGGAAGACCTTTTTGAGCGTGAGTGGCGAGGACTGATGCTAAGTAAACAGCACCAGGACGTTCTGTACCGTTGAAACCCCAGACACCTTTTATTGTCATTGGATCCATATCCATAGTCTCAGCGCCGTAGCACCAGCAAGGTGTAACGGTGAGAGTGATGTCAACGCCTTCTTTTCTGAACTTATCAGCGCAAGCAGCTGCTTCAGCTACGCGGCCGATGGTAGTATCAGCGATGACGACCTTGACAGGTTCGCCGTTAGAATATTTTAAGTTATCTGTGAAAAGCTTAGCGGCAGCTTTAGCCATGTTCATTGTTTGATCTTCAAGAGATTCACGTACTTTAAGAGCACCGCGACGACCGTCGATGGTTGGACGGATACCGATTACAGGGTAATCACCGATAAGTCTGTTTTTTGCCATGATATTTTTATTTGTTTTGTTATTTTTAAATTCATAGTGTCACCAATTATCATTCACAAAGATATGAAAAAGACAACAGACTACGGACTACGGACTACAGTTTTTTTGAAAAAAAATCTATCTCAGATTTTCAAGTTCTCAGTTCCTAAAAATAAATTTTCTTCTTGTATAAAAGTCTTCGCTAAAAAGTTTATTTTTGCAAAAAGAAAATCATTAACATAAAAATATACAATCATGAGCGAAAACTTAGAAAGAGTACAATGTCTTATCCTCGGCTCAGGCCCTGCAGGATACACAACAGCAATTTATACATGTCGTGCTGACCTCAAAACTGTTATCTACGAAGGCCCTATCACTGGCGGTCAGTTGATGCAGACAACAGAAATCGAAAACTTCCCTGGTTACCCACAAGGCGTACACGGCGGTCAGATGATGCAAGACATCCGTCAACAAGCTGAACGTTTCGGCGTTGAATTCCGAATGGGTTCTATCATTGAAGTCGATACAACAGCTCGTCCTTTCAGAGTAAAATCAGACATGGGTGACGAATTATTAGCTGACACTATCGTTGTTGCTACAGGTGCTTCAGCTCGCTGGTTAGGCGTTAAAGGTGAAGACCAATTCAAAGGTGGCGGCGTTTCAGCTTGCGCTACTTGCGACGGTTTCTTCTTCAAAGGTAAAGACGTTGCTGTCGTCGGCGGTGGTGACACAGCTTGCGAAGACGCTACATACCTCTCACATCTCTGCAACAAAGTTTATTTGATCGTCCGTCGTGATGTTCTTCGCGCTTCTAAAGCAATGCAACACAGAGTTCTTAATACTCCTAACATCGAAGTTCTTTGGAATACACAAACTAAAGAATTATTCGGCGAATCAGAAGGCTTCATGGCAACATTACAAGGCGCTGTAGTTGTTAATAGCGTGACAAACGAAGAACGCACTCTCAACATCGACGGTTTCTTCGAAGCAATCGGCAACACACCTAACACAGCTATCTTTAGAGATAAACTCGAAATGGACGAAGCAGGTTACATCATCACAAAACCTAAATCAACAGCAACAAGCGTTCCTGGTATCTTCGCAGCAGGCGACTGCCAAGACAGATTGTTCCGTCAAGCTATTATCGCTGCTGGTTCAGGTGCTACAGCTGGTATGGAAGTTGAAAGATTCCTTATGGAAAATGCATGATAAAGTTTTGAGCAATGAGCCTTGAGCTCTGAGCTAACAACAAAAAATCGTCTCTGAATTCAGGGACGATTTTTGTTTTTCATGCTAAATGTTATGTAAAGATAGAGACGTATCATAATTCGCAGAATTTGATGCGTCTCTATCTCGATTCAATAGCCAAAAGCCAATGGCCAATAGCCTTAGTTTATTCAATAATTGTCAACTCGTCGATGATATTTTGTGCTTTACCGACTTTCTCGATGCACCATAATAAATAGCGAGCGTCCATGCAGATTGTGCGTTGTACCTTTTGTTCAAATGAAAGGTCACCGCTCATAGCTTCCCAGTTGCCGTCGAAAGCGAGGCCGATGAGTTCGCCTTTACCGTTGATGACTGGAGAACCTGAGTTACCACCTGTAATGTCGTTTGTAGTGATGAAGTTAACGATCAAATCGCCGTTTTCATTTGCATAACGGCCGTAGTCTCTAGCTTCGTACAAATCTCTTACATCTTGAGGAATATCGAATTCCCAGTTGCCTGGTTTATATTTAGCCATCACGCCGTCCATTGTTGTGACATAGTTATAATTAACAGCGTCAGCGCCTTTGTAAGGTTCGACAGAACCGTAAGTGAGTCGCATTGTGAAGTTAGCGTCTGGGTAGAAGTTACGTTCTGTCTGCATTTCCATCAAACCTTTGATGTAGAGACGTTCTGCTTCGTCGCCAGCTTCTGCTGCTTCATAATATAAAGGAATGATAACATTGTTATAAACCTCAACCATATTCATTGCCAAAGCGAAGATAGGGTCTTTGTCTAATTTCTTAGGTTTAGCGAGCCATTTTCCGACTTTTTCTTGACTTACGAAGATAGATTTTTCAAAAGCTTCGTTGACCCAAGCTGTGAAGTCACCGTTGTTCTTAACACCGATTTCTGTAACCATTGAAGGAACATATCTGTCGATGTCTTTATACATAAGGTTTAACAAAGCGATTGTCACGTCTTTATCCAATGCCATGTCGTAATCTTTGAAGAATGCTTTAGCAGAAACGCTTAATGCTTCAGCTGCTACAGCGATGTCTTCTTTAGAAGCCTTGTTGTTTAATAAGTCGTTGATAGTTTTGAATCTACGTGAGAAAGAGACAGCTTCGCCGCCGTTCCAGCCTGCTTCACGGAGATAAGTCATAGGTTTGTTGATGTCGTCTAAGATAGCCCATTTAGCGTCAACGCCTTCGAAGATAGCACCATATTCAGCGATGCGGTTTTCGTCGGCATTAACCCAAGCTTTGAAAGCTTCTTCCTGAGCGAGACGTCTGTCATATACGCGGTTACGTTGTAATTGTTTAACCTGACCGATATAATATTTCCAGTAGTTAGAAACGCTAGCTTGTTTTGAAGCGTATTTGATGAACACTTCTTGGTCAGCGTCCATGTGTTTGCGATATTCATTGAGTTTTGTTGTGCGGCAGTCGATGATAGCTGGACCATGTTCCTCGATGATGTTACTGATTGTGCGGCTTGTTGAATAACGGTCGGTGCTGCCAGGATAACCCATGATCATAGCGTAGTCGCCTTGTTCAACGCCTTTAATATTAATAGGTAAGTAATGTTTAGATTTCATCGGAACATTTTCTTCGCTGTAAGCAGCAGGTTTGCCGTCAGGAGAAGTATAGACTCTGAAGATACAGAAGTCGCCTTTGTGACGAGGCCATGTCCAGTTGTCGGTGTCAGCGCCATATTTGCCGATACCCCATGGAGGACAAGCTGTGAGACGAACATCGCGATATACATCATATTCAAACATAATGTATTGATTGCCATTATAGAAAGGAATGACTTCGATTCTTACGTCCCTGTCGCCTTTACGTTCTTCTTTTAAAGCTTTGATGTTGTTGTTGATAATTTCTTCGCGAGTTTCTTTTGTTGTCACGTCTTTAAGAACTTGAGCGGTAACGTCTTCAACGTATGAAAGGAAAG
Source organism: Bacteroidales bacterium (assembly GCA_045615285.1). Lineage (GTDB taxonomy): Bacteria > Bacteroidota > Bacteroidia > Bacteroidales > F082 > Limimorpha. The sequence continues at coordinate 9,740 of JAZLEO010000063.1, forward strand.
AGACGTAGAGACCGTCACAAGAAAGTTCTTCTCTCATATCCAAAGCCCAGAAGCCGTCTGTGAGATAGTCGTGTTCTACAGAAGCAAGAGCTTGAACATAACCTAAACCGCAGTGATGATTGGTGAGTAACAATCCGTTAGGAGAGATAAGCTCGCCGGTGCAGCCGTTTGCGAATTGAACGATAGCGTCTTTAACACTAGGTTGATTCAAGTTAAAGATTTGTTCTGCTGTGAGTTCACAACCAAGTTGTTGCATTTCATAAAGGCTTTGATTGCTTAAATTGTAAGGTAACCACATGCCTTCATCGGCTTTCAACTGTATCTGGAAAACAGCCAAAAGCATAAAGATACTTAATAAATACTTTTTCATATAAATTTTATTGATAATAAATGATTTACGATTAAATCTTCGTTTTGCAAATATACGATAAAAAACATTAAAATTTCTGTATGTATTTCTTTAAAAAATATATATTTTTGTCGTTCAATTTAAAACAATATAAATTTTAAGAAAATGGGCGGTTTTTTCGGAGTTGTATCAAAGAGAACTTGTATCTCAGATCTTTTCTATGGTACTGACTATCATTCTCATCTTGGCACAAAACGTGCAGGTTTAGCAACGGTTGACAACAATAAATTCTATCGTTCGATTCACAATATCGAAGGTGCGTATTTCAGGACGAAATTCGATTCTGACCTCGCTAAGTTCCATGGTAACATGGGTATTGGTGTCATCAGCGATACTGACGCACAACCTATCATCGTTAACTCTCATCTCGGACGTTTCGCTATCGTCACAGTGGCAAGAATTAACAACTTGAAAGAGTTAGAGAAAGAATGTCTCGACAATAAACAACATTTCGCTGAGTTGAGCGGTGGCGACACAAATCCTACTGAGTTGGTAGCGCTTCTCATCACCCAAGGAAAAGACTTCGTCGATGGTATCCAAAACGTTTTCAACAAGATAAAAGGTTCTTGCTCAATGTTGATTCTTACTCCAGAGGGAATCATCGCTGCCCGTGACCGCTACGGCCGCACTCCTATAGTCATCGGCAGAGACGCCGACGGCTACGTACTCGCTACCGAAAGTCACAGCTACGTCAATATGGATTACAAGACAGAAAAATGGATCGGCCCAGGCGAGATTATGAAAGTGACTCCTGATGGTTACACACAGCTTCTCGCTCCTAATAAGAAATGCCAGATGTGCTCTTTCATGTGGATTTATTACGGCTATCCAGCAGCAGCCTACGACGATATTTTCGTTGAAAACATGAGATATAACGGCGGCTTCGCAATGGGACAGATGGACGACGTTGACGTTGATTACGTCGCTCCAATTCCTGACTCAGGTATCGGTATGGCAATCGGTTATTCTAACGGTAAACAGATTCCATACGTACGCAGTGTAGTGAAATATACTCCGACTTGGTCACGCAGCTTCATGCCTGTAACACAAGAAGAAAGAGAACATGTGGCAAAGATGAAACTCATCACAAACGCCTCATTATTAAAAGATAAAAAAGTCGTTTTCTGCGACGACTCTATCGTACGTGGAACACAGCTCCGCGATAATGTCAAGATGTTGTACGAATGCGGCGCTAAAGAAGTTCACATCAGAATAAGCTGTCCTCCTTTGTTATACGGCTGTCCTTTCCTTAACTTCTCTAACTCAAAGACCGATATGGAATTGATTACACGCCGTTGCATCAAAGAATTGGAAGGCGACGCTTATAAAAACTTGGAATATTATAGCGATCATACCACAAAACAATACGCAAATCTCGTCGAGATGTTGAGAAAACACATCGGTGTCGATTCGTTGAAATTCAATACTATCGACATCATCAGAGATGCCATCGGCGTTTCTAAAGACGAAATCTGCATGCACTGTTTTGACGGTAGCAGCTATGGAGAGAAATAAGAACTTTAGAACTCTAGAATTTTAAAGTTCTAGAGTTCTAAAATCCGGGGTGTGGTGCAGTCGGCTAGCATTCTTGCATGGGGTGCAAGCGGTCGCCCGTTCGAGTCGGGCCACTCCGACAAAAAGTCATCAGCGATGGTGACTTTTTTTTGTTTCAAGGAATCAGCATGATATGACATAATTTTCTATCTTTGTGAGATTAGAAATTGTATCGTAATTTTATAAGATATGGCACAGAATCTACAATCCAAACTTGTCGAGAAAAAATATCTCTTGACTTTCATTTTGATAACCAGTTTGTTCGCTCTTTGGGGATTTGCGAACGACATCACTAATCCTATGGTGGCGGCGTTCCAGACCGTGATGGAATTGTCTGCCGCTAAAGCTTCTTTGGTGCAATTTGCTTTCTATGGAGGCTACGCCACAATGGCGATACCAGCAGCTCTTTTCGCCAAACGCTACAGCTACAAAAAAGGCATCCTTTTGGGATTGATACTCTACGCTATCGGAGCGTTTATGTTCATTCCGGCAGCTAACAGACAAGAATTCGGCTTCTTCTGCGTATCATTATACGTCTTGACATTCGGCCTGGCGTTCTTGGAAACAACAGCTAATCCTTACATCCTTTCGCTCGGAAGTAAAGATACTTCAACACGCCGACTCAATCTGGCTCAGGCTTTTAACCCTATAGGCTCTTTGATGGGAATGTTCGTGGCTTCTAGAATAGTGCTCGCAAAATTGGAATCTGATTTGCCGTCAGTACGTGAAATCGGTTTCAGCAATCTTGATGAGGCAACGAAACTCACGATTCGTGAACATGATCTCGACATCATCAGAAATCCGTATGTCGCTCTCGGATGCGTGGTGCTTCTCGTATTCGTCATCATAGCCATATTCGTGAAAAACCAAGATAAAGAAACAAAAGAAAATACGGATAATAGCGGAACATTAAAAAGATTATTCGCTAATAAAGTTTATCGTGAAGGCGTTGTGACACAACTGTTTTATGTAGCCGCTCAAATCATGACATGGACTTTCATCATTCAGTACGCCGACCGTCTTGGCATCGACAAAGCTACGGCGCAGCTCTATAACATCATTGCGATGGGAATGTTCCTATGCGGTCGTTTCATCAGCACTTTCCTGATGAAATATGTTAATTCTCGTAGGCTTTTGATGTTTTTCGCTGTCGGAGCGATGATCGCCTCGGCAGGAACTATACTCATTGACGGAATTTTAGGTTTATATTGCCTCATGGCTATTTCCATTTTCATGTCGTTGATGTTCCCTACTATTTATGGTATCGCTTTGGAAAATGTGAGCGCAGAAGACAGCACACTCGGCGCTGCTTTCTTGGTGATGGCTATCGTAGGCGGAGCGCTGATGCCGCCACTTCAAGGCATGATTATCGATATGGGAACAGTGGCTGGACTGCCGGCTGTTAATTTCTCGTTCATATTACCGTTCGTATGTTTCTTGGTGATTTTCGTCTATGGATTGAGAACGAGTAAAGAGTTAAAATAATTTAAGAGAACGCATAAAGCGTTTTCGGATACAAAAAAAGGATACATCGCAAAAATGTATCCTTCTTTTTTTATTCTGAGATTATAGAATTCTGAAATCATCCGCATTTTGAATAACCGCAGTTCTTGCAGTGTTTGCAGCCGTCTTCATAAACCAAAGACTCTCCGCAGGTAGGGCAGACTTCTTTGTCAACTTTCGTTCCGTCAGGAATATAACGTTTCAAAGCGCGTGCTATACCGTTTTTCCATGCGTTGATATTATCTTGGTCAACGCTCAGGTTTTGAATCAAAGTGACGACATTTGAGATAGGCATTCCGTGACGTAAGATACCTGAAATCAATTTGGCGTAGTTCCAGAATTCAGGGCTGAATGAACGTGAAAGTCCTTCTATTGTGACTTTATAACCTTGTTTGTCTTGGAATTGTAAGTCGTATCTTGATCTGCCTTCTTCGCCTTTGTTCTTTGTAATCCAAGCAGTTTCAACGAAAGGAGGCAAGTAGAAATCGTCTTGTTTTCCGAGGAAGATTTCGTAAGGCTTGTTGTTGATCTTACCTACGAAAGCGATCCATTTTTCGTAGTTGTTTTGGAAACGAACGACGTCGCATTCTAAAGTCTTAGGACGGACTGGAGAATGAGTTTCGATGATGTCGTTTTCAGCGTTCTTCTTTTCTTCTTTAGCCTTATTAGAAACGAGCACGCCGGCACGTGAGCCGTCACGATATATTGTCATGCCCTTGCAGCCACATTCCCAAGCGGTTTGATAAATCTGGCTTACCAATTCCTCTGTTGTTTCGGCAGGAACGTTGACTGTCACGCTGATTGAATGGTCAACCCATTTTTGCATAGCGCCTTGCATTTTGACTTTGCTAACCCAGTCGATGTCGTTGGCTGTAGCTTTATAATAAGGAGATTTGTTGATTATTTCTTGAAGTTGTTCGTCGTTATAGTTCTTGACTTCTTCAACATTATAGCCGTTCACTTCCAGCCAGGTGATGAATTTTGGATGGAAAACGTTATATTCTTCAAATGAGTTACCGTCGTTATCTGTGAAAGAAACTTTGGCGTTTTTATCGTTAGGGTTGACTTTACGGCGACGTTTGTAAGAAACCATAAAGACAGGTTCGATGCCAGAGGTTGTTTGTGTACAGATACTTACTGTTCCAGTTGGAGCGATTGTAAGCATTGCTATATTACGGCGGCCGTATTTCACCATATCTTGGTAGAAGTTTTCATCTATTGCGCGGAGGCGGTTGATGAAAGGATTGTTTTCTTCGCGTTTAGCGTCGAACACTTCAAAAGCGCCACGTTCTTTAGCGAGGTTTACAGATGATTTATATGCTTCAAAAGCAAGGAGTTTCTGTATTGATGTTGAGAATTCGATGGCTTCGTCTGATGCGTAGCGTTTCCCAAGAGCTGCGAGCATATCGCCTTCAGCTGTGATACCGATGCCGGTACGACGGCCTTGAAGTGCTTTTCTGCGGATGTTTTTCCAAAGATCAACTTCGCATCTCTTGACTTCATCGCTTTCAGGATCTGAATATACTTTCTCAAGAATAGCGTCGATTTTTTCAATTTCAAGGTCGATGATGTCGTCCATGATTCTTTGGGCAATAGCGACGTGTTTCGCGAAGAGCTCTGTGTTGAAACGTGCTTTGTCTGTGAAAGGATTTTCCACATAACTGTAAAGATTCATCGCGAGAAGACGGCAGCTGTCGTAAGCACACAAAGGAATTTCGCCGCAAGGATTGGTGCTCAATGTCTTGAAACCGAGGTCGGCATAACAGTCAGGGATAGATTCGCGAGTGATTGTGTCCCAGAAGAGAACGCCAGGTTCGGCTGATTGCCATGCGTTATGGATGATTTTGTCCCACAATCTCTTGGCATCAATTTCTTTTGTATATAAAGGATTTTCTGAATCGACAGGATATTTTTGTACGAAAGGCTTACCTTCCTTGACGGCTTGCATGAACTCGTCGCTGATACGTACCGACACGTTGGCGTTTGTGATGCGGCCTTGTTCCATCTTTGAGTCGATGAAATTTTCTGAGTCAGGGTGGTTGATGCTGATACTCATCATCAAAGCGCCGCGACGACCGTCTTGGGCTACTTCTTTAGTAGAGTTGGAATAGCGTTCCATGAAAGGTACCACACCTGTTGAAGTGAGAGCACAGTTCTTTACAGGGCTGCCCGCTGGACGGATGTGAGAAAGGTCGTGACCAACACCGCCGCGGCGTTTCATAAGCTGAACCTGCTCCTGGTCGATCTTCATAATGGCACCGTATGAGTCGGAATTGCCGTTAGTTCCGATGACAAAACAATTCGACAATGAAGAAATCTGGAAGTTGTTTCCGATACCAGCCATCGGGCTTCCTTGCGGAACGATGTATTTAAAGTCTTTTAAAACCTCAAAAACATCCTCTTCCTTCATAGGATTCGGGTATCTATTTTCAATACGAGCAATCTCAGAAGCGATACGATGATGCATATCGTCAGGTGTCAATTCAAAAATATCACCATCGCTGTCTTTTAAGGCATACTTGTTCATCCAAACGTCAGCCGCCAATTGGTCGCCATCAAAATATTTTATAGTGGCTTCTTTAACTTCTTCTACAGAATATTTTTTGTACTCTTTTTGCTCCATATCGCTAGAAATGTTACTTGTAGTGTCTAAATTGTTATCTAAAAAAAATTGTTCTTCGGCAAAATTATTTTCTTCTACATGCTCCACGATTTTTTCGTTCTCAAAATCCATCATTGAGAATAAATCATTTGTTTGAGTTTTTTTCTTGCTCATCTCTAATTATTGATTTTAAACGAATTATGTAAATAAAAAAATAATTTTCCTGCTGAAATTTTCATTTGCTAAATTATAAAAGATTTATGAGATTACAATGAAAAATGTTAAAGTTTTTTATTTTTTTTCAACAGAAAAATGTTGAAACTTTATTACGGAAAAAATGGATTTTGTTCTTCTTTTGTTGTTATCTTTAGACGGTGAAAATAATTAAAAAATAAGTATTTTATGTTATATATCAAGAATTTTGTCTTTAATCCGATAAGTGTTAATACTTACGTGATTTACAATGAATCAAAAGATTGCGTTATCGTAGATGCTGGAAATTGTAATGTGGGGGAGGATAATGTCATTTTTGATTTTATAGAGAGAAATCAGTTGAAACCTTTAATGAATCTTAACACTCACGGTCATTTCGATCATATTCTTGGAAATTATTCTGTGGCTCAGAAATATCAGATTCCGTTGGCTGCTCATCCTGAAGGTAAAGAGTATTACAAGGCGGCTTCAGCCTACGCCGGCGCATTCGGGATGAGATATGATGCGAATAATACTGTATATCCAAGCGTCGATTTGTTCGATGGTCAGATTATAAATATAGGTGATGATGAGTTAAAGGTTATTCACACTCCGGGACACGCTAAAGGAAGCTGCTGCTTTTATTGTGAGAGACAGAATTTTGTAGTCACAGGCGACACGCTCTTCCGCAGAGGAATTGGCCGAACCGACCTCCCGGGTGGTTCTTATAAGGAAATTGCCGACAGCATAAGGGAGAAACTTTACAAACTTCCTGAAGAAACGGTCTGCTACTGCGGCCACGGCCCGGAAACAACCATCGGCGAGGAAATGAGACTGAACCCAGAACTTTGATAGTTAACAATTAACAGTGAGCAATCATTTATTGCTCACTACTCACTGCTCACTACTCACTGCTCATTATCTTTTACAAAAATGATTTTCATTTTTCCGATAGCGGTGTTTTGCTCGGAGTAGATTTTGTTCTCTTTCAGGATGCCGAGTTTTTTGTTGTCGGAGGCGCTGCCTTTGAAGCAGATTTCTGATTCTTCGTTTATCACATATTGATAATCACCGTTGAAACTCGCCATCTTGATATAAACGACGCTGTCGTTCTTGAATATGAGCTCGTCTTTGCTTTCCTCTCTGCCGATTTGCGAAATCATCTCTGGAGTGTTTCTTCTTTCGTCAAAATCAAAATTGACTCTTTCAACGATCCACCGACCTTGAAGCGAATCGCTTTCGGAAGTACAAGAACATAAAAATATCAACAAAAAAGAAAATACCTTGAGAAACGATTTCATTATTAGTTAAAAGTTAACTGTTCATTATTCATTGTCAACTGTCGATTTCTTCCGAGGTCAGGCTGTTCCAGATCAAGTCTTTAAGTTCTTTGATGCCTTCGCCTGCCGCTGAGCTGATGAAGATATGCGGAATCTTTTTAGGAAGATGCTTCTTAATATCTTTCCTTTGTTGTTCATCGATGAGGTCGCATTTACTTACCGCCAATATTCGTTTTTTATCGAGCAGTTCCGGATTATATTTTTTCAGTTCACCGAGAAGTATATCGTAAGATTCCTTGACGTTTTCGCTGTCGGCCGCCACCATAAACAGTAAGATAGAGTTTCTTTCGATATGTCGTAAGAAGCGGAGTCCCAGGCCTTTACCTTCGGAAGCTCCTTCTATGATTCCAGGGATGTCGGCCATGATGAATGATTTCATGTCGTAATAAGAGACTATTCCGAGATTTGGAGTCAATGTCGTGAAAGGATAGTCGGCTATTTCAGGTTTGGCAGCTGACACCACGGACAGCAATGTCGATTTGCCGGCGTTAGGGAAGCCGACGAGTCCGACGTCTGCGAGGAGTTTCAGTTCTATCACTATCCATCCTTCTTGGCAAGGTTCGCCAGGCTGAGCGAATTTAGGGGCTTGCATCGTCGCCGATTTAAAGAAAGCGTTTCCTTTACCGCCGCGGCCGCCTTTCATCAAGACGATTTCTTGTTTGTCTTCTGTTATCTCACCGAGAGGTTCGCGAGTCTCGGCATCGTAGGCCACTGTTCCTAGAGGCACATCGACGTAGATATTTTTTCCGTTGGCGCCGGTTTTAAGCGCATCGCCGCCATGACCTCCGTCTTCAGCGAAGAGGTGTTTTGTGTAACGAAGGTGCAGCAATGTCCATAACTGAGCGTTGCCTCTCATTATGACGTCGCCGCCTTTTCCGCCGTCGCCTCCATCGGGGCCGCCTTTAGGGACATATTTTGCACGATGAAAGTGCATTGAACCACCACCGCCATTACCGGAACGGCAGAATATCTTTACATAATCGACGAAATTTGATGCCATAAACTTTATTTTAAAACTCAGAAATTCAAAAATTAGAATCTTGGAGTTGTTTATAATTACTTTTTTAACTTATTATACTTTTAGAAGAAAGATTTGTTACAATATCTATTCAAAATTTCTGATATTTTGAATTTTATTAAAACTCCTCTTCTTCAACTACTGTCGGTTTTTTCTGACTTTGTTCTTGTTCGTATAATTCACAGTCGAATTCCAGCGCCACATCGCTGAGTGGTTTTTGGAAGTCGCCTTTACTTATGTTCAACGTACTGTCGGCATAGACTTTCTTCATATACAGAGCCCATACAGGAAGCGCCATGTTAGAACCTTGGCCGAGGCCTATTGTGCGGAAGTGCACCGCTCTGTCTTCGGCGCCTGTCCAGATGCCTGTTGTCAAGTCTGGAGTGATTCCCATGAACCAGCCGTCGCTTTGGTTTTGTGTCGTTCCGGTCTTGCCGGCAATAGGGTTTCTGAGTCCGTATTTATATTTGAGACGGACGCCGGTGCCGCTCTGAACCACACCTTTCATCAGTTCTATCATCTTATATGCGGTCACGTCATCCATAGCTTCAACTTGTTCGGTCTCAAAATGTTCTATAACGTTGCCGTTCTTGTCTTCTATTTTCGTTATGAATATCGGCTTGATATAAACGCCTTGATTTGCGAAAGTGTTCATGGCGCCGACCATTTCATACAGCGAGATGTCGCATACGCCGAGACATATTGAAGGAACGGCTTGTATAGGGGATGTGACACCCATACGGCGAGCCATTTCTATCACGGCTTCTGGGCCGAAGCGCTTCATGAGATATGTGGAGATTCTGTTGTTAGAATGTGCCAAGGCCCATTTCAATGTTACTTCTTCACCGAACTTACTTGTGCCGGCATCTCTTGGCTCCCAGTATTTTCCGTCTGGCATTTCTATGCTATAGCTGATGTTCGGCACTGTTGTGCACGGAGTGTATTCGCCTTCTTGCATCGCCAATGTGTAAAGGAACGGTTTGAAAGTGGAACCGACCTGGCGGCGAGCCTGCGTCACGTGGTCATATTTGAAATATCTATAGTCGATGCCGCCGACATAAGCCTTAACATGTCCGGTATGAGACTCGACCGACATCAACGATGACTGCAAGAACGATTTGTAATATCTCATCGAGTCCATCGGTGTCATAACAGTGTCGATTGGCCCGTTCCACGAAAACACGGTCATTTCCGTAGGAGCGTTAAAATTATCTCTGATGGAATCGATGTCGATGCCGGCGTTTTTCATCTTACGATAACGTTCAGAACGTTTCATCGACAGTTCCATAAGATTTTCTATTTCCTCTTCTTCGAGGGAGAAAGGCGCATTAGTATAACCCGCCCAATGTTTGTCGAATGCAGGCTGGAGGTCAAGCGCAAGATGTTCTCTCACAGCTTCTTCCGCATATTGCTGCATTCTAGAATCGATGGTTGTGTAAATTTTCAGACCATCTTTATATATGTTATATTGATTTCCGTCAGGTTTTTTATGGTTTTTAGCCCATTCGACGAGTGTTTGCCTCAGATATTCACGCAGATACGTCGCTTGTCCCGAGTTATGGTCAAGTACTCCGAATTGGGACATGTCGATAGGGATTTGAGATATTGAGTCGCACTCTTCTCGGCTGATGAATCCGTAAGTAGCCATTTGGCTGATGACGAGGTTACGTCGTTGTAGCGCTCTTTCTGGATTTCTTATCGGGCTGAAGCGTGACGGAGCATTGACGACGCCAGCCATGAGAGCGGCTTGTTCTATATTCAGATCTTTAGGTTCGAGGTTGAAGAATGTCTCAGATGCTTTTTTGATGCCGTAAGCGTTATGCCCGTAGAATACGGTGTTGAGATACATCGCTATGATTTCGTCTTTGGAATAGTTATATTCCAATTTCGTGGCTGTCACCCATTCCTGAAACTTACGTATTACGAGTTGAGGAGTGCTGAGGTTTTCTCCGCGAGGGAAGAGGTTCTTTGCGAGTTGTTGTGTCAAAGTGCTGCCGCCACCTTTATCGTTACCAGTAGCGATGCCGAATACGACACGCAGCAAGGCTCTTTGATCGATGCCGGAATGTTCGTAAAACCTGATGTCTTCGATGGCGAGTAAAGCCTCGACCAAATGTGGTGATAACTCGCTGTAACTCACGTTAGAACGATTTTCAATGTAATAAGTTCCAAGGATTTTGCCGTCGGCTGAGATTATCTCTGTCGCAAGATTTGTAGATGGATTTTCCAATTCCTCGAAGGTCGGCATATCACCGAACCATTCATGGCTTATGCCATAAAACAATCCGAATCCACATGTGACGCTTATAACGAATAACGACCAAAGTACCACCAGATACCAGCGAATGCCTTGTCTTTCAGTGGTTTCCTTCTTTGTTTTTTTTACTTTTTTATTTTCCGACATCGTCATATTGTTTTCATTGTTCATCATTCATCGCTCGCTGTGCATTTCTCAAAGCAAATACCTACGTCAGTGATTCCGTCTAATTCCGGTTCTCTCATAGCTTGTTCTATTTCAAAACGATAGTTGCCACTGATAGGGAAACGTAAGTTCTTATTCAGCAATATCTTAGAGCTTCTCATGCTTCCGCTGCCTTTTCCTATCCATTGTCCGTCAGGATATGACAAAATAAATTCCACTGTGTCGTGTACCTGATGGCCGTTCGGGAATGTGATGTGCATAAAAGTATAGAAATTGCTGTAGCGATAATTTTCCAAATGTCTGATATTGAAGTAGAAAGCGTAAGTTGACAATGTGTCTTCGATATTTACGTCAAAATATGGAAGTTCCTGGTTGTTCCAAGATGAATTTGGTATCACCACACTTTCGTCGAAGATGACGTTTTTGTTTCCGCAAGAAAACAGAGTCGTCATAATCAATATCAATCCTAATTTCAGAAAATTTTTCATATTCTATTCGAGTTTGCTTAAATCTACATTTTGGCCTTCTTCGCCGTATTCTGTATTACGTTGTTCTTTGATAAATGCGTAATCTTCAAGTTGTTCCGGGAATTTTCCCTTATTGTTCATATCTATGATTTCCTTGACTTTTTCGGCAGGAATGGCCATCATGTTATTTCTGTCGAAGACGTAGGAATACCACATCAATCCTTTGAAAATATCGCTTTTGTTGTATGTAGCGTCACCTTTTTTGGTTTTCAGCACTATATGGTTATCAGGGAACGATTTGAGTGCATCGACGTATGTGTCATATTCATAATTGAGGCAGCATTTGAGTTTGCCGCATTGACCAGCAAGTTTTTGAGGGTTAGGAGAGAGCTGCTGAATCCTAGCGATATTTGTTGTAACAGATTGGAAATTAGTTATCCAGGAGCTGCAACACAGTTCACGTCCGCAAGAGCCGATACCTCCGAGTTTGGCCGATTCCTGACGGAAACCGATCTGACGCATCTCAACTCTTATATGGAATTCTTCGGCTAGTTTCTTAATCAGTTCTCTGAAGTCAACACGGCCGTCAGCTGTATAATAGAAAATAGCTTTTGTTTTATCTCCTTGATATTCAATATCATTGAGCTTCATGTCGAGGTTAAGGTTCAACGCTATTTCACGGCTGCGATATAAAGTGCGCTCTTCCAATTTCGTAGATTCCAAGAACTTCTCGACATCGGCGATACGTGCTCTTCTGTAAATCTTCTTCAAATCCGAAACCGGACAAGTGCTGCCTTTACGTTTTCTCTGCTTCTCAACCAAAGCTCCTACCATGGCGACAATACCGATGTCATGTCCGATGGCAGTCTCTACCGCAACCAATTCGCCTTCAATCAATTCTAATTCGGAAGGATAACTGTAGAAATCTTTTCTGTCATTCTTGAAACGGACTTCCGCTACCAAGACTTCTCCTTCGTATGCCACTTCATGATAATCTTTCAACCAATTGAAACTGTCCAGCTTACATTGATTATGACGCAGTACGTTACTTCCTACACTATATCCTTCGGCTTTCAAACGGCAGCCTCTGTGGAAATCTGTAGTAAGTTCTTTTTTCATGGAGTCGTGAAGAGGCCAGTCAATCTTGATATAAACGTCTTCATTATCATCTGGTTTGTTGAAATCCTCTTTCTCGTCTTCGACGTCTTTGACGACTTTTTTCACTGATGCAATTACATCGTTATTTCCATCTTGTTCAGCTTCGACATTTTCTTCGGTAGTAATGTTTTCAACATCGTTTTCCAGACTTTCTTCCGCTACAAAATCAACATCCTCAATGATTTCCGTTTCTTGCAATTCAGTTTCATCCAAAGTTTTGTCCTCGTCTCTCTGATTTCCGTTCCTATTGTTATTCCATTTTTTCCTAGGATTGAATTTCTTCTTGAAACCTTGTCTGTTATTGTTTTTATTATTGTTGTCGTTCATAAAATGTTAAAATATGTTGAGTTATATATTGTGTTATTGTAACTTGCAAAGATAAGAAAAAAGACGAAAATCTGAAGGCGAAAGACCGAAGTTTTTTTAATTGGAAAATCAGAAATTTTCACCCACAAAACACCCTCATTCCTCATTCCCATTCCTCAATTCCCATTCCCATTCCCGTTCCTCGTTCCCAATTCTTTATAAATTCTCGCCGCCATCGGCGCCGCCAAAATGAATGTCAAGACGTCGGCTATAGCCTGTGTCATCTCAACGCCGTTGAGGCCGAGGAACATTGGCGCTACGAACAATGTCGGAATGAAAAATATTCCCTGACGGCACATGGATAATATGGTGGCTGGCAATGTCTTTCTCAAAGTCTGCAACAACATATTCGTTGAAGTAGATAGCCCGATCAACGGAAATGAGACGCACTGCCATCTCAAGACGCGGCTTCCTATTGCGATGAGTTCTGGGTCTTCACTTCTGAAGAAACTGATGATATTCGGAGCGAAGATGAAACCTGTTATTGCTGAGAAAAGTAGGAACGCCGTCATAACGCAGAATGTAAAAACGTATGATTCTCTGACTCTTCCGTAAAGTTTTGCGCCGTAGTTGAATCCGCATACAGGTTGAAATCCCTGACCTATTCCGAGGACTATCGAGAAGGCAAACATCATGCAGCGCGACACTATGGAAAAAGCGGCTATCGCTGAGGCCTCGTCGCCTATAGGAGCCCATATCGCGGCTGAGTGGTTGAGGCAAATTGTCGCGGTACAAGCCAACGCCTGACGGAATAATGATGGGAGTCCGCCGTCCAATATCTGTTTGAAATGCTCCAAAGTCGGGGAGAAATTCTTTAATTTTATATGCACGTTGCCCTCCATACGGGTCCCTGACAGCAATATTATCCAACTGATAATCTGGCTTATAAGTGTTGCCAAAGAAGCGCCTGTCACACCCATGTCGAAACCGAGGATAAAGATGGCGTCGAGTATGATATTCAATACCGCTCCCGATGTTATTCCTATCATGGCGTAACGAGCGTTGCCTTGCAACCTCAACTGGTTGTTCAAGGTGAGCGCCGACATCATAAACGGCGTTCCTATCAAGATATAAAACAGGTAATCATTTGATAATGAAATCATATCTGGCGTGGCGCCTATGGCTATCGACAAAGGTGTCAAGAATATCAGTCCTAATATTCCTGCGATTATTCCAAAAATGAAAGGCGATAAAAATCCGGTTGCTGCCATTTTCTCGGCGTCGGAATAGTTGCGTGCACCGAGCGCCTGTGAGATGAAATTGCCAGAGCCATGACCGAAGAAAAAACCAAAAGCGTTGATGAATGTCATGTATGCGAACGACACCCCGACAGCTGCTGCGGCTTCGGTGCTGATGCGACCGACAAAAGCGGCATCGATGATATTGTAAAACGAAGTGACCAACATACTTATTATAGTCGGCCCCGACATCTTGAAAACCAGCTTCTTGACAGGAGTCTGCGTCATCAAGACGTAACGTTCGTCACGCTTTCGCTCGTCATCTTCTATATTATGACTTCTGTGATGTGCCACAATTGTTATTATTTTTTAACGATAGGCATCTCTCTCATGGCAAAAGGTTTTGGCGAGATAGCCAAGACCGGCGCAATCTGGAAGCGTTTGAAGTCGTTACGATAAACCATTCTCACGACTTTGTTGACGACGGCTTCGTCGTAACCTTGAGCTACTATTTCTTCAGCGCTCTTTGAAAGCTCGACATATTGGTATAAGATGGCGTCCAACACCGGATAATCTGGCAGACTGTCGGTGTCTTTCTGATCCGGACGCAACTCTGCTGATGGCGGCTTATTGATTGTGTGCCAAGGAATTATCTCTTTATCACGATTGATATAACGACAAAGTTCAAAGGCTTCTGTCTTATAAAGGTCACCGATGACAGAGAGGCTTCCGCATAGGTCGCCGTAGAGTGTTCCGTAGCCTACTGAAGCTTCGCTTTTGTTGCTGGTATTCAATAAAATATTACCGAATTTATTTGAAACGGCCATGACGATGACACCGCGGCTTCTTGCCTGAAGGTTTTCTTCCGTCACGTCGAAAGGCATGTCGTTGAAGATAGGTTTCAGCGTTTCCTCAAAAGCATCGTAAGCTTGTTTTATAGGGACTATATGATAGGGACAGCCGAGATTTTCCGCTGAGGCTATGGCGTCGCTGACAGAATGGTCGGTAGAATATTGTGAAGGCATCAGGATTCCCAAGACGTTTTCTGCGCCTAAGGCTTTGGCTGCCAACGCAATGACGAGGGCCGAATCCAAGCCGCCAGATAATCCAAGAACGGCTTTTTTAAAACCTTGTTTGTTGAAGAAATCGCGGATTCCTAATACCAAAGCGTCGTGGATGAGCTCCATCTTTGAAGGAATCACTTGATTGTCATCTCTTTTCATCGAGATAAAAAGTTCGCAGTCGAAAGTGGCGATTTCTTCTTGGAAGAATGGCAGGCTCTTGACGACGTATCCCATATAACCGAAAACCATGGAGCCGCCGTCGTAGATAAGGTTGGCGTTACCTCCGATTTGATTGACGTAAATCAGTGGTATTTCGTGTTTTAGCGCTGTCATGCGAAGAATCTCTTTTCTCTTGGCAGCTCTTTGGTAGTCGAAGCGGTCGGCGGCGAGATTGACGATAATCTCCGGTTTCTCCTTAAAATCGTCTATGCGATTTGTCATAAGAAACTCGTCTTCGCCTGTGTTGTAGAGGTCTTCACCGATGGTGACTGCCACTTTCATGCAGCCGAGTTGAAGGATGTTGGTCTCGTCGGCAGCTTCGAAATAATTGTTTGCTCCTACGTTTTTCTTCTTGAAAATCTGACGTTTACCTTGATGTAAAAAGATTGCTGCATTGAAAAGCGGCTTGCCTTTGCCAGAAATATTTCTCACAGGTGCGCCTATTAATAAAGGTATATTGTCGCAACGTTCTGCGATTTCGTCGATGGCTTTTTCGCAGCGTTCGATGAAATCGTTATAACACAATAAGTTATACGGAGGAAATCCGCAAAGTGACAATTCCGAGAACACCACTAAAGATGATCCTTTCGATTGTTGTGCGGCGGCAATAATCTTTTCCTTGTTGCCTTCAATGTCGCCGACGATGAAATTTATCTGAGCTAAGGTGATTTTCATCTTTAACAATTTTCAATTAAAACATAAAGCCGATTTCCAGACTTAAACTATTCAACGAGATGTTATGTTCAAGCGAATTCTGTTTTTGATAAACATTTGCGAAGTTGTTGTTATACACTAAATTAGCTGTCACACAACTTGATTTATAAACATTCACTTCAACGCCTAACTTTATTATCAAAGCATGACGCAACAATCTGAATTCGTCATCAATATCTAATTTCTGATCATTGACGTCAAAGTTTTCCTGATTTGAATTGATGCAGAATCCCAATCCATAACCGACATTTCCGATGATTCGGGCCTTGCCGATTTTCTCGGTTCTCATTATCATGCTGATTGGAATTTCCAGATATTGATTTCTTATATCACTGGTTATCATGTCGTTTATACTGTCGTTAAAACTATAATTTCCCCTGATATTCAAAATATTGAAGCCAGTTGAAAAACCATAATTCTCAACAAAGTAAAAATCACCTTTAAATCCCCAGTTGTAAGACAATTTCGCATACGAATCATCAATATTATCACAATTGATTTTCGTTGTATTGACACTAGGCGACATGCTTAATCCGAACTGAAAAGGTTTATACTGTGCGAATCCATTAAAAGTCAATAGAATAAGGGTGATAAAAGTAAAAAGTATCTTCTTCATTTTTCTAAATTTTGAACTGACTAAATTACAATTTTTTTTTAAATATTTAATTTTCTTTTCTAGAAAAAAAATATTACTTTTGTAAAGATAAAAAGCAAATGTATGAAGAAACTATTATCGTTGGTGGTGGCGTTTTTTATTGCCTTGAATCTTAACGCACAGATGGGCGTCGATGTCGGCCCTAAGTTTGGCTATCAGTCGTCCAAACTTTCTTTCGTTAAGGATGATATGAATCGTAATTTCAGAAACGACATGAACTTCGGCTTGTTTGCACGTTTTAACTTCAGAAAATTTTCGCTTCAGCCAGAATTGTTGTATTCATACCAAAACTCAAATCAGAAAATTAATAATCTCTCGATGCCAGTGCTGTTTGGCTACAGACTCGTTGATTATAAATATTTTAAAATGAGAGCTAACGTTGGTCCGGTGGCGTATTTTACCTTGGGCGACATGTCTGATATAACTAAAAAAATCAATATGGGTGGCGCACTTGGTCTTGGTATGGATGTGTGGCGCCTGACATTCGACATAAATTATAGCGTCGGATTGACGAAAGTGTTCAAAAACGGTCTTTTGGGAATACCTGAAGTATCTAAGGCAAGACAGAATTTATTTGTAGTGACTATTGGTTTTAAATTGAAATATTAACTAAAGAAATCTTAGAATTATGAAAAAAGTATTATTATTATTCGTTGCGCTTTTCGTGGCTACGATGGCCAACGCACAAATTTCTCCGATTACATTCGGTCCAAAAGTAGGTTATCAAACAACTAAATTGTCATTAGATAAACAAGACATCAAATCTGATTTCAAAGGAAACATGGCGTTTGGTGTTTTCGCTCGTCTTACAATCAAGAACATAGTTCTCCAACCAGAATTGTTGTATTACAAATCTGGAAAAATGATTGAAACCAGCATCATTGACAACAGCGCTCCAGGATTTCTTCCTGATATCAAACCTACATTAACGATCAACCAAAGCAACTTGGCACTTCCGATTATGCTTGGTTACCAGTTCGTTGATATCCCGATCATTAAAATGAGAGCTAACGTAGGTCCTGTTTTCTACTTTGCCGTCGGTAAGACAGAATACTCGTCAAACGTATTCAGTGAAGAGACAATCAAGACCAAAGAATCTCCTACAGAAGACACTACGATCGGCGCTGCTATCAATCTCGGTATCGACCTTTGGAAACTGACTTTGGACGTAAACTATAGCATCGGTCTCTCAGATGTTATGGATGATGAGATCGAAATTCCAGGTTTTCCTGATGAGATAGAAATCGGAGACGATACTAAACAAAATATCTTCACCGTGACATTAGGATTTAAGTTATTATAATAATAAGACTACAGACTACGGACAACAGTGTGATGACAATATATCCAAGAACTGTTGTCCGTTGTCTTTTGACAATAAAAATAAACCATGCACATCAACAACACTCTTTTCATAAATAACAGAAAGAATTTCGCTGAGAAGATGGCGAAGAATTCTATTGCGGTCTTCTGTGCCAACGAAGAGATGCCTCGTAACGGCGATCAGTTCTATCCTTATCGTCAGCAGTCGGATTTCTTCTATCTCACTGGCATCGACCGCGATTGCGCATACCTTATATTATGTCCAAACCATCCGAATCCGGAGATGAGAGAGATTCTCTTCGTGGAGCCTTATAGCGAAACTAAGGTGATATGGCGTGGCGAGATGATTGACGCTAAAGAAGCTGCTGAGATTTCGGGAGCTGCAAATGTGATGTATTCAGATAGATTCGACTCTGTGCTTCAAGATATTACACTTTCTTGCGAGACGATTTATCTCAATACTTACGAATATCCGAGGTATGAATGTAAGGTCGCTACTATACAGCAGCGCTTCCTCAATGAGATAAAATCCAAGTTTCCTCTGCATAAATTCGAGCGCTCTGCACCTATATTAAATAAGCTCCGCATGATTAAGTCGCAGGAGGAAATCGATGTGACAAAGCAGGCTTGCGATATAACGGCAGAGGCTTTCCGTCGTTGCCTGAAAACCGTGAAACCGAATGTTTATGAGTATCAAATACAGGCAGAAATAGAATACATATTTAAATATAATGGTGCGAACGGTAACGCCTATCATCCGATAGTAGCTGCCGGTAAAAACGCCTGCTGCCTGCATTATTCGGCTAACGATAAAATGTTAAAAGACGGCGATTTGATATTATTCGACATCGGCTGCGAATATAAAAACTATTCTTCTGACCTGAGCCGAACAATTCCTGTCAACGGAAAGTTTACTGAGAGACAAAAAGATTGTTATAACGCCGTTCTTCGTGTGATGAAAGAAATCACGAAACTTTATAAACCTGGCGGAACCATCGACGAAGTAAATAGAACGACTTATAAACTGATGGAAGAAGAGATGATAAAACTCGGTCTCTTCACTGCGGAAGATGTCAAAAATCAAAATCCTGATTCTCCTTTGTATAGAAAATATCTCATGCACGGAATGGCGCATCATATCGGACTCGACGTCCATGATAGCGTCGATAAGTTCGAGCCTTTCAAGCCGGGAATGATTCTCACTTGCGAGCCTGGACTTTACATCAGAGAAGAAGGCATCGGCATCAGAATAGAAAACGACCTTCTCATAACAGAAGACGAACCGATAAATCTCTTTGAAGGACTCCCGATTGAAGTGGAAGAGATTGAATGTGCAATGAGAAATTAGGAATAATCTGTAGAGACGTCACCCATGTGGCGTCTTTGGAATTTAATAATGAATAATGACAATGACTATTGACAGTTGAACTAAGGCTATTGAACTTTGAGCTTTGACGCTGATTGTCGTTGCTCATAGCTCAAGGCTCATAACCCAAAGTCTGTTGTCGTAGTCCTTAAAAAAATAAACGACATGAAAAAAACTTTATCAATTTTGGTTCTCATGGTTTTCATGGGATTTGGTTTTGCAGCAAAGGCTCAAAACATTCAGGTGATGTATGACTTCGGCGGTGAACGCCAATATGTCACAACGACTTTAGAAATGTATAAGGCTGACAAATGGGGCGGCACTTTCTTCTTCACCGATTTCTATCATAACGGGAAAAATGAACCTAACAACTCAGGCATGATGGGAACTTATATGGAAATTGAGCGTGCCTTGAATTTCTGGCAAGATTCTAAGTTGAAAAACTTGAGCGCTCACGTCGAATATGCTGGCGGCCTTGGAGTTTATAATATCGCTCCAGGTGTTGATGGAGGTTACAATATCAACAACGCTTGGATGCTCGGTGCTGAATATTTCTTCCATTCAAAAGATTACAGAAACACTTTGACAGTAGCGGCTATGTACAAAAATATGTCTCATACTAACCAACAGATTCCTTTGCAATTCTCACTTGTATGGGGAATGCAAGACATCTTCAATGTGAAAGGTTTGAGATTTAGCGGTTTCGCCGATTTCTGGTGGCAACAAAATTACTCAATAAAAACACAGTTTTCTTTCATCTCAGAACCACAAATCTGGTATAACGTAGGACAATTTTTCAACTGCCCGAATCTTAACATTGGCGGTGAAGTAGAGATGTCATATAACTTTACAGGCAACGATCTCCCTGATAAATTCTACGTCAATCCTTGTCTCGGTGTGAAGTGGGAGTTTTGATAATTGACAATTAACAATGTAGAGACGTATCAATTATACCTTAAAAAATAAACAATATGTAATTGCTGCGTCTCTCTAATTCATAATTCATAATGTAGGGATGCGATTCATCGCGTCCAAACAGTAAAGACGTATCAATGATACCGAAATTAACACGGTGTCGTTGATGCGTCTTTTTTAATGGGGACGGGATTTGGGGACGGGATGTAGAGACGTGTGAAAAATACGCCCTTTTTTTTATTAATTAAAATAATTTTAACGACAAAAAATATTATCTTTGTTGCAATGAAATTGCTGTTGAACTTTGAACTCAGAATTCAGACACTGACTGCTCATAGCTCAAGGCTCAAAGCAAAAAAAGATAATAATAACAGCTCAAGGCTCAAAGCTCAGGGCTCAAAGTAAAAAGATATACTATGTTCTCAAAAGAAGTTTTCGCAGGCCGTCGCGCCGCTTTATTAAAATCTGGTCTCAAAGGTATAGCATTTTTCCCTGCTAACGACGAGGCTTCTCTCAATTATCCTGACAACACTTATCGCTATCGTCAAGATAGCAACTTCGCTTATTTCTTTGGTCTCGACACTCCTGACCTCGTCGGTGTCATCGACTTTGAGTCTGGCGAAGAAATTCTTTTCGGTAGAGAAATAACAATCGACGATATTATATGGTGCGGTAATCTTCCTTCCCTCACAGAACAAGGTGAGATGATAGCCGTGAAACAAACTCGCGACATCAACGGTTTTGGTGAATATCTCCGCGACGCTATCGCTAAAGGCAGACAAATCCATATCCTTCCTCCTTACCGTGGCGATATGAAGATAAAACTCGCCAAGTGGTTCAATACCGACATCGACAGCCTTTCAAAATATGTAAGCCAAGAACTTATCCAAGAAGTCGTTAAGCTTCGTGAAATCAAGACTGATGTTGAGATTGAAGATATGGAAAAGGCTGCTAATACTGCTTACTACATGCACACCACAGCGATGAAGATGTGTAAACCAGGCGTTATCGAACAAGAAATCGCTGGTGCTGTCGAAGGTATCGCGATCTCTAACGGTTACGGTGTTTCTTTCCCTGTAATTTTAAGTGTCGATGGTCAGACTTTGCATAATCATAGTCACAACAACGTACTTCAAGAAGGAAGAATGGTGGTCTGTGACGCAGGTGCAGAGACAAAGAATTATTACGCTTCCGACTTCACCCGTACGATTCCTGTAGGCGGCAAGTTCAATCAACGTCAAAGCGATATTTATAATATAGTGTTGAAAGCTAATATGGAAGTCATCAAGAACACACGTCCTAACAACAGATATTTCGACATGCATGTCTTGGCGGTTCGTACAATCATCGAAGGTTTGAACGCTCTCGGTCTGATGAAAGGTAGCGTTGATGACGCACTCGCAGTTGGCGCACATTATTTATTTATGCCTCACGGTCTCGGCCACGCAATGGGTATGGATGTTCATGATATGGAAGGCCTCGGCGAAAATAACGTCGGCTACGATGCAGAAACGCCTCGCTCAACAAAAGAAGGCTTCAAAGGATTACGCTGCGGCAAAGTCTTGAAACCAGGAATGGTCGTCACCGATGAACCAGGAATCTATTTCATCCCGACATTGATCGACATCTGGAAAGCTGAAGGTAAACACAAAGACTTCATCAACTACGACAAAGTTGAGACTTTCAAAGACTTCGGCGGAATCAGAATTGAAGACGACTTGTTGATTACCAACGACGGAGTAAGAGTCCTCGGCCGTCCAATACCAAAGACAGTGGCGGAAGTAGAAGCTTGCTGCGCTGAAGGTAGAGAATGGATGCGCATCCCGGGAATCATTTGAAAAAACGAAGACTGATGATGACGTATAACGGACATCGGATAAATACAGAGACGAAGGCTAAAGCTAAGACAAAGGCTAAGGCCTTCGTTTTAGTCTTTGTTTTGGTCTTCGCTTTAGTTTTTCTACATTGCCCAAGGTTGATGGCTCAAAACCAGGATGTCAGCAGACTTCTCAAAGAAAACAACCGAATTGTTAAGACGATGCTCGATTACAGGTATAAAGGAGGCAGCGGCGCTTTTGAACGCGACTTCTTCTATCATGTCGATTATAACCAGATCTCAAGGCAAAGCTGTACCGTCGGAACTACGATAATGCAGTTCACTGTGCATTGTGACGGAACTTTGGGCGAATTCAGCATCATCAATCCTTTGAACGATTATCTCAGTTCGCAGCTGCAAAAGTTTTTCCTGATGACAAAAGGTAATTGGAACGAATGTCAAAACAGCGACTACGAATATTTTGAAGTGCCGATACTTTTTACAATAGAAGGACTTGAAACAGAGGCGATTGGATTTATCACTAATGTTGATGATAAAAACGGTCCGCCTTGCAAATGCGATAAGTATTATCAGGAAATATTCCAAAAATATAAAGACAAGAAACCAAAGAAAGCATTGCAGGCCATCGACGAACTGATAAAAAGGAATCCCTATAACGAAGCATATCTCGAAGAAAGAGAAAAACTTTTAAACAATTAACAATTTTAGTCTTCGCCTTAGTCTTAGTTTTAGTCTTCGCCTAAAATTTTCATTATGGACATCATAAAAAATATAGATACTGAATTATTTTTATTCCTAAACGGCTTGCATGTTGATTGGCTTGATCCGGTCATGACGTTTATTTCGGGAAAAATAACATGGGCTCCGTTTTATTTGTTATTGTTGTTTTTGATTATAAAAAAATATAAGAAGCAAAGTATATTAATAATAATAGGTATAATTCTGTTGATTGTCTGTTCCGACCAGATTTCGTCCGGCGTTTTCAAGCCGCTTTTTGAGCGTCCGCGACCATGTCATAATGAAGCCATAAAAGACTTGGTTTATCTTCCTAACGGACATTGTGGCGGAGCTTACGGTTTTATCTCGTCACATGCTTGTAACACTTTTGCGCTTGCGGTTTATGTCACGCATTTGTTAAAAAATTATTACAGTAAGATAGCGTTTGTGATGTTTGTCTGGGCGTCGTTAGTGGCTTACAGCAGGATTTATATGGGCGTTCATTATCCTGGCGACGTTATTGTTGGAGCAGCTGTCGGTGTCGTGGTAGGAATCGCTATCAGTAAGATTTATGATTTTGTAAGTCAACGTGTAAATAAAAACAATTGATATTTTCTTCTCGTAACTTCCTTCTTTCATTGAAAAATTAAAAAACATTATTCCTCTATTTGTGTTTTTTTATTATCTTTGCGTTCATAAAAAATAGTAAACGTTTTTACTATATATTATTTTACTTAATTATAAGATTATGTTGTCTGACGTATATAAAGGACATCTTTGCGAGAAATTGCAAGAAGACTATAGGGTTAAAGAAGGTCTCAAGGCGTGTATGAATTGCGGTGTCTGCACTGCGGTTTGTCCTGCGGCGGAGTTCTATAAATATAATCCTAAGAATATTGTCAATATCGTCCAGCGTAAAAATGAAGAAGAGCTGGAAAAATTGTTGGAAAGCGACACTATTTGGTATTGCGGCGAATGTATGTCGTGCGTCACACGTTGTCCTCGTGGTAATGCCCCTGGGTTGATAATCATGGCTTTGCGTAAGCTCTCGATGCAAAGTGGCTGCTACATGGAATCGGAGAAAGGACGGCAGCAATATGTTTTGGTCAAAGACTTATGCGGAAATATCTTGAATCACGGCTACTGTGTATATCCGCGTAATTTTACTTATGAAGAGCATAAGGAATTCGGTACCGTCGGGAAATGGATATGTGAAAATCTCGATGATATCCATGAGCGTTTGGGGTCAAATCTCGATGGCAACGGCCCTGGAGGATTGCGTAAAATTCCACAAGAGAGCCTCGACCAACTGAAAAATATATTCGACGTCACTGGCGCTACAGAGCTGATAGACAAAGTTATAAACGATGCTCATATTCAGGCACAGAAAGAAAATCTCACCGACGAAGAATATTTCAAGAAAGTTTATACAGTTAATAATAGTGAAAAACATCTTAATATCGGATAGCTATGATAGTAGAAGGCAAACAAAAAATATGGGCTGATTATCAGAAAGATATTCCTGACGATCATTATTTTTATGTCAGAAGTTGTATCCGACAGTCGTTTTTCCCCGCATCAGAAGTGGCGTTTTTGGACATCACGAGAAATAAGTTGGGCAAGGATTTCTATGAAAATCCGTATCATACTACTTGTGGAGGCATCGCTTATCACAGCGACAGCATACCGCAGGAGACTGCCATGACTATTATAGCTCGTCAGTTCGCTCTTATGAGTGAGAGCGGCTACGAAAACTATGTCTGTTCTTGCATTACGTCATTTGGCTGCTACACAGAGACTTTGGAGACATGGCACGAATTCCCTGAACTGGAAGCGAAGATACGTCAATATCTTTGGGATTCGTGCAAGAAAGAATTCGCAAAACCGAAATATCTGGCTCACGCCAGCGATATCATATATAAATTCCGTCATGAAATAGCTAAACAGGCGAAGTATAAATTGGTGAATGCCAAGACCGGCAAACCGTTAAAAGTGGTGGAGCATATCGGCTGTCATTACTCTAAGATGTTCCCGTCGAAAGGATTCGGCGGTGCGGAGTATCCGCATGTGCTGGTGGGAATGGTAGAAGCTTGGGGCGGGGAAGTGGTTGATTATCCAGAACGTCGCCAATGTTGCGGATTCGGATTCCGTCAGTATCTTGTACAGGCTAACAGAGGTTATTCCGTCTCTAACACTCATAAAAAATTCGAGTCGATGGAACCATACGAGCCTGATTTGATTATAACGAACTGTCCTGGATGTCCTTATTTCTTGGATAGATGGCAATATGTGATAGCGGAACAAACAGGCAAGACGTACGGAAAAAACGGCTACGGAATCCCGGCGCTCACCTACGAAGAAGTGGCTGGTTTGGTGCTAGGCTATAATCCTTGGGATCTGGGCCTGCAAATTCATCAAGTGGCGATAGAACCGCTCCTGGATAAGATGGGAATAGAATATGACCCGAAAGAGAAATATAAGGGATTGAAAGGTAAGGATTTAGGATCTCCAGAAAATCCGATAAATATTAAAATGATATAAGTTGTATCAAAAAATATGGAAAATCATAAGATATTGATAATCGGCGCAGGCCCCGCTGGATTAGAAACGGCTTCTCAGCTGAAAAAACTCGGACTTACGCCTGTTATAATCGAGAGAAGTGATAAAATAGGCGGACATCTCGCTCAATGGGACAGGATTTTTCCTTCAAGCGACGACGCGGAAAAAATCCTCGAAAAGTTGAAAGAACAAATCAAAGATATTGAGATAAAACTGAATTCTCGTATCACCAATATAGAAAAAAAAGAAAACTCGTTTCTTGTAAGTCTTTCTTCTAACAAGACTTACGAAGTGGATGCCGTCGTAATATGCACCGGATTCGACCTTTTTAAAGCTGAGAAAAAACAGGAATATGGCTACGGAATTTACAATAATGTAATCACCAATGCTGAGCTGGAACGTTATTTTAAGACGCATAACGATGAGCGTATCGATGAACCGAAACGTATCGGTTTTGTGCATTGCGTGGGTTCGAGAGACGTTAAGGTAAACAATACGTATTGTTCTAAAGTGTGCTGCGCCACGGCTTTGAAACAGGCTTGCGAGATAAAAGACGAATTCCCTGACGCTGATGTCTATTGTTTTTATATGGATTTGAGGATGTTCGGAAAAGGCTACGAGGATCTTTACCTCAAGGCTCAGAAAGATTTCGACATCAAATGCGTGAGAGGACGTGTCTGCGAAGTGTCTGAAAATATTGACGGAAAACTGGTCATTAAAGCGGAAGATACACTTTTGGGAACGCCGATGAAAATGACATTGGATTTGTTGGTGCTGATGTGCGGAATGGAAAAAGCTAATGGAGTGGATAAGATTCAGAATATGCTGAATATCAAGAGTAATAAGGACGGATTTATAGAAAGTCGCGATGCTTTTACAGGCATGAATCTCACGGAAGTGGATGGCGTTTTCGTGGCAGGAGCTTGTAGCTCGCCAAAAACATTGCCGGATACGCTGGCCGAAGCTCGATCCGCCGCAATGGAAGTTTTCGATTATCTAATTAGGAATAAAAGTTTATAGACGGCTGTGTATGTCGAAAACGCAACTCGGCATTTCGACAAGCTCAGTGACCGCTAGAGTTAAAGTTAAAAATCATGATCGATTTCGGTTTTAGCATATCAAAGAGTTCGCATATCCAGATGGATAATATCGACTTAAAATTATTTAACAAATTGGAAGCTCTGAATCCGGACATAAAGACTTGCATGGCTTGCGGATTATGCACGGCGACTTGCACTGCGGGCAAGTTTACTGATGTCAGTTTCCGACAGATAATCTTGATGTTACAGCGAGGAAAGGAAAAAGACGCCTTGCGTAAAGTGAAAAAATGTATGATGTGCGGAAAATGTATGCTGGTATGCAGCCGTGGCATCAACACAAGAAATATATTGCTTTCCATTACAAGAATTTATAACGAAGAATAAGATGATAAGACCAATATTTGACCCGTTTGTATTGCCTTTCGTATGTGGAATGACGTTCGTGCTGTTGTATTGCATCATTGGAATGATACGTATTGTTTGCCAACTTCCTGATAATGACCGACGTAGATTTATCCGCTCGCTTGTCAATCCTAAGTCGGCTTGGAAAAATGTCAAAGATCTTTTCAATGATTGCCTTTTTCATGTTAAGATATGGAAACGCAAGCCGCTCATCGGTTACATGCATTCGTCGATTGCTTTCGGCTGGTTTATGATTATCATAATCGGTCATTTTGAAAGTATCTCACTTGCGCCTTTCAAAGGAATGGAGCTTCCGTTTATGCAGAAAATGATGTCGAATTTATATCTGCCGATATTCTTCAGATTTTTCTCTGTCGAGGAATTAAGTCTTAAAGCGCAGATATTCAGTTTTTTGATGGATTTCTTCTTGCTGATGATAATTAGCGGAATCGTTATTGCTGTCGTGAAACGGCAAAGACCGAGGAAGGTTGGTTTTAAACGTGTCACTAAATTTGGAATCAAGGAGGATTTGGTGCGTATCGCATTATGGACGATTTTTCCGCTCAGATTTTTGGCGGAAGCTTCGATGGCTAATATCGCAGGCGGCTCCTTCCTGACAAAATACATCGGCTTTGAATTATTGTTCGGAGGTAATTATAACGAGACTTTGAGCTTGATTTTCTGGTGGTTATATTCCATCGACCTCGCAATATTTATGTTCGTCCTTCCTTTTACAAGATATATGCACATTCCGGCGGAGGCCTTGCTGATATTGCTGCGTAACGCTGGCTTGAAAACGACAGAACCTCGTAAAGGCTACGCTTTGGCGGAGATTTATTCTTGCCCGAGCTGCGGACTTTGCATCGATGTCTGCCCGATGAGCGAATATAAGGATAACTACAAAAAAACAGCGGTATATTTTATGCGTAATGTCAGGAAGAAAAACAAACGCGAGGTCAGGAAAATGACGGAAATTTGCCTGATGTGCGGTAAATGTGTGGAAGTATGCCCGCTCGGAATAGAGTCGTTGAACATCAAAATGGCGCAACGCAACAAGATATATTATAAGGTGAAGTCGGATTTTACTTATCTTACAGAAAATCAGGAGTTTAAAAGTCCAGGAACTCAAATAGTTTATTTCGCTGGTTGTATGT
The DNA here is from genome assembly GCA_045615285.1 of Bacteroidales bacterium. Classification (GTDB taxonomy): domain Bacteria; phylum Bacteroidota; class Bacteroidia; order Bacteroidales; family F082; genus Limimorpha. Next base: position 37,914 of record JAZLEO010000063.1, read on the forward strand.
CGCATCTAACTCCGAAAATCACGCGCTCTATGGTGAAGATTTTTGAACAACTTAATGAGAATTACGAGTTTATGGATGCTGACGGAAGTATTTGCTGCGGTCGTCCTATGATGTTGACAGGGAAGATTAACGAAGCTAAGATGTTGATAGAGAAGAATACAGAGCTGATTAAGAATTCGGGCGCTAAGAGACTGATACTTTCTTGTCCGATTTGCTATAAGGTTTTCAAGGAGGAATATCAGCTTGAAGGAATAGAGATTCTGCATCATACTCAATATATCAACGAGTTGATAGAGAAAGATTTGCTGAAAATTGACCGAAGCGACAAGCGATATGTCTATCATGATCCTTGTGAGTTGGGACGTGCGTTTGGCGTTTATGAAGAGCCACGTAATATCATCGACAACATTGGTTTATTGACGCCTGCTAAGTCGGATAGAGATATGTCGGTTTGTTGCGGAGGAAGCATCGGAAGTATTACCATGACGTTGGATGAGCGTGATGAGATAACGGCGAATTCTATCAAAGACTTAATGCACAACAATCCCGAAGAAATCGTCACCGCATGTCCTTTATGTCAGAAGACGTTTGCGAGGAAATCGCCAGTAGCGGTGAAAGATATCGCCGAGATTGTTGTTGAAAATCTGGAAAAGTGATTTGTAATTCGTTGATAACTAGTTTATTCTACGAATTTTAAGCTATATAAGATGCTCTCTTGTTGTCGTAGCAGATCTCTTTTGTTTTTGTTTGGATAATAAACCCAGCCTTCTGCTGTGATAATCTTTGTGTTCTCCGGATTTACTATCGAATATGAGACGAAAGGACCTGCCATGAAGTCGCCGACCAGATTCCATAAGCCGCGTGTCTCAACGGCATAGCCAGCCGGAAAATCAGGTAAAGTTTTGAAAACAGGTTTCAGAAATTCTTTGTCGGTGGTCATGTAAGAGCCGTCGATAGGTCCAGGAATATGCTTTTTGACGATGGAATCTCTGACGCTGATGATGTGCTCTGGATTCAGGTCGGAAGTGTCTTTGTAAGGCAGTTCGTAAATCAGAAATGCCATGCTCATGTCCTTGGTTTCTTTGCGAATCCACATGAAATCATCTTGGTCGATGCCGATGATATATCCTTCTGGAACGTTCATGCTGATGCCGAATTGTTTTTTCAACTGATTGACAATCTTGGAGTTTGTGGTAGGACGGAAGAATTCTGTAAAACGAGCTCTTTCGTTTTCGTCGAACCTAAGTTTCAGTTCTTCTTTCTTTGTTTCAAAAGCTCTTGCCCACGATTCTGGCGATGATGCTGTTATTCTCATCACGAATTGAGGTTCGGAATACATGTTTTTTTGAGTCTCGACCAAAGGTTTTTTGATGTTTTTGTCGATTTTTGCAATGATAAGGTTGCGGTGTTTGTTGAACATATCGTTCAAGGCATCCAGGTTGATATGCGAAACTTTGAAGTTTTTCTCTGGCTGCGGAAGTCCGTATTGTTCTTGTTCAAAGAAATCACGGACTGTCTGGCCCATCAAGCCGTTCCATTGTTCGTCGTTTTGAGTTACCAGGAGAATCTCTGAAGTTCCGCCGACGGAGCGAGCTTTTCTCGTTTCCTTTACTTTATCTTCATTGACGCACGAAACCAATGCTGTCAACAATATTAACGTCGCTGTGATGAATCTGATGTTTTTCATGTTTTTATGTTTTTCGTTTAACGTACGAGTACTCAATATATTATGTGTTAATTTCTGATAATCAATTTCTGTCCGATTTTCAATACTGATTTTGAATTTAAACCGTTGAGATTTCTGATCTGTTCAACGCTGACGCCGTATTTTTTGGATATGTCCCAGAGGTTGTCGCCCGACTTAACTGTATGTATCACACGTTCTCCGCTTGAAGATGAGCTTCCTGGAGCTTTGCTTATTTTCAGTTTTTGTCCGATTTTCAGGACGGCATTTTTGTCAAGGTTGTTGAGTTTTCTTATTTGTTCTACGGTTACGCCGTCGAATTTCTTGGCGATGTCCCAGAGGTTGTCGCCTGATTTAACTGTGTAGATGACGTAGCCGTTACTTGTTGAAGTAGCTGTTTTCTGATCTTGATCTTCTGCTGGAGGATAGACTTTAAGCTTTTGTCCTACGCTTAATGTCGTGCTTTTCAAGTTGTTCCATTCTTTTAGGTCGGTGACGGAACATTTGTATTTCTTTGCGATCAGGCTCAGGTTTTCTCCTGATTTCACTGTATGTATTTTCTGTTCTGTAGAACGCATTACAGGTTTGTTGTCGCCGGCTTGAGCCATAGGCGCTCCTGAACTATAGACGATGAGTTTTTGTCCAGGGTAAATCATGGTGTTTTTGAGGTTGTTCCATGTCTTTAACTGATTGACGCTGATGCGATATTTTTTAGCGATGCTGCCCAGATTCTCACCGCTCTTCACGATATGAACGCTTCTGTCGCTCACTTTTTTCATTTCTTCTTCGAGTTTCTTCTTGTCGATGCCTTTCTTCGTCACGAAGGCGTACAGCTCTTTTTCGTGTTCGATAAAGTCGCCGAGATATTTCTCCGGAAGTCTGAGCGACATAGGGTTTTTCTCGTTGGCGGGAATGATGTTGGCCTTGTATTGAGGGTTGAAGAATTTGATGTCTTCCATTGGGATGTTGAGCATTTCGTGCAGCTGATCGAAATGTAGCAGGTCGTGAACTGTCACGCTATCAACGCCGTCCGCCATGATTCCAGGGTCGGTAGGGTAGAGGTTGTGTTCTTGGGAATAGTTCATCACGTAATTGACGGCGATGAATGCTGGCACGTAGCCGCGGGTTTCTTTTGGAAGGAACGGCCATACAGCCCAGTAGTTTTTCAAGCCGCCTGCTCGACGGATCGCCTTGTTGACATTGCCTGCGCCTGAGTTGTAGGCAGCCAACGCCAGAAACCAATCGCCGTAAGAGTCGTAGAGATCTTGCAGATGCTGACATGCGGCTTCAGTCGCCTTGACTGGATCGAAACGGTCGTCAACCAATGAAGTGACGTTGAGTTTATAAACCTTTCCGGTGCCATACATGAACTGCCACAGACCTTTAGCGCCTGCGTGAGAACCGGCTTTCGGATTCAAAGCCGACTCGACAACAGCGAGATATTTTATCTCCAAAGGCATATTGTATTTGTCTAAAGTCTGTTCAAACATAGGGAAATAAATGTCGGCAAGACCCAAAATCCTGCAAGTATGGTCGCGCTTCCTTACGGCGTAAACGTCAATGAACGACTTTACATGATTGTTGTAAACCAATTCGATAGTGGTCTGCTCCCTGAGTCTGGCGATGCGTTCGGCATAAACGCTGTCAGGAAAACTCGGCACAAAACCTTCAGGATAATTGTATATGTTCTCTGATTTGGAGCTCGATTCTAACTTGTTTTTCTCGAAATAAGGAATGTCGTCCAGTTCTTCAATCATTCCCATCATTACATCAGATTCTTCAACGATGGCTTCACCGGAATTCTCCTTGTCGATGCGTTCTTGCAAAGCCATCTCAAGGCTGTCGGCGACAACCGGATTTAGGCTGTCGGCAGCAATCTCTTCAAATGTGACTGTTTCTTTTTCCTGGAAGATTTCTGCCTCGCTGGATTCAGTGGTTCCGTCGAATGCGACAATGCCCTCGACTTTCGTAGATTCCTCTTCTGAAGTCGTGCCGTAATCCGTTGTCTCTTGTTGCTTTTTGTTAAAATCAGATGGAATATATTTCTCGATGACTTTACATGAAGTCATTGATATTAAAATAAATAACGATGTTAAAGATAAAATTTGATAAGATATTTTTTTCATCAGTTTTAAATAAAAAATGTGGATAATTATTTTATGCAAAGATAACGTAATAATGGGAATAATTCATATTTTTGTAAAAATAAAAATCGATAAAAATGGAGAGAAAATTTACATTAATTTTATTGCTGGGTTTGATGCTAAGTGCTGGATTTAGTGCTCAATCGCAGGAAAGAGAATTTCCTGAATGGAGAAAGTTGAAATATCTTTCCGAAGAGGAAATGTATAAGACTGTGAACAACCGAAATTTTGAAGAAACCGCTCCTCCTACCGGCGAAGTTCGTTTCCCTGGCGAATATGAGCCGATGCAGGCTGTTATGATTGTTTATCCTTTGGGAATCCCGATGGAACTCGTGAAAGAGATGGCGGAAGATTGTAAGGTCATTACTGTCGCTCAGAGCTACGATGTTGAGTCAGCAAAAAATGAATTCCAGTATTATGGTGTGAATATGGATAATTGCGAATTCTTGGCTGCTAAAACCGACTCTTATTGGATTCGTGACTTCGGCCCTTGGTATATTTTTGAAGGCAAGAACGCCGCTATCGTTGATAGTAAATATAATCGCCCTCGTCCTAACGACGATATGCTTCCAAGTCATTTCGCTAAATATTGGGACATCCCGATGTATGGAATGAATGTAGTTCATACTGGAGGTAATATGATGCAAGACGGTTTCGGAGTCGGCGTTTCTGACGATATTGTTATCAAAGAAAGTGAAGCTCAGGGAATTACTGAAGAACAAGTCTATGAGAGAATGAAAGATTATCTCGGCATAGATCCTTATCATGTCACTATCGACCCTCAAGGTCAGTATATCGCTCACGTCGATTGTTGGGGAAAATTCCTCGCTCCTGACAAGATTCTCTTGGCTCGCGTTCCTGAAAATCACGCTCAATATGACAAATATGAGGAAGTGGCTGATTATTTCAAAAGCACAAATTGCAGTTGGGGCTATCCTTATAAAGTCTATCGCGTCGATCTGCCTGGCGGTAATGCGATATGTCCTTATACCAACAGTTTGATTCTTAATAAGAAAGTTCTTGTTCCGATGGGAAGTAAGCAAGATTATAACGAGGCAGCTCTTCAGGTTTATCGCGATGCTATGCCAGGTTATGAAATCGTCGGTATCGCTGACGTGGCTTATAACGACTGGAGCTGGGACGGATGGCTTAACACAGACGCTCTCCATTGTCGTACACGCGGCGTCATGGATTTCGACATGCTTTATGTGGATCATCGTGACGTGTTGTTCGGCGAAGAAAAATGGCATGATTCAATGGCCGTGGTAAGTAAGTTTATCGCATATAGCGGAGCTGAATTGAAACAGGATTCTCTCCTTGTTTATTATAGCATCGACGGCGGCGAATATCAGACAGCTGCTATGACTGCAACAGGCAACGAGGATGAATATGTCGCTTATATCAAAGGCTATCAGATTGGTTCTGAAGTGAAATATTATGTCTTCGGCGCTGACGAATCTGGCCGCAGATGTCAACAGCCAGTGTTCGGTGAACTCGACCCTCATTCTTTTGTCGTGACAGAATATTTCGAGGATTTCTTGTCGCTGAATCCTGCTGAAATAGTATTCTTCGAGAAGGATTCTACAGAAATGACAAAAACAATAACGGTGACAAACAACACACGCGGCGATGCCGTCATCGAAAACCTCGTCATCGAAGATGAAGAAAACTATTCGCTTGAATATGAATTCAGCCTTCCTTATACAATAGCTTTGGGCGAATCTGTCGAAATTACAGTGTCTTTGAATGCGACTTCTAAAGCTGAAAAATATAACACAAATATCGTCATAACTTCAACTGTAGGAGAACAAAAGATTCCTGTGAAATATGAATATGAAGAACCAGAAGAACCAATAGATCCAGTTGACCCTGTTGAATTGGCAGCTCCTGCAAATCTGATTGCGACGCCAGACGTTAAGGCTTGCTCTATCTCATTGACATGGGACGCCGTCGAAAATGCTTTGAGCTATAACGTTTATCGTGATAATGAGCTGCTTGCAAATGCGACCGTCACAAATTACACAGATAATGATGTTGAACGCTTGACGGAATATTGCTACACCGTGACAGCGGTGCGCGATGAATTGGAATCGGAAAAATCTGAAGAGCATTGCGCTTCTGTAGCAGAAGACGGCATCATCGAAAATAATGCCGCAGCTGTCAGAATATTCCCTAACCCGATGAATGACGTGCTTTATGTTGAAGGCGACAACCTGGCGAAAGTGACGGTTTTCAATGCTGTAGGACAACAAGTCTTGTCAGTTGAAAACGTGAATGAAATAGACGTGACTTCATTAAGCAGCGGACTTTATTTCGTTAAAGTCGCTGATGATAAGGGAAATATCTCTTTGAAGAAAGTCGTTAAATAAAATTTCAAGGTAGAGACGTCACTCCTGTGGCGTCTTTTAAATTGAAAACAGAAAATTGAAAATCAATGAGAGACGTCATATTTATGGCGTCTTTTTTTTGAGATGCTGATATAACATTCTATCCCCAATTATGCATTGTGAATTATGCATTATGAATTCAAAAAAAACTGTAGTCTGTAGTCCTAGTCTGTAGTCTTTTTTGTATATTTGCAAGTTTTATAGCAATTTAAGAAAATCAATATATTATGTTAAGCGAACAAGAACAAATCAGAAGAAACTCCTTAAACGAGTTATACAAATTAGGTATCAATCCTTATCCTCAGGCAGCATTTGAGGTTAATGTCAACACGGCGCAAATCGCTGAAGAATTTGACGACAACGACTTGTCAAAATTTGAGAACGTGAGCATCGGCGGTCGTATCATGAGCCGCCGTATCATGGGTGCAGCTTCATTCTGCGAGCTTCAAGACGCTCACGGTCGCGTGCAGATCTATATCAAACGCGATGAGATTTGTCCAGGCGAGGATAAAACTTTATATAATGTCGTCTTCAAACGACTCCTCGACATCGGCGACTTCATCGGTGTTAAAGGTTTCGTATTCCGCACACAAGCCGGCGAAGTATCAATCCACGTAAAAGAATTGACAGTGCTCAGCAAATCATTGCGTCCGCTTCCTATCGTAAAAGAAAAAGACGGTGTCGTATATGACGCTTTCACAGATCCAGAACAACGCTATCGTATGCGTTACGTCGATTTGGTCGTCAATGAAAATGTGAAAAACATCTTCATCGCTCGTACCAAAATCATCAACTCGATGCGTAATTTCTTCAACGAAAACGGTTATTTGGAAGTAGAGACTCCTATCTTACAATCAATTCCTGGCGGCGCTACGGCTCGTCCTTTCATCACTCACCACAATGCTCTCGACATCCCGATGTACATGCGTATCGCTAATGAGCTTTACCTCAAACGTCTCATTGTCGGTGGTTTCGACGGCGTCTATGAGTTCTCACGTAACTTCCGCAATGAAGGTATGGACCGCACTCACAATCCTGAGTTCACATGTATGGAAATCTACGTCGCTTACAAAGACTACATCTGGATGATGGACTTCACAGAAAGAATGATCGAACGCGTCGTGACAGAAGTGTTCGGCACTGACACAGTGAAAGTCGGCGACAACGAAATCTGCTTCAAACGTCCTTTCAAACGCATCTCGATGATTGATTCTATCAAGGAAAAAACAGGCGTCGATATTACAGGAATGGACGAAGCTCAACTCCGTGAAGTATGTAAAAACCTCGATATTGAAATCGATGACACAATGGGTAAAGGCAAGCTCATCGATGAGATCTTCGGAGCAAAATGCGAAGGCACTTACATCCAACCTACTTTCATCACAGATTATCCTGTCGAGATGTCACCATTATGCAAACGTCACCGTGAAAATCCAGAACTTACAGAACGTTTCGAGTTGATGGTCAACGGTAAAGAATTGGCAAACGCTTATACAGAGTTGAACGACCCTATCGATCAACGTGCTCGTTTTGAAGAACAGATGAAACTCTCAGAACGCGGCGACAACGAAGCTATGTTCATCGACCAAGATTTCTTACGTGCTATGGAATACGGTATGCCTCCGACCTCAGGAATGGGTATCGGCATCGACCGTCTCGTGATGTTGCTCACAGGTCAGCTCGCTATTCAAGAGGTTCTTTTCTTCCCTACAATGCGTCCTGAAAAAGTTAAGAAAGTCGCTACGGAACAAGACTTTATGGCTATTGGCGTTCCTGAAGTATGGGCTCAGGTTCTCATCAAAGCAGGTTATACTTCAGTAGATATGTTAAAAGCAGAGAAACCGGCATCACTTCGTGAGAAACTGAACGGACTTCGTAAGAAAAACAAGATGGATGTTCCAGCGCTTCAACTCGAAGAAGTGACACAATGGATTGAAAATAATGCATAATTCATAATTAGGAATATAGGAAAATAATAATTCCTAATTCCTAATTCCTAATTCCTAATTAGAATGTTGTTTTCTCAGATTATTGGTCACGAGGATATTAAGAAAAAGCTTATACAGAGCGTAAAGGAGAATCGCATTGCCCATGCGCAGTTGTTTCTGGGTCCAGAAGGAACAGGAAAACTCGCATTGGCAATTGCCTACGCTCAATATATCAATTGTACCAACAAACAGGAAAACGACAGTTGCGGCGAATGTCCTTCTTGTAAGAAATACAGTAACTTAGCGCATCCGGATTTACATTTTTTGTTTCCAAATACAACGAGTAAGAATGTCAAAAAAGATCCTGAATCGGATTTGTTTTTGACGGAATGGCGCAGTTATCTGGAATCGTGTGATTGTTACGCCAGTCTCCCGAATTGGTATAACGCTCTTGAAGTTGAGAACAAGCAAGGTTTGATCAATGTCAGGGATGCCGCGACGATAATCAGAAAGTTGAATCTCAAGTCATACGAAGCTGAATACAAGATCGCGATTATCTGGATGGCGGAAAGGCTTAACATTGAGGCTTCCAATAAGTTGCTTAAACTTTTGGAGGAGCCGCCGGAGAAGACGCTGTTCATATTAATATCAGAAAACCAAGAAGAATTACTCATGACGATACGTTCGCGTACCGTTTTGATGAAGATACCGAAACTCACATACGATGAGGTTCGTGAATCGCTTTTAAAGAAATTTGATTGCGGGGCGGAAAACGCTCATAACGCTGCTGTGTTGTCGAACGGCAACTGGATTTTAGCGGCGCATTATCTTGATGATCAGGAAGATGAGAAGTTATACTTCCGCTGCTTCCAAAAATGGATGCGTTATTGTTTCAAGTTTTCTGCATCAGAACTCATCGACTTCATCGCTAATGATATAAAACCGATCGGCAGAGAAAAACAGAAAGAATTCCTTTCGTACGGACTTAATATGTTCCATAATGCGTTGTTGATTAATAATGGATTGATAGACAGTGTTTTCCTGCCTGAAGATGAAAAGGGTTTCTTGAAAAATTTCGCTCCGTTCATATCAAATAATAACATAGACTTAATTTCCGGACTTTTTGAAGAAAGTATAAACCAAATTGAACGTAACGGCAATGCTTCTCTGATATTCTTGGACGATAGCTTTAAGATTTTTAACTATTTTAAGATGAAATGATGAAGAATATTACCAAGATTTCTTTGGCTTTGTTGAGCGGTCTTATGATAGCAGCGTCATGGTCGTTTAACGGATTTACAGCTTTGATTTTCATCGCTTTTGTTCCTCTTTTATTTCTTCAGGATAAAGCTTTAAGTCAACGAGACAACGAGACAACAAGGAAAAAGTAATATATTCTTACTTTCATTTCTGGCTTTTTTGGTCTGGAATGCTCTCACGACGTGGTGGGTCTGGAATAGCACGCCCGCAGGTTCCATCGCTATGATATTGCTAAACAGCGCTTTCATGGCGACGACATTCTGGCTTTATCATTTTACAAGAACAAAAGTATTTCACAATAAAGGTGGTTTTTTTCTGCTGATATTGTTTTTCTTAGCTTTTGAAAATCTGCATCTTAACTGGCAGCTCAATTGGCCGTGGCTTAATATCGGAAATGTCTTCGCTCGTAATCATACCTGGATTCAATGGTACGAATTTACTGGAGTGGCAGGTGGAACAATCTGGGCCTTATTGGCTAATATATTGGCTTATAAAAGCTTACGGGCTATAGGCTGCGGACGACAGACTTCTGTGCCTGAGCCTGTCGAAGGTACCATCGGCATTTCGACAAGCCCAGTGACCGATTTGAAACGAGACAACAGATTTTCTCAGTTTCTAATTTTCCTCACAATAGTTCTTGTCCCGATAATCGTAAGTAAGATAATGTATCACACATACGAAGAAAAAGGCGAAGAAGTTGAAGTTGTTGTCGTTCAGCCTAATATAGATCCTTATAAGGAAGAATTCACATTGTCTACTGCTGAAATCTTAGATCGCAACTTCAGCGTTGCAGAGCCTCTTCTGACAGAAAAAACGCGATTTGTCGTGAGTCCCGAATCATCGATTCACGAGAATATTTGGCTGGAAAAAATCAATTTATATTATTCGATAAAGGAATCGAAATTGTTCTCTAAAAATAATGAGATAACATATATCGTGGGAGCTAGCACTTTAGGAATGGCTTCCGACAAAAACGACTTCGCAGCTCGTAAATTTTACGATGTCGATGAGTATTATTATTCGTATAATACGGTCTTATCCATTAACGATACAGCTGATATTCAGCTTCATCACAAATCTAGACTTACGCCTGGAGTAGAGATGATGCCATCGTGGTGGTTTATGCGACCTCTCAGAAATCTCGCCATCGATTTGGGCGGTACGGTAGGAACATTGAAATCTGAAGACCAAGCTACGGTCTTTACTTACGAAAGACAACAAGATAATGAAGCCATAGTTCAAAGTTCGGTGGCCAAAAGCCAATGGTCAAAAGAATACAAGGTCGCTCCTTTGATTTGTTACGAATCTGTTTTTGGTGGCTATGTCACTGATTTTGTGAGAAATGGAGCTAACATGATATTTGTCATCACCAACGATGGATGGTGGGGCGACACGCCTGGACATAGGCAGCATTTTGATATGTCGAAACTTAGAGCTATAGAAAATCGTCGTGGTGTGGCGCGTTCTGCCAATACCGGTATTTCCGGTTTCATCAACCAAAGGGGCGATGTTGTTGAGCGAACTGACTATTGGGAACCGACAGCTTTGCGTAATACTTTGAATGTCAATGATGAAATGACGTTTTATTCTCATTATGGCGATTATCTTTACAGAGCAGCTTCTTTTGTAGCGATGATGGTTTTGTGTTTTAGTATTGTAAGAACAATTTCAAGAAAACGATGATTACTTTAAGTTTAGCGCCGTTTCAAGGCATTACTGATGCGGTTTATCGCAATCTTTTCAAGGAATATTTCAGTGGAATAGACAAGTTTTACACGCCTTTTTTTACGGGGATTCACAAAGATAACAGCAGAAGCCTGAGGGGCGAGGAAATTGATGTTAATTTCAACGACGTCAATACTTTAACGCCGCAGATTCTCGGCAATGACGCTGAAGAAATAATACGTTTCGCCAATCAGTGTCAGGCGATGGGATATAAGGAAATCAACCTTAATATGGGTTGCCCGTTCCCAAGAGTCGCCAATAAAGTCAGAGGCTGCGGACTCATGGCCGAACCTCAAAAAGTGAAAGAAATATTTGATAAGGTATTCAATAATATTGAGATAAAATTCAGCCTTAAATGTCGTCTCGGCTATTTTAAAGATACTGAAATAGAAGAACTTATAGATAGTTTTAACGCTTATCCGTTTAGCGAGATTATAATACATCCGCGCATAGGAAAGCAACTTTATACAGGAAATGCCGACGTTGACAGATTCGCGGAGATAGCGCCAATGATAAAACGCCCCTTGGTTTATAATGGCGATATTTTTTCTGTGGAAGACTACAAACGTATCAGCGAGAAATTACCTTCTGTGTCGATGTTTATGCTCGGTAGAGGCTTGCTAACCAATCCGTTCCTCGCTGATGAGATAAAAGGCGTCACATTCGATTGTGAAGAAAGAAAAAGAAAATTGCATCATTTTGTAGTTTCGCTTTACTTGGAAAGACTGCGTCACGCTGGTGGTAGCCCTAAGATAATCGGCTGCATGAAAGAACTGTGGTCTTATATGATGAATTCATTTGAAAATCCTCAGGATATATGGCGTAAAGTTAAGAAAATAAATAACTTAGATGTATATGAAGAGACTGTTGAACTTATCTTCAGAGATGAAAAACTAAAGATTAATTCATAATTAAAATGTGGAGGCCACTGAACTTGTCGAAGTGCGAAACTTATGCTTTCGACAAACTTAGACGCCTCTATGGCTTAATGCTCAGTGCTCATTACAAAAAATATTTAAGATGAAGATTCTCGTAATTCGTTTTAGTTCGATTGGTGATATTGTGCTGACAACTCCCGTGATCCGTTGTTTGAAAAATCAAATTGATGACGTGGAAATTCATGTCCTGACAAAGAAAAAATTCGCTAATCTTTATAAGACAAATCCATATATTAATAAGGTATATGAATATGACGATTCTTTGAAAAAAAACATCGAAGAGTTAAAATTAGAAAATTACGATTATATTGTTGATTTACAGAAAAATAAAAGAAGCGTAAGAGTTAGAAAAGCGTTAAATTGTCCTTGTTCTTCTTTCCCGAAACTTAATTTCAAGAAGTTCTTGCTTACGGCTTTCAAAATCAATATGATGCCTGATATTCATATCGTGGATAGATATTTTAAGGCAGTGGAAAAACTTGGCGTAAATAATGATTATCAGGGACTTGATTTCTTTATTTCTGAAAAAAATAATTATCCTACTACAGAATTGCCTGTAAATTTTCAAAATGCTTATCACGCTTTTGTTATAGGAGGAACGTATAAAACCAAGATTCTGCCTGCTGTAAAAATCGTCGAAGTCATTAAGAGATTAAACGAACCTGTCATACTTCTTGGCGGTCCGGAAGATGTTGAAAGAGCGAATGAAATTATATCTGCGGTCAGCGATTCTGAGTTTCAAGTTCTTAGTCTTGTTGGAAAGATAAATCTGGAGCAGTCGGCTTCTGTCGTTAAAAATGCGAAATCGGTGCTGACAAATGATACAGGTTTGATGCATATCGCTGCGGCTTTCCATAAAAATATCGTCTCTGTTTGGGGAAATACTGTACCTGAATTAGGAATGTATCCATATCTTCCGAAAGAATCTGAGAAATGTCATATTGTTGAGTGTAAGGATGTTAGATGTCGTCCTTGCAGTAAGTTGGGATTTAAGGAATGTCCTAAGAAACATTTTCGTTGCATGATGGACATTGACGTGGAAAGAGTCGTTGAGTGCCTTGGCGCAGACATTGATAAGAGATGAAATGAAAAAAGGAACTGCTTTGGCAATTCCTTTTTTGTATCGGATAGGGGATTCGAACCCCTGTTTCGACAGTGAGAGTGTCGTTACCTGACCGACTAGTAGAATCCGACAACTGACCTATTTCGGTTTGCAAAGATAATTATTTTTTTTAAAAGTGTTATTTATTTTTAACAATTTTATATCTTTGTGAATATGAATTGGTTTAACACTATTATCGAAGATAACAAGACGAAAGTTTTTGATCCTATCCGTAAGATTTACTGCGTTTTAACTCCAGAAGAAGAGGTGCGTCAGAAGATGCTTCATTATCTTGTGGAAATAAAAAAATATCCCGCAGGTCTCATCGCCGTGGAATATTCTATCAAGGTGAACAATTTGCCCAAACGCTGCGACATCGTTGTTTTCAACAAAGAAACAAAACCGATGATGATAGTGGAATGCAAAGCAACGTATGTACCTATCACTCAGAAAGTTCTGGATCAGGCTATACGTTATTATTCTGGAATGAATGTCGATTATCTTTTGCTAACAAACGGAAAGTCGATGTTCTGCTACCACATCGATGTCAAGAATAAAAAGATAGAGGCTCTTAATGAAATACCTGAAATTAATTAGGAATCAGGAATGTGGTAATGTTACCAAATCATTCCTAATTCCTAACTCTTCATTCCTAATAATTAGAACGACAATATCGTTTCTTTGATGATTTCTATTGCCGCACGTAATTCTTCTTCAGTGATCACTAAAGGTGGAGCGAATCTGATGATATGACGGTGTGTCGGTTTTGCCAAGACTCCGTTTTCTTTCATCTTCATACAGACATCCCAAGCTTCTTTTCCGTCTTTTGGCTTGATAATGACAGCGTTGAGTAAACCTTTACCACGTACCAACTCAATCATTGGGCTGTCGATTTTCTTCATTTCTTCACGGAAAATCTTGCCGAGATATTCAGCTCTTTCCATAAGATTTTCGTCTTTCACCACCTGAAGAGCAGCCATGCTGACCTTGGCAGCGATTGGGTTACCGCCGAATGTAGATCCGTGTTCGCCAGGTTTGATATTCATCATAATGTAGTCGTCGGCCAATACTGCTGATACAGGCACAACACCGCCGCTCAAAGCCTTGCCTAAGATAAGTATGTCTGGGCGTACGCCTTCGTGGTCGCAGGCCAACATTTTGCCTGTACGAGCGATGCCGCTTTGTACTTCGTCGGCCATAAATAAGACGTTGTATTTCTTACAGATGTCGTAGCATTTTTTGAGATAACCTTCGTCTGGTACATAAACGCCTGCTTCACCTTGGATTGGCTCTAACAAGAAACCTGCGATTTTATGTCCGTGTTCTGCTAAAACAGCTTCCAAAGCGTCAGGGTCGTTGTAAGGAATACGGATGAAACCTGGAGTTAGAGGGCCGTAATTAGCGTATGAATCAGGGTCGTTCGACATTGTGATGATGGTGATTGTACGACCGTGGAAGTTGCCTTCGCAGCAGACTATAGTGACTTCGTCATTTGGAATGCCTTTGCAGACTGTTCCCCAACGGCGTGCCAATTTGAGAGCTGTCTCGTCGGCTTCGGCGCCTGTGTTCATAGGCAGAACCTTGTCGTATCCGAAATATTCTGTGATATATCTCTCCCAAACACCAAGGCTGTCGTTGTAGAAAGCACGTGAACTTAACGTCAGATTCTGAGCCTGATCGCATAAAGCCTTGATAATGGCTGGATGACAATGTCCTTGATTAACAGCTGAATATGCAGATAAGAAATCGTAATATTCTTTGCCTTCAACATCCCAAACTTTGGCGCCCTTGCCCTTTGCTAAAACAACAGGAAGTGGATGATAGTTGTGTGCTCCGTATTTTGCTTCTAGCTCCATCGCTAGTTGTGAGGTCATTTTTTCTGTCATAATGTTATTAATTTTTAAGGTTTATGTTACTTTTATTTGACTTATTTTGAGACTCTGAATTTTTGAGACTCTGAGTTCCAAAAAAGGTACTCACAAAGGTATATTTTTTTTTCAAAAAAAACAAGATTTTTGGGTATCTTTGTGACAAAATTTACAATTATGATAAAATCGATGACAGGCTACGGTAAAGCCGAACAAATATATCTTACAAAAAGAATTGTTGTTGAAGTTAAAACTCTGAATTCTAAACAATTAGATTTAATAGTTAAGTTGCCTCACGAGATTCGTTCCCAGGAATTGGATTATCGTAACATGGTTGCGACGACATTGCAAAGAGGTAAAGTGGATGTTATGATTTCCATCACCGATACTAATGTGGAGCAGAATACTCATATAGAAAAAGATGTCATAGCTTCTTATCTTAAACAAATTAAAGAAATTTCAGAAGAATATAATATTCCTCAATCCGCTGATTTGGCGATGCTTTTGTTTAAAATGCCTGGAATTTTCGTCACTCCGGAACAACAATATGACGATACTTTCTTGGAAAAAGTTAAGGAAACTTTACAATCTGCTCTTGATATGACGGATGCTTTCCGCAGACAAGAGGGCGAAGTCCTTAAAAATGACTTGCTTAAAAGAAAAAATCTTATCATGCAATATCTCGGCGAAGTGACTCCTTTTGAAAATAATCGCCATGAGAATATTAAAAGTAAGTTAATCAAGAATTTGACTGAACTTACGCAGTCGGGTAAATATGACGAAAATCGTTTTGAGCAGGAACTGATTTTCTATCTCGAAAAGCTTGACATCACTGAAGAAAAGGTTCGTCTCGCAAAACATTGCTCTTATTATGAAGAGACTATTGACGAAGAAGGCGCAGGTAAAAAACTCGGCTTCATCGCACAAGAGATGGGCCGCGAGATAAATACTCTCGGTTCTAAAGCTAATGATGCTGATATTCAACGTCTTGTCGTAAAAATGAAGGATGAACTTGAGAAAATCAAAGAACAACTCTTCAATATTTTGTAACATGATAAAAAACAAAATCGGTCTGTTCTTCGGCTCGTTCAATCCCGTCCATAACGGACATCTGATGCTTGCCAATTATATCGTCGAATATACCGATTTGGATTCTGTATGGTTCGTTGTCAGTCCTCAAAACCCGTTTAAGGACAAAAAATCCTTGCTTCAGGATAATCATCGCCGTGATATGTTGGAGATGGCTGTGAAAAAAGACCAGCGTTTTGAGGTCTGCGACATCGAATTTTATATGCCAAAACCATCCTAT
Organism: Bacteroidales bacterium; assembly: GCA_045615285.1. Taxonomy (GTDB): domain Bacteria; phylum Bacteroidota; class Bacteroidia; order Bacteroidales; family F082; genus Limimorpha. The sequence goes on from JAZLEO010000063.1 coordinate 54,259, forward strand.
ACTATTGATACTCTCGTGCGTCTGTCGGAACGCTACCCATATACCGATTTCTACCTCATCTGCGGAATGGATAACTTAATGAGTTTTAACAAATGGAAAAATTATCAGGTGATATTGGATAATTATCATCTGCTGGTTTATCCGAGAAAAAATTACGACGGAGGAGAACTGCTAAACCATAAATCAGTGCAAGTGATTGACGCTCCCGAAATTGAGATTTCTTCAACCTTCATAAGAAAGGCTGTCGCCGAAAATAAAGATGTGCGATATTTTATGCCGGAAGAGTCGTATAAATATATGGTTGATATGAAGTTCTATAAATAATAAAATTTAACATCGTTAAAACTTTTATTAACGTTTCGTTGTTTTCAGCGTAAAAACAACACCATGAAAACAACAAATATTCCGGTTTCGGCTCAGATGTTAAACTCTCTGATTTTTCTTACCGATGAGCCTGACGAACACCTATATATTAATATAGCCGCTGCTATTACCAATTGTGGCGAAGAAGCACTGCCTGCCTTGAAGAAAAAATTAGATGAAACAACTGATCAATATCATAGAGAAAGATTAGAGTCTCTTGTAGAATCTATTGAACAACAATCTGTTATAAACAGACTGAATTCGTGGAAAGAAAATCGCGAATATGACTTGTTGGAACCTTATTTTATTTTATCTAAATATAGATTTCCTCAGTCTGATTGGAATAGCATTGGTTTCCAGATAATTATGATGATAGAACAAATCGAAAAGGAAATTAACTATAATTTGACTCCTCTCGAACAAGTCAAGATTTTAAATCATATTATCTATGATGTTAATAAATTTAAAGGTGATAAAAATGCTGTGGGAAATCAGGATTATTATTACGTTAACAGACTTGTCGAGACCAGAATAGGTAATCCTTTTTCGTTGGGTATGTTGTATTGTATTGTGGCAGAGCGACTTAACCTTCCTATATATCCTGTCGTCTTACCTCATCATTTTGTATTGGCATATTGTAAAAAAACAAGACATTTCCCGCAGTTGGAAGATGTCTTGTTCTATATAAATCCATTCAGTAATGGAATAGTTTTAACCAGAAAAGATATTCGTAACTATCTGATTCAGTTGAATATAAAATCGGAACTGAAATATTTTGAACCGACGAGGAATTCCGTTGTCATCAGGAATATTTTTAATACACCTAAAATAATTAGGAATTAGTCAAGTTTTTCAAGGCATTCGGCGATGTTCTTTTCGATACGTTTTACAATATCGTCAGATTCGTCGGCTTTCTCGAATTTTTTGCCTGTGACTTTTTCGTAGAGTTCGATATAACGTTCGGAGATGCTGCTTACGATTTCAGGTGTCATTTCTGGAACTTGTTGGCCTTCTTGACCTTGGAAACCGTTAGCCATAAGCCATTCGCGAACGAATTCTTTTGAAAGCTGTTTTACAGGAAGACCTTTTTCGAAGCATTCTTCATATTGGTCGGCGATGAAATAGCGTGATGAGTCTGGAGTATGGATTTCGTCCATGAGATAGATTTGATCGCCGATTTTGCCGAATTCGTATTTTGTGTCAACCAAGATAAGTCCGTGTTTAGCAGCTATTTCTGTTCCGCGTTGGAAAAGTTTGTAGGTGATTTCTTCAATTTGTTTGTAATCTTCTTCACTGATGAGACCTTGGCGGATAATTTCTTCGCGAGAAATGTCTTCGTCGTGGCCTTCATCGGCTTTTGTAGTAGGAGTGATGATAGGTTTTTCGAAGCGTTGATGTTCTTTCATTCCGTCAGGGATTGCCACGCCGCAGATTTCACGTTTGCCGCTTTTGTATGTGCGCCAGGAACTTCCTGTGAGGTAGCCTCTGATAATCATTTCAACAGGGAAAGGCTTGCAGAGTTTGCCGACAGTTACCATCGGGTCTGGAGTAGCGATTTTCCAGTTAGGAACGATGTCTTTTGTTTCGTCCAAGAATAAAGCCGCAATTTGATTCAAGACCTGTCCTTTGTAAGGAATTCCTTCAGGAAGGATGACGTCGAAAGCGGAGATACGGTCGCTGGCGACCATCACAAGATATTTGTTGTCAATGAAATAAACGTCACGAACCTTGCCGTGATATACTTTTGTTTGACCTTTGAAATTAAATTCTGTTTTTGTTAAAGCGTTCATTCTTTATATTTTTTAAGTTGATATTTTATTCTTAGTTTTCAGTTTTATGCTGATTGTTTTCAGCTTTTCCTTCATTGTCTGAATAATAACGTTTGTAAGCGTTTACGATGTCGGTGACGAGTTTATGGCGTACTACATCTTTTTCATTGAGATGTATGAACTCGATTCCGTTAACGTTTTTTAACACTTCCATCGCTTGAGGCAATCCGGAAGGCTGGTTTTTAGGTAGGTCGATTTGTGTTATGTCGCCTGTAATGACGAATTTAGCGGAACGACCCATACGGGTAAGGAACATTTTCAGTTGCGATTGTGTTGCGTTTTGGGCTTCGTCGAGAATTACGAAAGCGTGGTCGAGAGTACGGCCGCGCATGAAAGCCAGCGGCGCTATTTCGATGGTGCCGTCTTCCATGTAGCCCTGCAATTTAGCTTGCGGCAACATATCACGCAATGCGTCATAAAGAGGTTGAAGATATGGATCGAGTTTTTCCTTTAAATCTCCAGGAAGGAAACCTAGGTTTTCGCCGGCTTCAACGGCTGGACGTGTTAAGATGATACGTCGTACTTCCTTGTTTTTCAAGGCTCTGACAGCTAATGCTACTGCTGTGTATGTCTTTCCTGTTCCAGCAGGGCCGATGGCGAAAATCATGTCGTTGTTTTCAGACGCTTTAACCATGATTTTCTGGTTGGCAGTCATTGCCTTGATTTGTAATCCGTTACGTCCATAAACCAAAACGTCGCTATCGTTAAGATTTTTTATGAAATCCGATTCCCCGGCACATAACATAATGTCTTCTATCACTTTAGAGCTTATGTTGCCGTAACGTTCGAGATGGAGTACCAACAAATTAAGACGATCGATGAAATAATCAACTTCTTCATCTTTGCCGATAATCTTTATATAATCGCCACGAGCTATGATCTTTATCTTCGGAAATAACGACTTTATCATCGTAAGATGCTGATCGTTAGCACCGTACAAGTCGCTGGGATTTACATTTTCTATTTGAACAATTTGTTCCGACATTATAATAAAAAACTGTTTTAAAAATATTTACAAATATAATAGTAAACAGAATAAGAAAAGTAAAAATTGTTAATAAAATTTTTAAGATGACATAATTTTACTTTTTCTAAAAACGTATCTTTGCAGAAGTAGAACATAAACTATTTCTAATAACATATATCTAAACAATAACGATGGCAATCATAACATTAACAAGCGATTGGGGCTTTTCGGACTATTATGTTCCTGCGGTTAAGGGAGCGATATATTCCGCTATACCCGACATTAATGTTGTTGATATAACTCATAATATAGAACCGTTTGATGTTCGTTCCGCCGCTTTTATTGTTAAAAATTGTTATAAGAATTTTCCTAAAGGTACGATTCATATTCTTGCCATCGACACTGAAGAGTCGGTCGAGAATCCTCATGTCGTCGTCAAGGCTAATGACCATTATTTTGTCGGTACCGACAATTACATATTTTCGCTCATCATCGACCAGGATCCGTATGAAGCTGTAATCATTGATGTTGAGCAAGACACGGATTTCTTTACGTTCAGTACGAGAGACCGTTTCGTCAAAGTATCTGTTATGTTGTTCAATAACACTCCATTGTCGGAAATCGGTCCGTCTTATATTATTAAGGAGAGGATTGAATTTAAACCTACATATAACAGTAATTCCATACACGGTCTGGTCAATTATATTGACTCTTACGAGAATTTGGTCACCAATATCACCCGTCAGCTGTTTGACAAGATAAGAGCAGGTCGTAACTTTACTATAAAATTATGTTCTGGGATTTATAAAATCACTAAGATTCACAATGGCTATCAGGAAGTTCCTGTTTCAGACATCGTGGCGTTGTTCGGTACGCACGGATTTTTGGAAATAGCTTTGAATTATGGAAAAGCAGCTTCCTTGTTGGGATTGGAACGCGACTCAGCTGTCGATATTTATTTTGAAGAAGAGAAATAAAACTGCTTGTTTAGTACGTAATCTTAATATTTTTTTGCAATAATTGTTAAAATTATCGCATATTCTGACTACTTCACATCAAAAATCTTAATTAATGTTAAAAATGGCGAAAACCCGATTTTTCGTTGTATATTTGCATGACAATTTGATTGGAATCTAAATTTTGTCGATGTTTTCCAAACATGTTTAAAGGTAAAAATATACAAATATGAAAAAAATATTCGTCATATCATCGCTCGTAGTTTCATTGGCGTTATTGTCATGCCAGAATACAAATACTTATAAAAACAAGTTGAAGGTTCATTATGAGAATCTTGATCCGCAGGAGATTGTCGTTAAAGAATATAATAAGGATTTGTTTTCGTTAGATACGTCTAATTTCACTGAAGGCTTGAAATCCATTAGGGATAAATATCCTATTTTTTTAGGTGGCGATCTTGATGACAAGGACGCTGTTGGTTATCTGAAAGCTTTTGTGACAGACACTTTCTGTATAAGAATCAATGATATGACGGAGGAGAAGTTTTCTGACATAAAAGATTTGAAGAAAGATATAAAGTCGGTATATCAGAGGCTTCATTATTATTATCCTGATATTGAGATTCCAGACACATATTTGTATGTTTCGGGCATAGATTATGAGATGCCGGCCGTTATGATTCAGCCTGATGGCGTTTTGATAAGTCTGGATTATTATTTGGGCAACGAAGACAGGATATATGATTATATAGGTATGCCTCGATTCCGTTCGTTAAGATGTCAGCCCTCGTATATTACTCGCGACTTAGCTCAGTCGTTTTACAACAGTTATATTTCGCGTCATGTCAATCAGAAAGATGTCTTGTCGGAAATGATAAACGCCGGAAAGCAGTTGTATTTCATTGAAGCCATGAATCCTTCGTTACCTGATTCTGTTTTATTAGGTTATTCTTCTGCACAGACGCAGTGGATAGAGCGTTATGAAGGTGATGTATGGGCTTCGTTCATTGGTAACGATCTTTTGTATGCCAACGGTTTGGAGACATTCCGCAGTTTCTTTGGCGACGGTCCTTTCACACAGGCGTTCTCGAAGGAAGCTCCAGCTCGTCTTGGCGAATATATCGGATTGCAAATAATTCGTTCATATATGACAAATAATGACGTAAGTCTGCAAGAATTGATGAAAAATAACGACATACAACAGATATTCCAGTCTTCGCAATATAAACCCAGAAGTTGATTTATGAACGCCTGAGGCCTGCGCTTATCTGAGTCCTAAAAACCAAAATATTATGTTAGTGAAAACCTTTGGAAGTGCCTTGAATGGCATTGAAGCTATTACTGTAACTATAGAAGTTAATATCGATAGGGGAGTCCAGTTTTTTCTTGTGGGCTTGCCCGACAGCGCCGTGAAGGAGAGTCAGCAGCGTATAGAGGCAGCTCTTAATAATAACGGCTTGAAATATCCCAAGAAGAAGATTACCATCAATATGGCTCCGGCCGACATCAGGAAGGAGGGCTCTTCGTATGATTTGCCGATTGCCATAGCGATATTGGCGGCGTCGGAGCAGATTAGCGCTGAGCTTTTGGATAAATATGTTATTATGGGAGAGCTGTCTCTTGATGGCAGCCTTAATCCTATCAGAGGCGTCTTGCCGATAGCGATACGTGCGATGCAGGATGGTTTTAAAGGTCTGATACTCCCGATGGCTAATGCGAAAGAAGCCGCTGTTGTTGAAGATGTGGATGTCTTTGGCGTTAATAATATCATGGAAGTCATTTCTATCCTCAACGGCTCATCATCATCGAGACCTATAGAGATTTCTAAATATGAAGAGATTACCGATGATGTTTATGACTTCGATTTTTCAGATGTCAAAGGACAGGAGAATATAAAACGTGCGCTGGAAGTTTCGGCAGCGGGCTCTCACAACGTCATATTGATCGGCAGTCCCGGAAGCGGAAAGACGATGTTGGCCAAACGGCTGCCTACAATCATGCCAGTGATGACGTTGAAAGAGGCCTTGGAAACTACAAAGATACATTCTGTCGTCGGTCTGGTAGGCGACGGATTGTCGTTGCTGAAGACGCGCCCTTTCAGAAGTCCGCATCATACTACGTCGTATGTCGGCTTGGTTGGTGGCGGCGCTTATCCTCAGCCTGGAGAGATCTCTCTCGCACATAATGGCGTGCTTTTTCTTGATGAGCTTCCTGAGTTTAAACGTAACGTACTTGAGGTCTTGAGGCAGCCTATGGAAGACCGAATGGTGACGATAGCGAGAGCTAAACAGACAATGGAGTTCCCGGCGAATTTCATGCTCGTGGCTGCCATGAATCCTTGCCCGTGCGGATATTATAATCATCCGACTCAGGAATGTAGCTGCCAGCCCGGAGCTGTAGAGAAATATCTGAATCGTATCTCCGGCCCTTTGCTCGACAGAATCGACCTTCATGTCGAAGTGGTACCTGTTCCTTTTGAAGAGCTCTCCAAGAAAAACGCAGGCGAGAAAAGCTCAGAAGTGCGTGCCCGTGTGATGAGAGCTCGTAACATACAAACAGAACGTTTCGCAGATATACCGAATATTCATTCCAACGCTCAGATGAACCCGAAACTGATACAAAAATATTGCAGCCTCGACGAAGAATGTTCCAGACTGCTTAAAGGGGCCATGGACCGACTGAATCTGTCAGCTCGAGCGTATGATAGGATTTTGAAAGTCTCTAGAACTATCGCAGACCTCGCGGAATCAGATGTCATCAGACCAGAACATCTGGCTGAAGCTATACAATATAGAAGCCTGGATAGGGAAAGCTGGGGAAAATAGCTTGGTGCGTTTGGTTTGTATTAATTACAAACAGTCAGCAATTCAGATTCTGAATTGCTGACTGTTGTATATCTTTTTTCAATTGCTTTTTTTTCTTACTCCGTAAGCAATTCCCAATCCTGCGAGAAGTAACAGTCCTGAACCTAGAGGAGCATTATCGGCTGATTGGTTTGTCTCGTAAGCGTGACCTAAAAGCATAGGCATCTCGTTAATCCAAGATTCGCTGCTGCTTGTACCTTGTCTGAATTCAGAGAAATTAGACGAGAAATAAGCATCATTTTTTGAATCGTTGGTGTAAGATGCATTCTGAGCATGAAGATTCATGCCTAATGCTAAAGTCACCGCTAATGTTATTATTCCTTTTTTCATGTTTATTATCTTATTTGGTCAACAGACTGCGTATCTTAGTCCGTAGTCTGTTGACCGTCGTCTTATTAATAAATGACTACTTTTTGAACTTTTACATCGTTGTTATTGACAACTCTTACGATATACGATGCTTTGTCTAAACCGCTCACATTGATTCTGTTGTTGGCGCTTTCAACATCGCTGCTATAAACCAAACGGCCTAACATATCAACGATTTGTACTGAACCTTCAGCGCTGATGATGAGCTCGTCGCCTGATTGGTAAGCGAAGTGTTTGTTGTCTGTTGTCTGCTGACCGTTGACTGACAATCTAACCACGAATCTGTTGTTGTCGTCGTTGCTTGTAGCTGTGAATGTATAGTCTTCGAGGAGCATGTCTGTTTCTACACCTGTGAAGCGGTCAACGAGGATGACGCTTTCAAATTCGCCGTTAGGCTCGATGCTGATTGTATAGTTGCCCATTTTCTTGGCGTCGAAGTTAAGTCCGATTTCTTGTACGTTTTCATCGTAGCTCATAATGGCGTAGCGTCTGCCATTATTGATTACATAAATCTCAGCGATTTCTTTGTCGAAGTTTTCAAGTTTGTTGAAGCCGTCTTTTTCCGCTCCTGCGAAACGTACGATGACATTGTCGCTGTTGGTTTTATTTGATGCGGTGATGTTGAGGCTTGCAGCTTTGTTCTCTCTCGCTCTTGTACCATCGCTGTATGAAAGTGTCGCTGTAGCGCTGTTGGCTTTTACGAAGAAACCTTGACCAACTTTAATCTCACCTTCTGTAAGGTATTTATAACCTGATCCTGTCTCATCTATGACTGCTACACCGGCTGTCAAACCATTTGCGTTAAGGCTTGCGATGTTCATGTCGAAAGTGAACGGATTACCGAGAAGGTTGAACTTAGCTAAGTCATTTGTTTCTGAATATGCCAATTCATAGTTGAATGTAGTAGTGCTGTTGAATGTGCCGCTGAAAACAGCTTTAGATTCTTTTTCGCCCAATGGGTCTTCTTGGTATGATGCCAGATAGCCGCGGCCTAATTTGAATGTGGTTTCAAAATTACTGATGCCTTGTTCTGATTCTTCGTCGTCCATTTTTTGGTTAACCCATTCTGCATCTATTTTAGAACCGTCATATTTATATAAGTCGTAGTCGAAATAGAGTGCATTAGGAACGAAGTTTTCTATTTTTGCTTCAACGATAGGAGATGAGATGAACTGCCATCCGTCTATAGCGTTATCCCAATCTGTAGGGTTGTCGATGTTCATTACGAATCTACCTTTGAGATCGTTGTTGCCTGTCTGACGCAACTGTCCGCCGTCGTTGATGACCAAATTAGCTACACCGAATTCGTTGTTTACCTTATCAGCTTTCAAAGAACCGTTGATTGTCAATGAACAGTTTCTTTGGATTGTGACAGATTTCACTGTTACGTCGTTTTCTACTTCTATTGTAGCTTTGGCGTAGATATATACTTCTGCATCTGTGCTAGGAACGCCTCTCCAATTTGAAGCTTCGCTCCAGTTACCGTCTGTCAAGAATATTGAGTAGTTTCTTTCGATGCTTGTCCAGTTGATATAATCTGTACCTGGAATTTCAGCGCCGATTTCGTAGGTGCCATTTTCCAAATTAAACCATATATCATTGAAATCTGAAGTGTTATAGACAGCTGTAGCTCCTTGTTGAACTTCGCTGAACCAAGCGGTTTTTGTCAACAAAATGTCTTCTCCTTGCTTGATATAAACATTGTAGTTTCCTATTTTAGCTACATCCCAGTCTTTATCATTTGCCAGATATATAGGCAACTGATCTACTGTGACGTCTTTGAATCTTACTTCAAAGATGAAGTCGCCAGACAATTGGACGTTGTATGTCGTTGATTCTTCGTGTGTGTATGTCGCTAATTTTGATATATGTTCGTTGTAAGGTGTTTTTTCTATCACGATGTTGTATTCACCGTCAGGGACTCTGCCGCTATAAGCTCCGTTTTCGTCTGTATCGTTGAACGCTATTTCTTGTTCGTTTCCGAATAAGTCAGTACCGAATAAAGTCACAGCTGCGCCTTCTAGAGGAGCGTTGTTATGGTCTGTTACAGTACCGTAAATTGTAGCGTAGCCGATGACCTTGACGTTTGCAGCAACTGATTTCTCTGATTCGCCGAGTTCTTCGTAAAGTGCAGTGACCTGAATGCTATGACCTATAGAATCCATGTTGTAGCCGAGAGACAAATCGTAAGAACTTGTTGTGATGGCTTCTTCATTTTGTTGTTCACCGTTAGCGTAGATGTTGTAAGAAGCGCCGTCGATAGCGTCCCATGTTATTGTTGTGACACCTTTCTTATATTGATAATCTGAAGTAGGATAGACTTCTACAGGATTTGCTGCTATATTTTGAGGGATGTCTAATGTTGTCACGAATGACCAGACTTCGCCTTGGATTATATTTCCGTCAGAGCCTTTTCTTACGTCTATTCTCCAATAGTATTTGGTGTTGGCTTTTAAGTTTGAGGCTGTATAAGATCCTGAACTTACGAGGCCAGTGCTTTCAGAAGCTCTTGTGCTCCATCTTGTAACAGCACTCATGTTATTTTCATCAGTGCCTAAATAGACGCGGTAGTTCGTCACGTTGTTGCCAGAACCGTAAATCCATGTCAGATCAACAGTTGTGTTGCCTGCCAAAACGCCGTTAGCTGGTGTGTTGTTTTTGACAGGAACTTCGTCTGTTGTTGTGAATGAGAATATTTCTGGATTTATGTCATATTGATTGTAGAAAGTTCTTTCTCCAGCTGAAACATTGGCGTTCTTGACATCGACGCACCAGTAATATGTTGTGTTGGCTGTAAGATTTGAAGTCTGGAATGTCGCTGTTGTTCCGGCTTCAAGCCATTCTGTAGCGCTACCTGCTTTATAAACTAAGGCGTCTATGTCTTCCGACATCAGGAGTCTGTAATGTGTGGTGTTTTCTGCGAATGTCCAGGACAGCTCTGGATTGTATTGCTTTGTGGCTTCATTTTCCGGAGCGATGTCAGTCACGTTATCTGGAATTACAGGATATAAATCCATGTGGATGTCTCTGTAAGTCTTTTTATGTTCGAATTCAAATTCTTCAGATTTTTCGACATAATGATCTTTGCTGACGGTCATTGTATAAGTACCTACAAGGACGTATTCGAGGGTATAACTGCCGTTGTTGCTTGTAGTGCATGTATATTCTACTTCTTCACCGAATTGGTCGATGCCGCTGAATACGACGTTTGCTCCAGAAATGTTTTCGAAGTTGATTTCATTGGCGATGGAACCGCTTACGAACGGAGCGTAACCTGCCACTTGGATTGTGATGGCTTCTGTTTTATCAGATTCTATTTCTTCTTCGTTGTAGTCGTATATTGCTGAAACTTGTACTTCGTATGGTTCTCCGTAACTGAGACCGCTCAATGTGTATTCGTTGCTTTCCGCATCGATCCATTTTTTCTCGCCGTTGACATAAACGTGATATCTCTTCGCTTCAGCGATCGAGTCCCACATCAATTTTGTGGAGCAAGTGTTTGTGTCGCCAGGATATATGTTGTAATCTTCGGCTGTAAGGTTTTTAGGAGAACATAGTTTTGAGTAGAATGACCAGACTTCACCTTCTCTCTCTACATCATTCTCATTTCTTACATTGACTTGCCAATAGTATGTAGTGTTTTCGTCAAGGTTTTCAATAACATGATTTCCGTTGGTTCCGCTGGCTTCTGTCCAGTCTTGAATTGGTTCAAGTCTTCTGCCGTCTGTTCCGAACAGGACTTGGTATTCTTTTACGTTATTACCTGTTCCGTAGCTCCAGAATAATGTTGTGCTTGTGGCGTTCAACAATGATCCGTCTGTAGGATTTGTGTATTTTGCAGGTATGATGTCTGTCGTTGTGAAGGAATGGATTTCAACAGATTCGTCGCAACCGTGTTTTCCTCTTGAACCTGCTCCGTTCCTTACATCGACGCACCAATAGTAAGTTGTGTTTGGCTTGAATTCGTAGTCGTAGGTTTCATACGAACCGTTTTCTCCGGTTGCTTTTTCCCATTTTCCTCCTTTAAATGGGTCGAAGTATGCCAATGTTGCAGGGCTTTCTCCTATCAAGACTCTGTATTCTTCTGTGTTATCAGCGAATGTCCAAGACAATGTAGGCAAATATTGGCCAGTTGCGCCTTCGGCAGGTGAGATTATCGTCACGTCGTCAGGAGCGCCTATTTTTGTGAATGTGAATATCTCGCTTTCTGTTTCGCCATTGTCGTTTTTGGTAACGACTTTCCAGTTGTATGATGTGTTTGATTCTAAGCCTAAATCGTTATAAACTTGGTCTTTGTACAAATCGATGTCGTTTGTTCCGAAAGATGCTGTTGTATCGTTGTTTATGTAAGTCCAGTCTTTTTCGAGATACATTTCTTCGCCTTCGAAGCCGAACCATACTTGATATTGTAATGTGTATTCTCCGAAAGTCCATGACAATGTAGGGTTGCTTGTCACGTCGGCGTTGTCTGCCGGTTCGATGTTTGTAATGTCTCCAGGTTTTGTTGTGACATTAGCTGTTGTGAAAGAATATGTTTTTTCTGCTGTAGGAGCGTCTGTGTCTTCACCGTTTCTTGCTGTGACTTTCCAGTAATATTTTGTTGCTGGATTATAAGTCAGGCCGAAGTTTCTGATGATCGTTATTTCTTTTTCATCGTTTGTTGCTTCCCATCCTGTTTGGTACAAAGGACTGCTGAGATCTTCGTTTGCGCTTAATGTAACTTGGTAGTGAGTAGCGTTTTCTACATAGAATTTAAGATATGGATTGAAAACGTTTTCAGCGTTGTTGTAAGGAT
>JAZLEO010000064.1:0-2876 GCA_045615285.1 Bacteroidales bacterium
GGTGATGAAGGTGGTTTCGCTCCAAATCTCGAAGGTACAGAAGACGCTCTTAACGTAATCCTCCAAGCTATCAAAGCAGCAGGTTACGAACCAGGTAAAGACGTTACAATCGCTCTCGACTGCGCTTCTTCAGAATTCTTCAAAGATGGTAAATATGACTACACTTGGAAACAAGCTGACGGTCCTGTTTACTCAAGTAAAGAACAAGCTGAATACCTCGCTAAACTCGTCGCTGAATATCCAATCGATTCAATCGAAGACGGTATGGCAGAAAACGACTGGGAAGGCTGGAAAATCCTTACAGATATGATCGGTGATCGTTGCCAATTGGTTGGTGATGACTTGTTCGTAACTAACGTTAAATATCTCAAACGCGGTATCGCAGAAGGTTGCGCTAACTCTATCCTCGTTAAAGTTAACCAAATCGGTTCACTCACAGAAACACTTCGCGCAGTGGAATTAGCTCAACGTAATGGCTACACAGCAGTCATCAGCCACCGTTCAGGTGAAACAGAAGACTCTACAATCGCTGACATCGCTGTAGCAACAAACTCAGGACAAATCAAAACTGGTTCTGCAAGCCGTTCTGACCGTATGGCTAAGTACAACCAACTTCTCCGCATAGAAGAAGAACTTGGTGATGTAGCTTACTATCCAGGTAAGAACAATTGATTTCGCAAATAAGTCTAAATCAAATAACAATTTTCTCAATGGCTGCTCACGGGTTGGGCGGCCTTTTTTATTTAAAGTTGAATGTGACTTCATTTCGTGTCTCTTTTTTTCATACTTTTGTCACTAATAAACTTGAATTTGACAGCTGTCTGTCGTTCTTAGCTTACAATTGTATATTATGAAGAAGTTATTACTTGTGTTATTCACACTTATCTCGTTAAACGTCTGCGCACAGTCAGACAAATTCAAAGTTAAAGAAGATTCGTTCCATAAAATCGATGGTTGTATCACCATACCAGAACGTTATGATGATAATGATGCCGCTATGGCTGTAGTTAAGATTATACCGGAAAATATAAATGAACAGGAAAGAGTGAAACTTTATTTCGCTGGTAATCTCGCTACTTTCATAGAAGTGGAACAGCATATAGGTGAGACCTGGGTCTATCTGACCGCAGAAGCCGCTACATTCTTGAAAATACAACATCCTGACTATGGTTCTACAGAATTCTGGTTCCCTATGGATCTGAAACCTAGACAATGTTATGAGATGGTTCTTCAATATACAGGCAATGAACCTGAATATGGCATCATTGCAGTGAGCAGCGACCCCAATGAAGCCGATGTATATATTGACGGCAAACATTATGGTAAAACAACGGCAGTTATCACGGACCTTAACGTTGGAACTCATCTGATGAAAATCGAAAAACAAGGCTACGTGACGATAATCAAAAACATTGAGATAAAAAAAGGCGAGACCTTAAAACTAGATGAGAAAATGCAGACCGTAAGCAGCCAAATGACTTATCTTATCATTAAGGCTGACCAGCCCGACGCTCTCATCTACATTGACGGCGAACCTGTAAATACCGGAGAGGCTTCTATGTCTGTTAACATCGGAACAACTCATACATATAAGATACAATGTAATCTCTATCATGAAGAAAGCGGAAGCGTGACTGTTAACGAAAGAAAGACAATTGAAAAAACACTGCGTCCTAACTTTGGTTATATCAATGTTTCTACAACTCCTGAACAAGGTGCAAAAGTATTTATCAATGGCGAATATATCGGCCTTTCTCCAATAAAAACCGACAAGCTGGCAAGCGGAACTCATACCGTGAGAGTTATGAAGGATATGTATAAGATGAAAGAACAGTCTTTCACAGTGACAGACGGACAAACTACAAACGCTTCTCTTAATATGGCGGCTAACTTCGTGAACGTGACAGTAAGCACCGACGCTAACTCCGACATTTACGTTGACGATGAATATAAGGCTAAAGGCAAATGGAATGGAAGATTGTCTGATGGTTTCCATAGTTTTGAAGCCCGAAAAGAAAGCCACAGAGCAACTAAGAAAAGTCTTGAACTTGTCATGGGCAAGACAGAGACCATAACATTAGAAGCGCCTAAACCAATAAGCGGAACTTTGGATGTTAACAGCTCTCCGATGGGTGCAGCAATTTACGTTGACGGTAAACATTATGGCGAGACTCCAAACTACGTCTCCGATATTTTAATAGGAACACATACCTTAAAGTTAGAGAAACAAGGCTGCGCCCCGATAACAAAGACCATTACCATAAAAGAAAACGAGACACTGACGATAAATGAGAAACTACAGACCGGCAAGGAAATAAGCATCTCTACCGACCAGGATGGCGACATTCTCTATGTCGATGACAATTATGTCGGGATTTCACCGTTGACGACAAAGATTTCGTATGGTACCCATACTATAAAAGCCATCAGAGACGGAGAGTCTGCCAGCAAGACAATAGATGTTAGCGATATGTCGCAGTCTGTGAAATTGACACTCGCCACAAAAATTAAAAGTAGTAGCGACGTATCGCATACGTCGTCAGGCACATCGCATACGTCTGCAAAAATAATGCAGAAACAAGAGATTAACGGTCACGAATACGTTGACTTGGGGCTAAGCGTAAAATGGGCTACCTGCAATGTTGGAGCAAATTCTCCTGAAGATTACGGAAACTATTACGCTTGGGGTGAGACAAACGTAAAGAGTAGTTATGAAACATCCAATTGTTCTACACACAAGAAAAGCATGAATGACATAAAAGGCAATTCTCAATATGATGTTGCGAGAAAAAACTGGGGCGGCGCATGGAGGATGCCGACAAAAGCAGAATATGAGGAATTATTAAAAAAATGCACCTGGACGTGGACTACACAGA
>JAZLEO010000065.1:0-5334 GCA_045615285.1 Bacteroidales bacterium
TGGTTACAATCCAATAAGTTTTTCTTCTGATTCTACCTTTTGCGCTGAATGGCTTGAATTTGTTTTGTTTTTCTGTGTTTTGATTTAAATTTTCCATGGTGTTTTATTTTAGCGTTAATATTAATGAAAAACTCATAATAAGTATGGCGTGAGAACTCTGCAAAGGTAGAAAAATTTAATATATATTATGTGTTTATTTGATTTTTTTTAAAACAATTTTCTTTTATTTTTGTTATAATAAAAACATATCACCATGAAAAATTATATTATCGAATCTATTATCATTGCCATCGCTTTGTTTTTAGTTGGCTTGTCTTTGAAAAATGGTCTTGATGGCTTTTCAAATAAAGATCGTGTCGTGAATGTTAAAGGTCTCGCCGAGATGGAAGTGAAGGCGAATAAAGTGACATGGCCACTTATGTATAAGGAAATCGGCAATGACTTGACTTTTTTGTATGATAAAATAAATTCTTCTAATGAGACCATAGTTGATTTTTTGAAAGGAAACGGTCTCGATGAAAATGAGATTACCGTCAATGCTCCGGAAATCGTTGATATGAATGCGGAACGTTATTCTTCAAATCAAAGCAATTATCGTTATAATGTTACGCAGGTGATTACGGTTGCTTCTGATAAAGTGGATTTGGTTCGTCGTCTTATCAACGAGCAAAGTGAATTATTAAGACAAGGAATTGCTATCACTGGCGGCGATTATATGTATCGTGTACAATATGAATACACTGATTTGAATTCTATCAAACCTCAGATGATAGAAGAAGCTACCAAGAACGCAAGAGCTGCTGCTTTAAAATTCGCTTCTGACAGCGACAGTAAACTCGGTAAAATTAAACGTGCGTCACAAGGACAATTTAGCATTTCCGACAGAGATGGTTTTACTCCTTATATTAAGAAAGTAAGAGTCGTCACGACGATAGATTACTTTTTAGTTAATTAGGAATTCTTCATTGTTCATTACTCATTGTCGATATTATTATCGCTGCTGCTACAGAAGCGTTCAGTGATTCAGTCTGGCTTCCTTTTCCTCTTGGGATATGAATAGGGGAGGTGATGAGTGGAAGAACGTCTTCTCTTATTCCGTGTGACTCGCTGCCGATAATGATGATGCCGTTTTTCTTTTCGATCTTCTTTGTGAAAATATTTTCACCTTCCATCAAAGCGCCGTAGATTGGAATTGTAGAGTCGCAGAGTCGCAGAGTCGCAGAGTCGTTAGGATTTTGTGTCTTTGCGTCTTTGTGTCTTTGCGTCTTTAACAAAAATTCTCTTAAATCCGTTTCCATCACTTTTATTCTAAAGATGGAACCCATTGTAGATTGTATTGTCTTGGCTTGCCATGCGTCGGCGCAGTCGCTGCTGCAAACAATGTTGTTGATTCCGAACCAGTCGGCGGTTCTTATTATTGTTCCGAGGTTTCCAGGATCGTTGATGCCGTCTAAAGCGATGATGAATTCATTTTCGGCATTTTCCGGATTTATTGTATAAGAAGGAGTGTGTGCTGTCGCGATGATGCCAGGAGCTGTCACCATGCTGCTGACTTGCTCCATTTGTTTTTGAGAAATAATGTCGTAATATGGAAGTTTGTTAGCCATTTCAGGGAACTTCTCAAGCCAAGTCTCTGTGACTAAAATGTTTCCAGTCTTGAAATCGGATGCTAAGAGTTCATCGACGAGTTTGTTTCCTTCAACGAGGAACATTTTATTCTCTTTACGGAATTTTGTTTGTTTGAGAGATTGAATGAATTTTATGTCGTTCTTTGTCATGATTAATTGATAGTAGAGACGTGTCAATGATGTCCTTTTATGATAGAAAAAATAGTTTTTTATTTGAATTACATCATTGACGCGTCTGTACATTTTTTTAAAAAAAGCCGAAGAAATAAATTCTTCGGCTCCAAATACAAAAAACCTTAATATGAAAAATCTTCAGTTTAGGATTATTCAGCGAAAACTTCGAATGAAATTTCAACAGAAACTTCTTTGTGTAATCTGATGACAGCTGAGTAAGTACCTACTTCTTTAATGCTATCTTCTTTGATTATGATTTGCTTACGGTCAACTGTTAAGTCTTTAGCTTCTTTAATTGCGTTAGCGATTTGAACGTTGTTCACTGAACCGTAGATTTTGCCGCTTTCTGAAGCTTTAGCAGCTATACGTAATGATAAGCCTTCTAAAACTTGTGCTAATTCAGCAGCTTCTTTTTTAATTCTTTCTTGTTTGAAAGCTTGTTGGCGAATTTCTTCAGCCAAAACTTTACGAGCTGATGGAGTGGCTAAGATTGCCATACCTTGTGGAATTAAGAAGTTACGAGCGTAACCAGGTTTTACTGTTACGATGTCGTTTTTATATCCCAAATTTTTTACATCTTGTTTAAGAATAATTTCCATGTCTTGTCCTCCTATTATTTCAATAAGTCAGCTACGTAAGGCATCAATGCAAGATGACGTGCTCTCTTGATAGCTTGAGCAACTTTTCTTTGATATTTTGTTGAAGTACCTGTGATACGGCGTGGTAAAATCTTACCTTGTTCGTTCACGAATCTCAAAAGGAAATCAGCATCTTTATAGTCGATATATTTGATGCGGTTCTTTTTGAAGCGGCAGTATTTTTTCTTTTTTGTATCGACTGCTATTGGAGTCAAATATTTAATTTCTGTGTTAGCTTGTGCCATTTCTTCTAAATTTTAAGTGTTAAACAATTAATTGGCTTGAGCTTCTTTTGCCTCTTGTGCTTTTCTACGTTTTTTCTCGTTGTAAGCAACAGCGTGTTTGTCTAATTTTACAGTTAAGAAACGTAAAACGCGTTCGTCACGTTTTAATTCTGTTTCAACTGTTTCGATAACATTACCTTCGGCTTTGAACTCGATTAATTGGTAAAAACCTGAAGATTTTTTCTGAATTGGATAAGCTAATTTGCGCATTCCCCAGAAATCTTCAAAAACGATCTCTGCACCATTCTTGGTGAGAATGTCTTCGAATTTCTTCACCGCTTCCTTCATCTGTTCATCAGATAAAACGGGAGTTAAAATGAAAACGGTTTCGTACTGATTCATAATTAAATTTATTGATAATTAAACAATTAAGTTGAACTTCTGTGTTCTATTTTTCGTTGTGCAAAAATAATAAAAAAATCTTACAAAAGAAATATATTTTAAAAAATTGTGATATTTTTTATTTTTGATTGCTAATCAATTCGTTACATATAAAATGGGCGGCTTTTCCATTGCCGAATATTTCCGGATATTCAATGCTTGTATTGTCTTTGAAATGGTAATACGCTTCGATGATTTTTTCTTCATCGGCATCTGAAATGATGGCTGCTCCTACTTCAACGATCTCTTTCCACTCTGTTTCGCTTCTCATTATGATGCATGGTTTCTTGAAGAAATATGCTTCCTTCTGAACGCCTCCAGAATCGGTGATGACTATGCTCGCATTTTTCTCCAAAGCTATCATTTCTAAAAATGATGCCGGCGGAATGATATGGATTCTCTCATTATTAATAAGTTCATTGTAGATTTCAGAACTTAAATTAATGTCTAACAGTTTCTTGGTTCTCGGATGTAAAGGAATTATGATTCCCTTTTCTTTTGACAATCTCAACAAAGCTTTGAAAATTGCACTTAATCTTTTGGGCTCGTCAGTATTGTTGTTTCTGTGAATTGTACAAAGAATGTATTCTCCGTTGACCGTAGTCCGTTGACTGTAGTCCGTAGTCCCAAAGAACAAACTGTTGTCATACATCACGTCGCCGCAGTGATAGATTCCAGGATTGTCTGCTGTAAAAGGTTTTTTGTTGTCAGGATTAAATCCTTCGTTGATAAGGTTTTTGTAACCTGTCGATGTCGGAGAAAAGAGCATTGTCGAACAATGGTCGCAGCAGATTCTGTTGATTTCTTCTGGCATGGTTTTGTTGAATGAACGTAATCCTGCTTCGATGTGAACGATAGGAACGTGGATTTTTGAAGCGGCTATTGCTCCTGCAAGTGTCGAGTTTGTATCGCCATAAACAACAAGATAATCTGGTTTTTCTTTCAATAATATTTCTTCTATTCCTTCTATCATCTTGGCGGTTTGGGTTCCGTGATTCCCAGAACCTACACCTAGATTGTAATTAGGTGCGGGAATGCCGAGTTCGTCGAAGAAGATCTGTGACATGTTTTCGTCATAATGTTGTCCGGTGTGAACAATGATTTCTTCTAGTTTGTCTGAGAAACTGTTTTTTATGGTGCGACTTAAAGCTGCAGCCTTGATAATCTGAGGTCTGGCTCCGATAACTGTTACGATTTTTATCATTTTTCTCATAATAATCCTTCGTCTGCAAAACTAAAATAATTATCGTTACCAATGATGATGTGATCCAAAATTTTAATTTCTAAAAAATGTCCGGCTTTTATCAGGTTGTTCGTGATTGTTTTGTCGGCGTTACTAGGAGTGATGTTTCCTGAAGGATGGTTGTGGCAAAGCATTATGCTGGTCGCGTTGTTTTCTAGGGCTGCCTTGAATATCTTTTTCGGGTCGGCAGTTGTTCCTGTTATTCCTCCGATTCCGATTTTTTCTAGTTTGATGACTTTGTTGGCGTTATTGAGAAGCATTATCCAGAATTGTTCGTGGTCGAGGTCGGAGAGGTGTGCGTAGAAATATTCGTAAGCGATTTGGCTGTTTTTTATTGACGGTTTGTCTAAAGCTTCGCTGAAGCGTCGTCGGCGTCCCAATTCCAGGGCGGCTGCTATTGAAATGGCTTTTGCTTCTCCGATGCCTTTGTATTTTGTTAAATCGCTGATTGATAATCTTGAAAGTTCGATGAGATTGTCGCTATTGTTGTGGAGTATGCGTCTCGATAAATCTACGGCAGATTCTTTGCTGTTGCCGCTACCTATTAATATAGCGATGAGTTCTGCGTTGCTGAGTGCTTCTTTTCCTTTGGCGAGCATCTTCTCGCGTGGACGGTCTTCTTCCGCCCATGATTTTATGGTTTTCATGGTTTTTGGTCAATAGTCAATAGTTAATAGTCAATGGTTAATGGTTAATGGTCAATGGTCAATGGTCAATGGTCAATGGTCGTTCTTTTTAGGGAACCATCCTTTTCTCACTCGTTCTCTTTGTTCGAAGAGCTCGTGTATTGACCAGAACGATGATGCGCCCCAGACGGCTAGTAATATAGACCATGTGAGTTCTTTGACCATAATTGATGCGATGGTGCTTATTATTCCCATGAGAGCAAATACCCACCAGCATTTGACGCCGAAATGATATTCGCCTTTTATTACAAATGGATGGAAAATGCCTATTATTAAGAAAGTGGCGATTCCAATAAAGAT
>JAZLEO010000066.1:0-58548 GCA_045615285.1 Bacteroidales bacterium
TCTTTGTTGACATTGCGTCTTCGATTTGTTCTTCTGTTAACAAACCTTGTTCTCTTACGAGATCCATAACGCCTCTGCCTGTTTCGATAGCTTCTTTAGCGAGTTTTGTACATGGTTTGTAACCGATGACAGGAACTAAAGCTGTGATAACGCCAACGCTGTTTTCGACTAATTCGCGGCAACGTTTTTCGTTTGCTACGATACCATCGATACATGCTGTACGTAATACGTCGAAACCGTTTTGCATCAATTCGATTGATTCTAACAATGCGTAAACCATAACTGGTTCCATAACATTGAGTTCTAATTGAGCGTTGTTAGCGCCTAACATGATGCAGTGATCGTTACCCATAACGCGGTAGCAGATTTGGTTAACTACTTCTGGGATAACTGGGTTAACTTTACCTGGCATGATTGATGAACCTGGTTGTAATGCTGGGAGGCTGATTTCGCCTAAACCGCAACGTGGACCTGAGCTCATTAAACGTAAGTCGTTACATACTTTACACAAGCTTGTGCAGAGTGTTCTCAATGCGCTTGAATAAACTAACATTGGAGTTGCGTCTGATGTAGCTTGTACGAAGTCTTTTGCTAATTGGATGTCCCAACCTGTGATTTCGCGTAAAGCGCGGAGACATACTTCTCTATATTCTAATGTTGAGCAGATACCTGTACCGATAGCTGTTGCACCCATGTTGCTAAATAATAATTCTTTAGCAGCTTCAAGAAGGTGAGCTTTTTCATTCTTCATTGATTGTGCGAAAGCTTGGAATGTAAGACCTAATGTCATAGGAACAGCGTCTTGGAGCTGTGTACGACCCATCTTGATGATGTTTTTGTATTCTTCAGCTTTTCTTTCTAATGAAGCGATGAGCATATCCAAATGTTTAACCATTTCGAGGTGGTCAGCGTACATTGCCAAATGTACTGCGCATGGATAAGCGTCGTTTGTTGATTGTGAACCATTAACGTGGTCGTTAGGTGAACAGAATTCATATTGACCTGGTTGGTGGCCCATATATTCCAAAGCGATGTTTGCGATAACTTCGTTAGCGTTCATGTTTGTTGATGTACCAGCACCACCTTGAATAACGTCAACTGGGAATTGATCGTTGTATTTGCCAGCGATAACATCATCACAAGCCTTTACGATACCTTCGTAAATTTCTTTGCTAATTTTACCTGTTTCGTAGTTAGCTACAGCAGCAGCTTTTTTAATAACGCCTAAATATTTAACGACGTTTGGATAACGATTGATGCCAATACCTGTGATTGGGAAGTTATCAATAGCTCTAGCTGTTTGAACGCCATACTTGCATTCCATTGGAATTTCGCGTGCACCGATAAGGTCAAATTCTGTACGTGTGTTTTGTGTTGCCATTTTTTATTGGATTTTTATTTCTGTTTGTGATTAAATTTTTCTTTACTATCTTTTTCGGAATAGGAATATTCCTTTTTAACGACTGCAAATATACTATATTTTTTCTGTCTTGGATATTTTTTTATCTATTTTTTAAAGTTTTTTTTCACTCAAACAAAATAAATTGAATTTATTGATAATCAGCATTTTCGCCTTATTCATCATATAGTTTTTATATCGACGGTGGCGACTACGCCTTCTATTTTCTGCATTTTGTCATTTTACCGTCGAGAAGCTCAAGATTTACGTGAGCATAATTATCACTATTTCTAAATAAATAAGGTGCGACCGTATCTGATCGCACCTATATTCCATCAACTCAAAAATTCGAGTTTATGTCATTCTTGTGTCATTTCGTAAAGTTTGACAGAATTGTAGATGGTCTTTTCTTTAGCTTCGTTACCGTATTTATCCACGTCAACGACATTACGAGGGCTGTGAGTGATACAGAGCGGTCCGTTCAAGCAGCCGCCTTCACAAGCCATACCTTCGAAGAAGTTTTCTGTCGCCTTACCGAATTTGAGTTTCATCAAGTTTGCTCTACATTCGTCGATGCCGCTCATCACGATCGGTCTAAGTCCCTCAACATTAAGTTCTTTAGCCACATCTTGGAGACCTTGTACGATACCGCCTGACTTAGCGAAGATTCTTCCGTAGAATGAAGCGTTGTCTAATACGGTGTCTTCACATTCAACAGTGTCGATACCTCTTGCATCCAAGAATGCCTGCAATTCCTCGAATGACATCACGCAGTCAATAGCTCCGCCTGTCTTCTCGAGTTTGAATTCAAATTTCTTTGAAGCACATGGTCCGATGAAGACACATTTAGCTGTTGGATCTGAGTGCTTGATCATCTGTGCAGTCAATATCATTGGTGATACTGAGTGTGAAATATGTTGAACTAATTCTGGGAAGTTCTTTTCGATGAAAGCCACGTATGAAGGGCAGCATGATGTTGTCATCAAGCCTTTTTCTTTCCATTCTAATGCTTCATTATATAATGTGACGTCTGCACCGAGAGCTGCTTCAACAACTTGATGGAAACCAAGCTTTTGAATAGCTGTAACGACCTGTGTAGGACGGCCGAAGCGGCATTGGCTTACAATAGCCGGAGCGATGACGGCATAAACATTATACTTAGTGTTATTTTCAGATTTCTTCAACATGTCGATGATGTCGAGAACGTATGATTTATCGGTTATAGCTCCGAAAGGACATTTATAGACACATGCGCCGCATGAGATACATTTGTTGTTGTCTATCTTAGCTTTCTTGTTTTCGTCGATGGTGATAGCTTTAACTTTGCAGCTTACCATACATGGACGATGTTGCATGATGATCGCTGAGTAAGGACAAGCCTTTGAACATTTACCGCATTCGATACATTTTTCTTTATCGACTACAGCGCGATGATTTACGATAGAGATAGCGCCTTTAGGACATACCTCTTGACAAGCGTGAACCATACAGCCACGACATGCCGGTGTTACCATAACGCCTTCTGCTGGACATTCATCACAAGCTATATCAATGACTTCCACAGGATTAGGATTATTCTTATCACCTCCCATCGCCATTTTTATTCTATCTTGGATGATAGTTCTTTCTTTGTAGATACAGCAACGAATCTGTGGTTTAGGACCCGGACATATCACCTTTGGAATTTCGTAATACGCATCTTCCAGGCCGCCTTCGTATGCACGACGGATAACTTCTTTTAAAACGTTGTACTTTACAACTTGAACGTTTGTGTCAAAAACTCTTTTGTTTGTACTCATATCTTTTAATTAATCATAATTCAATGTTACTTTTTTACCCATAGCACGCATATTCTCAGCGAGTTTCTCTACGAGTTTCATCTTCATGGTAATGTCGATCGGCAGGCCTTGGTGAGCCACGTTGACACTCTGTCCCACGAAGAAATTTATATGTGTAGCTTCTTCAAAAAGCACGTTAGCCAAGAGAGAAGCTCCATCTTGTTTAGTAAATGTCTTTGGAGTTAAATCGTTGATAGAAATATATTTCTCCGATAATTCAAGGAGTCGTCTCAAAGTGATAACGCCTTCTGTCGTAAGATCGACGCCTTCAATAAAACCTATAGGCGGCACGTCTTTGTCAGGGAAGTCGAAGCTGGTACGAAGCGGTTTATTCAGGTAGCGAGCCACGATTTGGGAACTCGTTCCGCCACAGACTATCGTCTTATCGGCTCCTGCCATGAAACGCTCAACGTAGAAATTGTCTTTCTCCTTATCAACCGGAGGTCCGACCATGATGCTAACATTAAGGCGACGGCGTATCTTCACCGCTGCCACTGTAGTATCGTCACCTGGTTTGTCGAGATATAAATCGTTACATGCCGATGTCAGGACACATGCCATCGCTCTTGCCGACATCGTCGGTTTCAAGCTTCTGTCGAGATAATCTTTTATCTGCTGGCGTTCCCAACCGAAGTTGAGTATCTGACCGATACCGGCGTGTACCGTTCCGTCAGACATCACCATGATGGCGTCATTTTCTTCAAGATTCAGTTCCGATTTATATACAGGCTTGCCGCATATCTCCAGTTTCTCTCTTTCAAAGTCGATGCATTTACCTTTATGATAATATATAGCCTGAGGATTATCGAACTCATAAAGGAATCCCTTGCCTTCGTTGTTACAATGTATCAAAGAGAAAGTGGAATAAGCAACGCCTCTGACGTGACATACAGGAAGTGTCTGGATGAGAGTCTCGATACATTCATCGATGTTGATGCCGTTGGCTGCCATCGTACACAATATCTTCGACGTGAGAGTCGAGAGAATGTTAGCTTTCACCCCGCTTCCGAGGCCGTCGGCAAGCACCAAGGTGGTATAGTCGCCATCGACCACGCTGACGACATTGTCGCCGCACAGTTCTTCGCCGAACTTATTCACAGAAGTGCAACCATATTCCAAGCACAACTCCATCACTTCACTCCTTTCACGTTATTTTCTTCAGAGAGAGTTTTCTTCAGTTTGAGCAGAGCGACTTTCGTCTCAGCTGTCGTCTCGCCAAGAAGCGAGGCAATCTCCTGAGCCACACGCATTTGCTTCTTAATAACCTCATCGGTTGTCTTCAAGGTCTCCATCTTCACCTTATTAATCTCATTATCGAAATTAACTTGGTCGGAAACGTCCATCAAGATACCGAAAAGCATATTCTGGTCTTTGAGGTAAGTTATAGCCATATCGACATATTTACCTGTTGAAGGGACGAACATCTTTTCCACCATGACGTTACGTTTTTCGTTATAAGCGATCATGAAGTCAGCGAGATTGAAGAAATCTTTTGCGTGGCGGCCTTCGGCATGAGGGTCGTTGATACCCAGAAGTTCTCTACCTTTATTATTAATATCCTGAATATAGAAATCAGAATCCAGCAGAATGATGCCGTTAGGGCTATGTTGGATGATCTCGTAAGAAAGAGACTCGGCACGTTCTCGCATATAAGGGAGACAGATTTCCGCATCGGTATATCCGTTATAAACAGCCCAGGCCTTGTCGCGGCACGTATCATAACCGCAGGCGGAACAGTTGAGTTCATCTTCAGGCTTGTGTTTTCCGATCTTCGCCAAGATACATTTTATCTCGCGTTCCGGAGGCGGCATACTGTTGTTTCTTATGCGAGGATACAACTTATTCAGGTCGAGTTCATGTTCCACATATTGATGAGGAGCCATCGTCCTGATGTCATTCTTAAAATACTTGATGACATCGGCTGTCGCCTTGATACTTCCGCCTTTTATGTTGACACTCAAGCTACAAGGGCCATTGACGCAGCCGTCCTTACAGATGTTCATCTCAAGGAATACATTCTCAAGATTATCAATATTCTGCAAGGCATCGACACAACGGTCAGGACCGTCAACAGCCATGTAGTCATAGCCGGCAGGCAATTCAGGGAACGACTTTATAATGCCGTGACTTATAGGATAAGCCTTTGAATAACAAGCAGCTGTCTTTTTATTTTCGAGAGATATATTGACGATCTCATCGAGGACTATATTCTTTTCAGCAAACAATTCCTGCATATCATCGAACGTCAAAACGCCATCGATGATACCGCTTTCTATAGCTTCACGTTTCTTTGCGATACAAGGGCCGATGAATATCACCTTAGCGTCAGGATGCTGTTTCTTTATCATCTTGGCATGAGCTATCATCGGAGAATCGACGGGAGCCAGATATTGCAGAGCCTTAGGATAATAGGCTTGGATGAGACGGCAAACCGCAGGACATGCCGAGGTGATGAAATTCTTGAATTGCTTAGACTCCAACAAGGTCTTGTATTGCTGCGTCACAAGTTCTGCTCCGTAGGCCGTCTCTTCAGCGTCGAAGAAGCCGAGTTTGGCTAGAGCTATCTTAAACGCATTGAAATCCTTCAAGCCGAAACTTGAGAGGAACGATGGAGCGACGCTCGCGAAAACCTTAACGCCACTGCTGAGGATCTGTTTTATCTCATTGAGCGAGCTGTGAACTATCTTGGCATTCTGAGGACATATCAAGGTACAATGGCCGCATAAGATACAACGGCTCTCAATGATCCTTGCCTGATGATCCTTAACCTCAATGGCTTTGACAGGACACTCGCGAAGACATTTGTAGCAGTCCTTACACTTAGCGTTTTTAAATTCCAGATAATCCGCCATGATTTAAAAATTAAAACAAACCGACGAAATTATATACGTATTATAAATTTAACAAAGGATAAACTTCTTTCGCAAAGAGTTCTTCTGCGTTATCTTTGTTTACGTTATGGAGGAAGAGACAGTCTTCACCAAGTTTCTGAACTGTTGGTTCATCAAAACCTTCAGTTTTGACAGTCACGCCTTTAGCGCAGAAACCGAGGCAGAAACTAGCTTGAAGATCGACAACATCTTCTACATCGTATTTTTTCAATATTTCTTTAAAGGCTTCGATAACATCGTAAGAACCTTTCAAATGGCATGAACTGCCGACGCATACTTTAATGGTAGTCATAACGTAATATTTTTATAACTTATTGATAAATAACTCAAAACAAACAGCAAAATCAAATCATTCGAACAATAGCCAAACAATTTCGACCTTGCAATTCAGAGCAACAAATTTAGCACTTATTTTATGGAAAACAAATGGTTTTTGAAAAAAATTATTTTAAGGCTGTTGAACTTTAAACTCATTCCCCGTCACCAATGTCAGTCACCAAATCCAAGTCGGTCGCTGAACTTGTCGAAACGCCGAATTGCGCCTTCAACAAGCTCAGGCACCGCCAAACTTGGCTTCTCGGTAACTCGGCGACTGTTGAATCGATGAATCGCATCCCTACGGTGTTTGAAGTGGATGCCATAACATTACATCCCTACAATAATTAAATTCCTCATACACTCAATTCCCTATTCCTAACTCCTAATTAAAATCACAGCACCTTCTCCATGCAGACCTTTTGCACCTTCATCCCCATGCTCTCGTAGAACGCCTTAGCATCCGGATTCCGCTCCCACACATTCAAGGTAACATTAAAACAACCTTCTTCTTTTGCATATTGAATCACAAAGTCATACAATTTCCTCCCCACTCCATGACGTCGATATTTTTCATCAACACAAATATCATCAATATACAAGCTTTTATCTGGATGAAGATTATTACATTTACTCAAATCCTGAATGACACAAAAAGCGTAGCCCTTGACATCATCGTCCTCTTCACATACAAAAACCGGAGTAACATCATCACTGATAATCACAATCAAATCCGCTTCGGCATATTTCCTTTTACCTTTTATAAAAAAATCCGGACGACCTTCAGCGTGAACGTCATTAACTTGCGACAACAAATCCAAAATCCTAGGAATATCACTCACTTTTGCCTTACGAATCATAAGAATATTTTTTATTAAATAACACTATAAAACATGTAATTTACAACTTAAAGCCCAAAGACTTGGTGTCTCATCGACTTATCGACTCAACAAAAGATGCCACATCTCATGTCCAAGAAAATCCCTGACATCTTTTCTTTCAAAACCGAGAGATTGATAAAGACGCTCAGCATCAGGGTTTTCAAAATCGACCAAAAGTCCCAAAGGTTTCTTGCACTCTTGAAACGCCCTTTCTTTCATGGCAAGAATCAGTTTTGATGCGATGCCACGACCACGATATTCAGGCAGGACCGCAAGACTGTCAAGATAAAACTCTGAAGCATCCGTCTCATCAGCTATTTGCAATTCTCTTTCAGTGTGATTACGAATTACTTCAAGAGTAGCTTTTCTTAATTGATGCAAGTCAGCTCCGTCATAACCGGCTACAGCACCAACACTTTTACCTTCAACTTCAGCGACGAATGCATTACGATAACTATATTGAGAATTCTCCAAAAGGGCTAATTCTTCAAAGACATTCAAGTAATTTTCACCTCCATAAAATATCGCAGTCTCCTCCCCTATCGCCATAGCCACGACTTTTGCAATTATAGAAGAATCCTCTTTAGTCGCTTTTCTTATTATAATATCTTTCATAGTATCAATCAATTACTTCAACATAAAAACTTACAGGACGAAAACCATCGTTACAAGAAAGCATCGCCGACTTAGGATTTTTCATCCAGCCCTCGAAGAAATTACCGCCACCATCAGCGAGTTCCTTGACAAAAGGATATAAAGTCTCCCAAGCGCTATCGCACAAACCTTCAGGTTTTTGAATATTTTCCACGATGAAAGTCTGTCCTAGATGCAAGTCGCAGGCATGTTCTATCGGGTTTTCATATTTAGCCATCAGGTCGTCGTAGCGAGCCATGCGCATCACTGTGATTTTAATTTTTTCCATAGACTTATTTAATTCATAATTCACAATGCATAATTCATAATTATTTAATTTACTACATTTAGATTAATAATTATGCATTTTCAAAGGTTCTGTATGAATAATAATATGCGTCTTTTCACCGAAGCGCCGTTTAAGCAACAGTTCCACATCGGTAGTGATTTCGTGAGCTTTCAACAATGTCACTTGTCCGTTGATGCGGATATGAACTTCAATAGCGCAGTTATTTCCGATACGACGAGTTCTCAGATGATGCGGTTCCTTAACACCATCGACAGAAAGTATAATCTGTAGAATCTCATCTTCCGTAGAATCAGGCAGCGAATGCTCCAAAAGTTCCTCCATGCTATTCTTAAGAATATCGACCGCCACCTTGATAATAAACACACTCACTATCACAGCAGCTATCGGGTCAAGGACACGCCATTTCTCTCCTCCGAAATACGCACCGCCAACACCGAGAAGCACACCGATTGAAGAAAACGCATCGCTTCTATGATGCCAAGCATTCGCGATAACAGCTTGAGATTCCAGCGATTTACCAACACTAACAGTATATCTGTAAAGCCATTCTTTAGATATAATCGACACCGCAGGAATTATCAAAGCTATCAACCCTGGAGCTGGCAACACTTCGCCATCGTAAACCGCCACAATATCTTCAACGCCACCTACAAGAATCCCGATTCCGACAGCAAAAAGAGCAACACCTATTATGGCTGTCGCAAGGGTCTCGAATTTCCCATGTCCGTAATTATGTGATTTATCGGCAGGTTTCGACGAAATACGCACAAAGACAATCACTATAACATCCGTCACGAAATCCGAAAGCGAATGCATGGCATCTGCTATCAATGCGCTACTATGACCAATTATTCCAGAGAAAAACTTCAATATCAATAATAAGATATTGACAATACTTCCTATAACCGTCACACGATAAATATCTTTTTCACGAGTTGTTGCTTTCATTTTCTTGTTCTGCTTTGGGTGATGAGCATTGAGCTATGAGCATATTTATCCAATCAAATTCTTAACGATAAAATATCCTAACGCGACCAATGCGATTCCTAAAAATACGCTTAACAATATATAAACAATAAAGTTCCAATAGTTTCCACATTGCAACATCATCAGCGCTTCTTTTGAAAAAGTCGAGAATGTGGTAAAACCACCGCATAATCCAACTGTCAAAAACAAGGCGACATCAGAGTTTTCATTTTTTGTCACGCTAAAAAATCCCCATAACAATCCTATCAACAAACATCCGACAAGATTAACTATCAGCGTTCCAATAGGGAAACCGCTGCCAATATTTTTAGTCAAAAGCGAAATCAAATATCTGAGTACTCCTCCGATAAAGCTTCCGGCACCAACGAAGAATAAGGATTCAATGATACTTGGCATAATTTATTTAAAATTTCATTTACAAAACTACGAAAAAAGTTTCGTCGATATTCTAAAAACTATTAGTATTTTTGTGTTTGCTTCTTCTGATAATTTTCTTCAGAAAGCTCTATCAAGTGTATAATTTTCAAAACAAAGTACATTCATCAAAATGACAACTCAAATATACAATTCATTGGTATCTTATTCTGACGAAGAAAAGAAAATCGTTTTGCCTCGTTTCTTCAAAACTGGCAAAGGTCAGTACGGCGAAGGTGACAAATTTCTTGGAGTGACAGTCCCTAACATCAGGAAAGTTGCCAAAGAATATAAAGACGTAAGTTTTGACATTCTCAAAGAACTGATACACAGTCCTTGGCACGAGATGCGTATGTGCGCATTGATAATCCTCGTCGAAAACTCCAAGAAAAACGTCACAAAAGAAACCTTCGACTTTTACCTCTCACAGACAAAACACATCAACAACTGGGACTTGGTAGATTTAAGCGCACCGCAAATTGTAGGCAAATATCTCCTTGACAAAAACCGCAACATACTTTATAAATTAGCAGAAAGCGATCTTCTTTGGGACAACCGAATTGCCATAGTCTCAACCCTGACATTCATCCGAAACAATGACTTAGACGACACATACAATTTATCTTTAAAAATGATGCATCACAAGCACGACTTGATGCACAAAGCGACAGGTTGGATGTTACGTGAAGCAGGCAAATGTGATGAAAGACGATTATACGATTTCGTCACAGAACATAAATCCATCATGCCACGAACAATGCTACGATATTCTATAGAAAAATTCGACAAAGAAATGCGCAAAAAAATGATGGAATAAAGTAATACCAAAGAATCAATTATTCACTATCTTTGTTTCCTTAACATAAAATAACAACAATCACCACATGAACAATCCTCTTTTAACAAAATCAACATCGCCTTTTGGCGCTCCTCAATTTGACAAGATTGAAAACAAACACTATATACCAGCTTTCAAACAAGCTATAGAAGAAGGCAAGGCTGAAGTCGATGCTATCGTCAACAGCCCGGAAACGCCTTCATTCAAAAACACTATAGAAGCTCTCGAATACGCTGGAGAAACATTAAGTAGAATCAGCCATATCTTCTATAATCTTTTAGAAGCCAACACTAATGAAGAGATGCAGAATATCGCTGAAGAAATTTCTCCTTTAACGACAGAATTCGCCATGTACGTACGGCTAAATGATATTCTATTCCAACGTATCAAAAACGTTTACGAGCAACGTGAATCACTGAGTCTTAACGCTGTCGAAATGCGTCTCCTCGAAAAGACATACGAAGGATTTGCACGTAATGGTGCGAACCTTTCTCCTGAAAACAAAGAGACCTACAGCAAATACATGGAAGAGCTCTCATTATTATCGCTACAATTCGGTAAGAATGTACTAGCTGCCACTAATGCGTTCAACTTACATATCAGTGATGAAAACGATTTAGCAGGTCTTCCTGATTATGTAAAAGAACAAGCCGCCGATGCCGCAAAGAACAAAAATCTAGAAGGTTGGTTGTTCGATCTCACTGCACCTAGCTATGGCCCTTTCATGAAATTCAGCGAACGTCGAGACCTCAGAGAAAAAATGTACCGTCAATATAACACCCGCGCCTTTGGCGGCAAACTCGACAATAGCGAAATTATCAAACGCATCGCCGAGTTACGCATCAAGGTCGCTAACATCCTAGGATACAAAAACTTCGCTGAATATCAGACAGAACGTCGTATGGCAAAGAGTCCGACTGCTGTCAACGAATTCCTAAATAAATTGCTAGTACCTGCACTACCAAAAGCGAAACAAGAAATCGCAGAACTTAACATATACGCCAAAAAACATGGTTTCACAGACAAAGAAATAATGCCATGGGACTTCAGTTTCTACTCAGAAAAACTCAGAGCCGAAAAATACGATCTCCGCGATGAACAACTAAAACCTTACTTCCAACTAGACCTATGTATAAATGCAATATTTGACCTTGCCAACAAACTCTATGGATTGACTTTTTCAGAATTACACGACATCCCTGTTTATCATCAAGATGTTAAAATATATGAAGTAAAAGACATAGACGGCTCTCATCTAGCCTTGTTCTACGCAGATTTCTTTCCTCGCGAAAGTAAACGTGGTGGAGCGTGGATGACAGAATTCAGAGGCCAGCGAATTTATGACAACATCGACGAACGACCGCTTATAAGCATAGTTACAAATTTTACAAAACCAACTACCGACTCTCCTTCCCTTATCACCCACGACGAATTCACCACATTGCTTCATGAATTCGGTCATGCCTTACACGGAATCCTAACAAAAGGGAAATATGAATCCATGACAGGCACAAACGTCAATCATGACTTCGTAGAACTTCCATCTCAAATAATGGAAAATTGGTGTTATGAACCTGAATATCTAAACACTTTCGCCAAACATTACAAAACAGGTGAAACAATACCAGCTGACTTAATAGAAAAAATCGTCGCTTCAATGAACTATCAATCTGCATATTTCCACATCAGACAATTACAATTCGGAATATTGGATATGGCATGGCACACATTGACCGACATCTTTGACGAAGATGTGCTGTCATTCGAAAAAAACATACTATCAGCTACAAACGTATTACCATCCATCCCTGAATGTATAATATCAACCGCATTTTCTCACATTTTCGCAGGTGGATATTGCGCCGGTTATTATTCCTACAAATGGGCAGAAGTGCTATCCGCTGACGGTTTCTCTCTTTTCAAAGAAAAAGGTATTTTCAATAAAGAAGTCGCCGCTTCATTCAGAGAACTGCTCTCTCAAGGAGATAACATAGATGCGGCTATACTCTACAGAAATTTCAGAGGTCACGACCCTGAACCAGAAGCTCTTCTAAAACAATTAGGAATAATCTAAGGCTCTTCAACTGTTATGATTTCAAGATTCAAGGAATATTTCTATTCCCTGAACTCTTGAATCCATGAAAGCACACGATTACTTAGAATCATATTTATATTCAACAACACTACCCGTTCGGCTTTCAAAAACGGGAATATCTCAACAAGGTCTCTGTGGGTGCAATACATCATAGCTTTACTAACCCACAATGATTAACCTATAACAATTACATTTCCATCACGAATACAAATTCACGCAGAGAAGTTCCATAAACTCTAGCATAAAGATCTCCTCCATGATAGACAACTCTTTGTTCAGATCTGCATTTACCGCAAGAAATCACGAGCATGACTTGAATTGAAAAATCCACCAAATAAATTTTACATCTCATTTACTTGTTTTGCAAACTCGAACAATTCCAACGGCAGATGACAATAACCATTAGGATTCTTATCCAGATAATCTTGATGATAATCCTCTGCCTGATAAAAATTCTCTAACGGCATCACCTCTACAACTATCTCGTCACAATACTTTTTCTGCTGATCCTGAACAATCTTACTTATAGTAAAAGCATCACTTTTATCAGTATAGTAAATACCTGTTCTATACTGCGTCCCAACATCATTACCCTGTTTATTAATACTTGTAGGATCTACAGATGCAAAATACATATTCAACAGCATTTCAAGAGAAACCGATGACGCATCATATATAACCTTAACCGTCTCAACAGCATTGGTTTCTCCCTTACAAACAATTTCATAAGAAGGATTCTCCACAATGCTATTTGCATAACCGACCTCCGTAAACAACACGCCTTTAATCATTTTGAAATAATGTTCCGTACCCCAAAAACAACCTCCCGCAAAATATATTTCCTTGACGTTTTCTCCCATCAGTTCTTCATTTGACGAGTGCAAATATAACACTTTTATTGATTTGAGCACCAAGATACAACGAACTATTTCTAATATTCAACTTTTTTTGATTATAAAGACCACAACATATCAAAGAACCCTATATTTCAAGCAATCATTTCCTTTTTCTGATGTTGATATATGCAATGGACAACCCCGACAATATCAACAGTCCAGCACCTAACGGTACATCATCCGCCGGATAATTATACTCCAATCCATGAGCTTTTGGCAACAACACCAAATTACACCATTCATCATCTTCAGGATAATCATCTCGATATGAAAAGAACTTGTCCAACTGAGCATTTGAATTCATTATCGAACCCATAACAATAATCGCCAACATTATGTATTTCTTCATTTTACGCATCGTATTTATACTTAAACCTTAATCGCATATCACAGCTATCACTCTACTATTATCTTTTGAGTATTCACCCCATTGTCATCTTTTATTCTAACAATATAAACGCCTGCATCAAAACCTGTTATGTCAATTTCATTGAATTCATCACTGACAACATCACAAAATACATTTCTGCCCAGAATATCGTAAACACTTACCACAGTCTTACCCAATATATTATCTATCACCAACTTATCATCATATAGATAAATGACACTCTTATTATTATCAAATTCGTTTATAGAATTTATGTCGTATAATTTAATTACAAAACGTTCTGGATTGTCACTAGACGAAGCTAAAAACTTATAGTTACCCGCCAACATATCTACTGTATTTCCTGTCACTTTATCCCAAAGATATACATGCTCAAAACCACTTCCTTTACAATCAATACTGATAGTATATTCGCCCATTGTTTTCGCCTTGAATGACAGCGGAATCTCTTCAATTTCTTCTTCTAAAATTGCGACCGCATAATTGACATTATCAACAGGCACATATATCATAGGGACAGCTTCATTTTGATGGTTTATTTTTTCCAGTCCGATTTCTTTTTCAAATAATACATAAGCATTATCTTCGTAATCATTATTAGTAACACTTAATTCCAAAACGGATTCATTATACGACTTTTGTGATGAAGCTCGTTCTGTTTTGTTTATCATAAGCTCTACAGATTTCATAGTCTTTACCAAAACACTTTGACATGGAAGAATTGGATTTTCATCTGATATTTTCGCCATCCACGCTCCACTATTGGATAATGTATAATAACCCGTAACCAAATTCTCGTTATCTATCGCAGCACCAGCACCTTTATAGATATTATGTGCGAACGGATTGCCAATCAAATGAAATCCTGACAAATTATTCACTTCTGTTTTTGTCATATTATAGCATACTGTTTCACTGTTGATTTCTCCTGCAAACGACAACGACACGTCATTTTCATTAGCATACAAATAGCCTCTTCCTGTATCTAAGGTTGTAAAGACATTGCCTACATCTTTGACATTTTCCCAAACACTTTCAAGCTCATCATAGCGATACAAATCGTAGTTATTTGTACTTGGAATAAGATTAATCACATCCGATAAATCGACGCTACCAACGACAGGAGAACTTATCGTGTACCAACCTCCATTTGTCAAGCCATACCCTTTAACTTCTTTCTCCAATGTAGCTTTCACTCCTTTATTGTTATGTATAAGTTGTCCTCCATCTTTTATAATCAGATTTTCTGCATTAGCACAAGCAATGACACCTTCAATTGTTAAAGTCACTCCTTTTTCAACTACAATCCTATTCACGATTGATGCATTTTTCCAAAAAGTATCTTCTTTAACAGACTGTCCATCAGGTATATCTATATCAGTACAATAATAAGTTATTCCTTCTGACTTAAAGAAATGGTATGTTTGATTTTTTATATTCGTCGGGAAAGCTCCTGTTGCCGTAAGTTTATATGCTCTCCAGTCGATAGCCGCATCTTTATCGTAATATACTCCAACAAATCTTTCCGTAGCTTTATTGTATAAATAATCAGGATAAACAACATCATTTATTTCAACAGTTTTCATTTCAAAAACATTATTATCTGCATTTGTTCCTATTCTAATCGAATTGTTGTTACTTCCAGAATTACAATACAACCAATTTTCGGAATCAGCTCCTGGATAAATTATCATATTGCCATTGTTATATGCAATATTCCATTTAACATCGTCTGTCACACCGCTTATAATCTTAGCATTCGACACTGTGATTTCATTTGCTGTAGGTTGTCCATTACTACCTTCAAGTTGAGACATCGCATAATATTTACCATCCTTAGATATAGCAATGACAACGTCATCCGTTTGTTTTAGTGAAGACACTTCAACTTCGACACAATCGCTACTACTGATTGAAAATAACGCATATAAACTCATGTTTCCATTGGCAACAGTTTCTGATGTTATTATATTTGGAGATACCGTGGTGGAAGTCGGTATTTCAGTGTCAGTCCAACCATTGAAAGAAAAGCCTTCAGGAGCGATTACATTTGGGAGCTCTCCTATTTTCTTTCCTTTTGTCAGAGTCATTGTTTTTAACAGACTTCCATTTTCATACAATGAAACATCCACAGCATCAATGATGTTATAAGTCACACTCGCAATTCCGCTACTTATCATTCCATCTTTTTTAGCGAAAGCCTTTATGGTTGTCGTAGTAGAAACTTCTATCGGCACTGAATAAACATCACTTTCTTCTGTAGGATTACTACCATCAAGAGTATAGTAAATTGTCGCACCTTCTGTTTCACAACTGATATTCACGTTTTGTGTTGAAGCATAATCACCACCTTCTGGATCAAATTTCGGCAATGAAACAACAGGTGTTACCTGAGAAGACTTCACAAAAATATCTATATAAAAGAAATAAATATCTCCTCCTATATTTGCAGTCGAATTGGAATAAGGCGCAAATTTTTCATATACAGACTCGTTATTATACTTTCTAAAAGCTATACCACGATTAGAAGCACCAACATTATTGATAACAAATGCATTATGATTAGGAACAGATGTACCATCGCCCGAGATGGCAGCGGTAATAGTCCATGTTGAATTAGCCCCATTTTTGACAAAATCCGTTCCACTAGTACCATAACCGATCATATCTCCAGCTGAATTAACAAACGTGTAATTTCCATCAGACATCCCTACTATCCAACAGTAATCAGTTTCATTATCAGCTATTTCCTTTGAAACAACTTCATAATTTCCAGATGTATTACTTGAAAACAGAACACCCTGGGGCTTCCCCGATGCAACATTAGACATCGCATAATAACTCGTTGTCAATATAGAATCATGCCGAGCCGCAAAAATAACACAGCTACCATTCTGAATCTCAGATAAATCTGTAATACGACGATAATCATCTTGCGCTTTTATGTTTAATGCAACGATTAAACAAGCGACTAAAAAAAGTAAATTTTTAGTTCTCATAAATCTTGATTTTTAAAGTTTCGTTTGCAAAAGTATAGCATTAAAATCCTCTTGTCAAGGTTTTTAACTATTTTTAACTTTTATGCGGTCATGTAGCAAGTTAACGTAAATTCCATAACAGCCAATGGTAAATTATCAACTGTAAACGGCATTTTACAATTCATAACTTTAAATTTACAACACATAATTATCTATAAATTGACATCATTACAAATATAAATAACTACATTTTTATTACTTTTGTCCAATAAATTTTCTATGGGAAAAATCGAGAAATACAAATTGCTTTACGAACAAGTCAACGCATTGACAAACAAAGAAAAAGACGGAATTGCGAATATGGCAAACATAGTCGCTGCAATACATGAAACTTTTAGTTTTTGGTGGACTGGTTTTTACCGTGTAATTAATAATGTGCTGGTTCTTGGCCCTTTCCAAGGCCCAGTGGCTTGTACCAGAATAACTTACGGCAAAGGCGTCTGCGGCTCAGCTTGGAAAGAGGGAAAGACTATTGTCGTTAAAGACGTTCATGAATTTCCAGGACATATCGCTTGCAGCAGCGAATCAAAAAGCGAGATTGTCGTGCCAATATTCAAAGACAATCAAGTAGTTGCCGTTCTGGATATTGACAGCGAAAACCTCGCCACTTTTGATGAAGTTGATAAGGAATGGCTTGAAAAGATCATTGACCTCGTGCAGCCATCAATATTTTAATTTCATCTTCGTTGATACCGACCATAGCTTCGCCAAGATCCTCACTAAGTTCTGCTAAAACACTAGGATTGTTATAGTTAGCGACTGCATCCACTATAGCTTTTGCTCGTTTCACAGGGTCGCCGCTCTTAAATATTCCGCTACCAACGAAAACGCCTTCCGCTCCGAGCTGCATCATCAAGGCAGCGTCGGCAGGTGTCGCAACACCGCCAGCCGAGAAATTAGGCACCGGCAACTTGCCATTGTCATGTACATATTTTACCAAATCGTATGGGACTCTTAAATCCTTAGCCGCTTCGTAAAGTTCATCAATACTCATTGATGTAATTCGTCTCATCTCACTCTGTATCATACGCAAATGATGAACAGCTTGCACCACATCACCAGTACCAGCCTCGCCCTTAGTACGAATCATCATCGCTCCTTCATTTATACGACGCAACGCCTCACCAAGGTCTCTCGCTCCACAAACAAAAGGCACTTTAAACTGTCGTTTGTCGATATGATACACATCATCTGCCGGCGAAAGTACTTCACTTTCATCAACATAATCAATACCTAAAGCCTCAAGAATTTGAGCTTCCACGAAATGACCAATACGACATTTTGCCATAACCGGAATATTAACCGCATCCTGTATTCCTTTTATCATCTTAGGATCGCTCATGCGCGACACGCCTCCAGCCACTCTAATATCAGCTGGAACTCTTTCCAAAGCCATCACCGCTTTAGCACCTGCCGCTTCCGCAATACGAGCCTGCTCAGGCGTGGTAACATCCATAATAACACCGCCTTTCAATGTCTCGGCAAGCTCACGATTAAAAATCTTATTGTCTCTCATTTTACATTAACATTTATAAATTTAAAAACAATGCAAAAGAAGAGATTTAATAAACATGAATATCTAATTTATTCCGATTTTATAAAATTATATTCCGAAATTATAAAAACACCAAAGACAAATACTCAGAATAAAAAGTAGTTTGTTTTAAAAACAAATCTGAATTATCAATTGATTCTAAAGTCATTAGGTGTTTTACCCACATTTTTTTTAAACGAAGAAGAGAAAACAGATTGTGCCACAAATCCCAATTTATTTGATATTTCTTGTATGCTAAGATTTGTAGTGGCAAGCAAGACTTTAGCCTCCTGCATCACATAATCCATTATGACTTGTTTTGGAGCGATACCAACCACATCATTGGTAACTTTTGAAAGATAACGTACTGATATACATAATTTTTCTGCATAAAAAAGAACATCATGTCTTGTATGATAATTCGCTGCAACAAGCGACATAAAATCATTATATATGATGACTTTATGCGATTCATGTGTGACATCTGTCACGGAATATACCACCTGTTTATGCATATAAGAGTGTGCTTTATCCACAGCCGTCGTAATATCATCACCAAATGCGAGCCGAGAAGCTATCGCAGCTGAAAGAGCTCCTCCGACACCATGTTTCTGCCAACCTTCAATATTATGAGAAGTAAAAAAATGATAGTTTCCGTTTTCATAAAGAAGAGCCGTCAATAATCCTGACGAATGTTTGCCTCCACGCAGCAACACTGATTCAGCGCCCATATTAATAAAGGTATCGACAGCTTTCTTCATATCGTCGTCAGAATTAATTTTCATCCCGAGCATAATTTCCGCCTCATTGCAACGAAGTATCAAAATAGATGAAATCGGAACGAGATATTTACATATAGTCCTTATCACTTTATCAGAGATAAGTCTCTCATTTTGAGACGATAAGATTCCAGGAACAAGGACAAGGCATTTTATCCCAATGATTTCATTCCTCAACAACTTGATTGTTTCATGATCGCGCAACAAGCCTATTTTAGCGACTTTCGGATGGAATTCTTTGACTATGGTACGAGTTTGGTTCAGCAACAATTCCTGCGGCATGTCATGGATCAACCTGATTCCGTTTTTATCTTGCGCCGTAACCGACGATATTGCAGTCAAGGCGAAAGCTCCAAAAGCCGACATCGTCCTGATGTCAGCCTGCACTCCAGCGATACCGCTACTGTCGGAGCCATTGATTGTCAATATAGGGAGAATATGTTTCAACGACTATTTAAGGAATTAAAAAAGCAGCTTTATCAGCTGCTCTTACTTCTTAATATTCATCTTCATTGAAGAAAAAATCGTCTTTTGTAGGATAGTCTGGCCAAATATCTTCAATTCTTTCATATACTTCGCCTTCGTCTTCTATCTCTGTAAGATTTTCAATAACTTCTTGTGGCAATCCAACTCTCATAGCCCATTCCAACAATTCATCTTTTGTTGCTGGCCATGGTGCGTCTTCCATCTTTGATGCTAATTCTAATGTCCAATACATTTCTTTATGGTTTAAAAATTCGGGCGCAAAATTACTATTTATATACAAAAAGTCAAGTGTTTTTTAAAAAATATTTTTATCAAAATTATTTCATTGGTTTCCAAGGCTTTTCATCAACGCCTGCTTGTTTCATAAAACATCTCGATAAGATGAAAAAATAATCGGAAAGACGGTTTACAAATCTTCTCAAAACGTCGTCAACATCATATTCTCTGCCCATTTCCACAAGTCGGCGTTCTGCTCTGCGACATACTGTTCTGCAAACATGAGCCCTCGACGACAAAATAGCGCCTCCTGGTATAATCAGAGACTTCAAAGGTTCCAACTGAGAATTCATAGCATCAATTTCCGATTCCAAAAACATAACATCGTCTTCCGTTAACCGAGGAATGTATTTGGATATTTCCGTCGTCTGTTGTCCGTCGTCTGTTGTCTCTAGCGCAAGACACGATTCCAAAACCAAAAGGCAGTTTTGTATTTTGTCCAAGACTTCTATTTCGTGTTTTCCAACGCCTTCCGAATCGCTCAGCACCGCAACAAAAGCGCTCAATTCATCGAAAGTACCATACGCCTCAAGACGCACATCGTCCTTATTGACACGTGTTCCGCCTATCAACGAAGTAGTGCCTTTATCTCCTGTTTTTGTGTATATCTTCATAAGTGAGTGTTTAAAGTGTAGAGTTAGTGGCTTTATTTATTCTGATGTTCTAGAATTTTAAGATAAAATGTTGTTTCTCTTTTCTTTCCATGTTAAAAAGAAGTCCGAAACGATAACAGTCAATACTCAATTTCACATCATCATTTTTTATCATCTCGTTCCATTCTTTTTCATTCCCTTTTGAACGATGAATATCATATTTTATTATGACACCGTCATCTTCAAGAAAGACATCTCTCTTGTTCGACAAAAAAAAATCCAGTCTGCTTTCCAACTCTCCTCTCCAATTTTCGTGATTCATTTTATCCAAGACATCTTCATAAAAATCATAGACGAAAGGCGAATGCAACCTGAATTTCCCCTGCGACTTAAAACGATATTTTATGTACGAGAATAGCACTTTGAGCTTCGAGCTTTGAGCTTTGAGCTTTGAGCTAAATTGGTCATAGTTCAAGGTTCAAAGTTCTTAGTTATTAAATCATTTAACGTTTTCGACTGCTTTAATTTCCGGAAGAATACTTTTTATGGTTTTCTCTATTCCGTTTTTCAATGTCATCGAGCTACGAGGACAATTACCGCAAGCTCCTGTAAGTTCCACTAAGACAACCATATCGTCAGTTAAATCGACAAATTCCACGCCACCGCCATCGGCTGCGAGATAAGGTCTCACCTGAACGAGAATATTCTGTATCTTTTGAATCAATTCTTGTTTTTCCATAATTTATATAGCATTGGGCCGTGAGTTATGAGCCGTGAGCATTTTGCAAAACACTGCTCATAACTCATAACTTATTAAAACATTTCAACAATTTTCTTCGCCAATTTCTCGAAAGCTGCTGCTACCGGAGAGAATCCGTTGAACGAGAACGGCGTTCCATTATCGTTA
This sequence comes from Bacteroidales bacterium, assembly GCA_045615285.1. GTDB lineage: Bacteria > Bacteroidota > Bacteroidia > Bacteroidales > F082 > Limimorpha. The sequence goes on from JAZLEO010000066.1 coordinate 21,502, forward strand.
GCCACTGAGATATTTTCATCAATCGGGATTTGAGCCAAGAGCGGCATATTCAATTCCTTAGCGAATTCTTCGCCTGTATTTTTACCAAAGATATAGTATTTCTTTTCAGGCATATCCGACGGCGTGAAATAAGCCATATTTTCAACCAAGCCTAAAATCGGGACATTGACGCCTTCGTGGCGGAACATGTTAGCGGCACGACGGACATCAGCGAGAGCTACTCTTTGCGGTGTTGTCACGATAACCGAACCAGACATCGTAAAATTCTGAGCTAGACAAAGTTGGATGTCGCCTGTTCCTGGAGGCATATCCACAACCATAAAATCCAACTCGCCCCAATCTGTGTCAAGAAGAAGCTGGCTCAAAGCGTTCGACGCCATAGGTCCGCGCCAGATAAGAGGCATCTCCTTATCGACCAAATGACCGATAGAAATCATCTTAACGCCGTATTTCTCAATAGGAATCATATAAGATTTACCGTCACGGTCGTAACCCAACGGGCGTGTCTCCTCATTACCGAACAAAACCGGAATTGACGGGCCGTAGATGTCCGCATCAACCAAACCGACTTTCATACCTTGTAGAGCGAGACCGATAGCGAGATTTACAGCCACTGTCGATTTACCGACACCGCCTTTACCTGAAGCTACCGCTATGATATGCTTCACTTTAGACAAAGCGTTCTCTTGTGACGCAGCGATGATGTCGATTTCTATATCACCGAAAGCAGCTTTCAACATCTGTGTAGCTGTGTCGATGAGAATCTGATTCTTGTCGTCATCAAGCTTTTCAAACAAAAGACGAAAACGAATCAAGTTTTCTTTCAATTCAATATCGTCAACCATTTTCAAGTTGATGATATTGTCGCCTTTAGGAAAATAAACAACATTCCTCAAGACTTCAATAAGTTTTTCCTTTGCCGGTATCATATCTGTTTTAAACTATTTATTTGTTACAAAAAAAATCTTCTGTCGCTTTATTGAAACCTTCCGGATCGTCAACATGAATCCAGTGTCCCGATTCCGGCAAGGTAACCATCTCATAATTAGGAAAATGATGTTTTATAAATTCATAATCCTTGTCGATGATGTAGTCTGATTGTCCTCCTCTTATGAATAAGGTCGGTCCGTCGTAATGATATTTTTCATTGAAGCCTTTACCTATTTCCGCGATATTCTTCGCTATTCCGTCGAGGTAAGGTTTCCATCTGAAACCATTTTCGTGACTGTATGACAGGTTCTTCATCAAGAAAAGAAGAAGACGTTTCTCATAATTTTCCTTCGACAATTCCGCTTCAATATCAGAGCGATGCTGAGCTTTGGAGAGATCTATTTTTGACATGGCGGAAATAAAACCCACATGTTCCATCGGATGATCAAAGGCGCGAGGACTAATGTCGAGGACTTCCAATTTCTCCACCATATCCGGGTAATCGAAGGCAAGACGCATTGCGATTTTTCCACCCATACTGTGACCCAAAAGATAACACTTCGTAATATTTTCCTCGTCAATCATCTGTTTTATGTCGCCAGCCAACACGTCATAGTTGAAAACATCCGAATGTGGCGACTGCCCATGATTTCTCACATCAGGAACCAAGACATAATATCCAAGTTCCGCAAAACGTTTTCCAAAAAAGTCCCAGTTTTCAGAGACTCCTAACAAACCGAAAATCACAACGATAGGTTTATTTTTAGGATCTCCGTACTTTCTATAAAATAACCGCATAAAACAATAATTTTCAATGTAAAATTTACAGTCAACAATGTAATTTACATAAGTCGCAAAGATAATATTTTTTTGCTAATCAGACATCTTTTATTCACCAAGAAAGTTTAATTTTGCAGAAGCCGTCGGCGGTTAACTTTTAACTTTAGACTTTTTATAGAAATGAGAATAGTAATACAGAGAGTCTCTGAGGCATCGGTAAGTGTCGCAGGAGAAATGATTTCAAAAATCGGCAAAGGAATGTTGGTTTTACTTGGCATCGAAGACGCCGATACTGAAGAAGATGTGGAATGGCTTTGCAGCAAATTAACGAAGCTGCGTATCTTTTCAGACGAAAACGACGCCATGAATTTAGACATCAACCAGATAGAAGGTTCATTTCTGGTCGTAAGCCAGTTCACGCTTCACGCCATGACAAAAAAAGGCAACCGACCAAGTTTCATAAGAGCTGCTCGTCCGGAAAAAGCGATTCCTCTTTACGAGACCTTCCTGAAAAGGCTCGCACTTATCTCGGGCAGGCCGGTACAATGCGGGCAATTCGGCGCCATGATGGACGTAGCTCTCATCAACGACGGACCTGTTACTATTATCATTGATAGTCAAAATAAAGAGTAGTTTTAAAAATTAAAAATCTCAAAAAATCAAAATCTCATAATCTTAAAATAAACTTTCAAAAAAAATCTAAATTTCTGAGTTCCTGAGATTCTGAGTTCCTGAGTTTTTTATTACCTTTGCAACATGGAAACAAAGAGACAGCAAAAAATATCAAAGCTCCTCATGAAAGAGTTGAGCGAAATCTTTCAAAGAGAAATAAAATCAAAAGGTAACGTGATGATTTCCGTCACGAAAGTTAACGTAACGACCGACATGTCATACGCACGCGTATATCTCAGCATATTCGGTCCAAAGCAAGAAGACAAGAAAAAAGTCGTGGAAGAAGTCAACGGAATGTCAAAAGGAATCCGTAAGATGCTTGGCGACAGAGTCAGATTCCAACTCAGAATAATTCCTGAACTTCAATTTTTTGAAGACGACTCTTTGGATTATATCGAAAATATCGACCATTTGTTAAAAGACTAAAATCACGTAAAGACGCACGGCCGTGCGTCTCTACATACAAAAAAAATTGAACCTTCCAGCATTCATAGCGCAACGTTATCTTCTGGCGAAGAAGAGCCACAATCTCATCAACATCGTGACGTGGATCTCGATTGTAAGTATCTGTGTGGCGACATTCGCCATGATATTCGTCTTGTCAGTCTTCAACGGATTTAACGTTGTGATTTCTGACATGATACATCAGTTCTCCCCCGACTTGAACATCAGCGCTGTGAAAGGTAAGACGATAAACCTGAACGATTTCCCTCTTGAAAAATTAAAGGAAATTAAAGGAGTAGATTATGTTTTCCCTACAATAACGGAAGATGTTCTGTTCAAGAACTCCAACAAACAACAGATCGGCCAGGTCAAAGGCGTTCCCGACGATTACAATAAAATCACAAGAATAAGAGGCACAATTTTAAACGACAGCGTATTCTCAATCAGAAACGACAAGCTCAACTTCGGCATTCCTGGTGCCGGCATGGCTTATTTCTTGGGAATCAACGTATATCAGCCATACTCATCAATTCAGGTTTATGCTCCGAAAAGAGGCAACGCTTCTTCTTTCAGTCTGGAAAACAGTTTTAACAGTTCCAACCTCATTGTTACTAAAGTCTTCTCGGCTCAGCAGGAAGTAGATGAGAAGCTTGTACTTGCGCCTTTCAAATGGCTTTCAGAGCTGACGGAATACGAAGGATTAGCCACAGACGTTGAGATTTTCATCGACGACAAAAATATGAAGGCAAAAGATGAAAGGCAATTAAATCGTATCAAGAAGGAGGTCAAGAACATTCTTGGCGATGGTTATAAGGTTTATGATCAATATGAGCAGCAGGAGACTTTATACAAGATGATGAAAACCGAGAAACTAGCTGTTTATCTCATACTTACATTCATTTTGATTATGGCTACGTTCAACATGATCGGAGCTTTGAGCATGTTGATAATTGACAAAAGGAAAGACATCACCGTACTCAAGGCGATGGGAGCCGACACCAATTTAGTGAAGAGGATTTTTGTCAACGAAGGGCTTTTGGTTTCTGTCGTTGGCGGGTTATTAGGATTATTGTTAGGAGTAGCTGCTGTGTTGGTGCAGCAGCATTTCGGTATCATACGTCTCGGCAACGGAGGCAGTTACATAATCGATGCGTATCCGGTCGCATTAGAGATGACAGATGTTATTTTAGTTTTCGCCACCATCACAGTAATAGGAAGCATCGCGTCGTTTTTCACAGCCAACAAATCCATAGAGAAGATGGAAGACGTTACGCTTAACGCAAGATGAAAGGATTGTTATAAATTTATATTTACCAAAGTAAAAATGAACATCGATGCTCACAATGCTTTGGTCGAATATTTTCATTCAAATATTCAGTATATAAGTAAATGGTTTAATATTATTTCTCCGAAAAATAATACGATAGAAAATCTCAAATCTGATCTCCATTCTTTAATCAAAAAATCTTAACTGGTATGAGTGCTGGAAGAAGAGTTAACACATTAAGTCACGAATGGTGCACACCTACAAAATACGTCACCGCCGTCAAAAATTTTTTTGGAGGAGAAATAGATTTAGACCCTTGTTCTAACGACAATTCCATTGTTAACGCTAAGGTTGAATACAAATTGCCGGAAAAAGACGGATTAAAAGAAAAATGGAACTTTCAAAAAATATACGTCAATCCTCCATACGGAGCCGACAAAGAAAGAGGAACTTCTATTAAGAACTGGCTCGCCAAGTGTTTTCTAGCCAACCAAGATTACAACTCTGAAGTAATTGCTCTTGTTCCTGTTGCAACTAACACCGGACATTGGAAACAATGATATAAATTCCGACACACTTATCTTTCCAACTTCTTCGTCAATTCGATAAATTCTTGTACCGATAATTGTTCTGGGCGTTTGTTGAAAATCTCGTCTTGAATTATCTCCTGCGGTATCAGACTCCTCAAAGAATTACGCATCGTCTTTCTCCTTTGATTGAAAGCTTGTTTCACAACCGTCACAAACAGTTTCTCATCACATTCCAACCGCTCGACATCATTACGTCTCATCTTGATGACAGCCGACTTCACCTTCGGCGGAGGATTGAAGACATTTTCGTGTACAGTAAACAGATAATCTATATCATACCAAGCCTGAAGCAAAACACTTAATATTCCGTAAGTCTTGCTTCCAGGACCAGCCGCGATACGCTCAGCGACTTCCTTCTGTATCATACCGACAACTTCATCAACCTGGTTTCTGTATTTCAAGACCTGAAAGAAAATCTGACTGCTGATATTATACGGAAAATTACCGATAACACCAATTTTCTCCGAAGCGAACTTACTCAAATCAGTTCTCAGAAAATCGCCATGAATAAGATTGTCGCCAAGTTGAGGATAAACATTCTTCAAATATTCAATCGACTCTGTATCAATCTCTACCACACGAAGTTTCTCCAAATTATCCTGAATGAGATATTGAGTGAGAACACCCATACCTGCACCGACTTCCACAATCACGTTGACATCGTCAGACATCGCATCGACGATCTTTCTCGCTATATTCAAGTCGATAAGAAAATGCTGACCTAAAGCCTTCTTAGGTCTCACCAAATTGTTATATTGATTTTCGTTATTCATTTTAATTGTTAATTATTCATTGTTAATTGTCAATTGTTAATCGCGGAGCCTACGGTAAGCATTCCTTGCCTGTGCCACATAAACGCTCGCCGTATATTCATCGATGAGTTTGGCGTAACATTCCATCGCTTCTTCTTTTTTATCCAAATATTTCTCCAACAAAATCGCGTCTTTCAGCAAAGCGTCGTCAGCCACATAACTATCTGCATATCCCTGATACACACGTTTATACAGACTATCCGCAAGTTCGTAATCATCATTTTCCATTGCGATATACGCCTTTCGTGTCAAAAGATAAGGCATACTGACTTCATTAGGATTATAAATATTTATCGAGTCAAGCATCTGATTTGCAAGTTCATAACGTTTCTGATAAATATAAAAATCAGCTTTGGCCAGACGCTGCAACGCAAGAGTGTCGTATTCTAAATTATCGGTGATGACAAGCGACAAAGTCATGGCATCGTTGGCAATGAGTTTAGAAGTCGCTGATTTCAAGATATTTAGAACCGCTAACGACCAATCGAATTCTCCTATATAATAACGCAGCTGCGCATTTTTAAAACGCGCTTCATGGCCTATAGGCTCTTCCTTCATCGACTTGTCAATCTGGCTATAAAGCAATGTCGCCTCCCAAATCTCTTCCTTAAAAAGATAAATATCAGCAAGTTGCATTTTAATTTTCGCCTTATTTAACTTTGAAAAATTCAACGCAAGAGATTCGTCTAACAAGTTTATCGCTTTTTCAATATCATTTAACTTAAAAGCCAAAATCTCTGCCCGTATAATCAATATCGGCGTGGTTTTGTCCGACAACCCAAGTTCCAGACATTCCTTTTCGATACGTTTTTCAAACTCGGAATACCATTCAGCAGAGACGTCACACTGCAGAGTCTTATTGCTGTCTTTTTTTGAATTGCCGTAATTTGACATCCCAACTGTTTGATACTGAACCTCTATCAATCCGACGACCGCATCTTCGTAATATGCGCCTTCAGCAGATTTTTTTATAAGATAGTCATAGGACTTTATCGCCACATCATATTGTTCGTTGTCGCGAGCAATTTTTGCAAGATAGATAATGTCATATTCTCTGTCATTCAAACGTCTGTCCAACGCAATCTCCTGATTCAGAGCCATTTCATAATCTTTCATCTGAAGTGCGAACCAAACCAGCAGCTCTGCGAAAACCTCATTTTCTGGATTATCCTGAGCCTTTTTCAACAAAGCGAAACGCATTTCATCAGACACAGAATCGTCAATATCATATCTCAACATAAACGACATCCTCGACTTAACAACATCATAATCATCAGGTTCCGTTTCCAAATGAAACAGATAATTTTCCGTTGCCTTTTCAAAATTTCTCATATTCTGATATGTCAAGGCTTTTTCCATGAAGAAATCATAGTTCATGGAAGCTGTCGCCGAACCTCTGTCATACAACATAATCGCAAACTCGTCAAAATCCCTCGAACGCATCATATTCGCCACCTGAACGAAAACATTCTTATTTTCAGGCAATTCGTTGATTAATTTCTTGAGAATCCTGTCAGATTTATCACTTTCATTATTTCTGAAAAGAATGTATGCAAGATCAACCTGAGCCTTCCATTTATTCGTGGTATTATCATTTTTAACAAACGATCTCAGATCTTTTTCCGCCTCATCAAATTTCTCAAGCAAAATAAGACATTCGATGTATTGCGAGAAGTAATAATAATAACTATGATCTATATAAAGTTGTTTATATAAATCTGCAGCTTTCTCATACTCATTGGCGTTGAAGAAGTTACGAGCCAGCTGCTCATTAACCTGACGCTGCGACTGTGCACTTTGATTCGACTGAGACTTATGTTTAGGAAGCGGCACCTGAGCTTGTAAGGACGATGACATCACAACCAAAGCCAATACCAATACAAGAACCCTGGCTAAGGCTGAAGCGATGGCAAAGACCAAGGCTAAAGCAGAAGAGCTGAAGAACAATCGCCTAGTACCATTCATCGTAGATTATTGTTTTTCAACTTTTTTAATGAAATCGCTCTGTTTTTTGAAGCGGTCGAGAAAATATTCCAATTTAGCTTCTATGACATCAAGAACATTTTCCTCTGATGCAAGATATTCTTCTCTTTGGGCAGCGTCATAAAGACCATCCTCAAAATCATCTTTTAAGTTATTGATTTGATTCTTAGAATATTCTATATCTTTTTGAATCAAAGTTCTCTCATCTTCGTATTGCTGAAGATAAGCTCGGAGAAGCTGCATCTCTGGTTTCGGGGAGTTGTTGTCTCTTAAAAACTCGTCAAGTTTCGCACAATCATCGACGAGTTTATCAAAGGACTTTTCGGTTTCTTGGTAATTATTCTCTATTTTGGAAACTCTTCTTTCCAACTTATCAATACGTTTCATTGACGGCTCGTTACAAGCCATCAATGAAAACAATATCAATATTATACTTAAATTACTTAATAATTTCAAAGCCTGTGTATTTTTGGAGTGCCTTAGGAACTCTGATTCCTTCTTCGCACTGGTTGTTTTCCAACAAAGCTGCTACTATACGAGGCAATGCGAGTGCGCTGCCGTTGAGAGTATGGACGAGACGGATGTTGCCGTCTTTGTCTTTGAAACGTAATTTCATTCTGTTAGCCTGGAATGTCTCGAAGTTAGAGACAGAACTTACTTCAAGCCATAACTCTTGAGCTGCTGACCAGACTTCGTAGTCGTAAGTCATTGCAGATGTGAAGCTCATGTCGCCGCCGCAGAGACGAAGCACTCTGAAAGGAAGTTCGAGTTTTCTCAACAAATTAGCAACGTGTTCTTTCATGGCTTCCAATCTTTCGTAAGAAGTGTCAGGGTGTGCAATCTCGACGATTTCGACCTTATCGAATTGATGCAATCTGTTGAGACCGCGCACTGTCTTGCCCCAAGAACCAGCCTCACGACGGAAGCAGTTTGAGTAAGCCACATTTCTCAAAGGAAGTTGATTTTCTTGGACTATCTTATCGCGGAAGATATTTGTCACAGGCACCTCTGCTGTTGGGATGAGATACATATTATCCAATGGCACAGCATACATTTGAGCCTCTTTATCAGGAAGTTGACCTGTTGCGTAAGCAGAAGCTTCGTTGACAAGGATTGGAGGTTGTATTTCGTAGTAACCGGCAGCGATAGCCTCATCGAGGAAGAAATTGATGAGAGCACGTTGGAGACGAGCGCCAGCACCTTTATAGAACGGGAAGCCAGCACCAGTTACTTTATTGCCGAGTTCAAAATCAGCGAGTTGATATTTATTCAAGAGATCCCAGTGAGGGACAGCGCCTTCATAAAGTTTTGGCATCTCGCCTTCTTGGTTGACGACGAGGTTGTCGGCAGCTGTTTTGCCGCAAGGCACTTCGAGGTTTGGAGTATTTGGTATCTCGACGAGTTTGTTTTGAAGCTGAGTCTTTATTTCTTCAGCACGTTCGGCGAGGACTTTGGTCTTTTCCTTCAGTTCGGCGTTTCTTTGTTTTAGAGCGTTAGCTTCATCAGCCTTGCCTTGTTTGTAAAGGTCGCCGATTTGTTTTGCGAGGCTGTTGGCTTCAGCGAGAGCCTCATCGTTTTCTTGTTGAATTGCACGACGTTCATCATCGAGTTGCAATACTTCATCCAATAATTCAAAGCGAGTAAAATTCTTAATACTCAAGCGTTTGATAACTTCTTCTTTATGTTCTCTTATATAAGATACTACTAACATGGTAAAATTAATTTTATATGCAAAGATAAAAAAAAGACTGAAGGCTAAAGACTAAAGGCTAAAGTTTTTTTTAGAAATAATTTAAAAACTAATATATCTGACCTTTGCCATTTGTCTTTTGACTGTGGCCAATAAAAAAATCCCGAATCTTAATTGACTCGGGATTTTTTTCTGTTCGTTTTATTTTTTAACGATTATTCTGTGATTTCAGCTTCAACTGGGATAACTGAAACGTATGAACGATCGTCTCTTCTTCTGCGGAATTCAACGATACCGTCTGTGAGAGCGTAAAGAGTATGATCTTTACCGCAACCTACGTTTTCACCTGCGTTGTGTTTTGTACCACGTTGACGGACGATAATGTTACCGGCGATAACAGCTTGACCACCGAAAACCTTCACGCCCAAACGTTTGCTATGGGATTCACGACCGTTTGATGAACTACCAACACCTTTTTTATGTGCCATAACTTAAATTTTTTCGGGTTTGTTATTCAGTAATATTTTCAATCATGATCTTTGTCAATTCTTGACGATGACCATTTAATGTTTGATAACCTTTTCTTCTTTTCTTCTTGAAAATAAGAACTTTGTCACCTCTGAGATGCTCAACAATCTTAGCATCAACTTTAGCACCTTGGAGGACGGGGGTGCCTACCCTTGTGTTGCCTTCATTTTCGATCAACAACACCTTGTCGAAAGTGATTGTGCCTTCGACTTCACCATTCAAACGATTGCAATAGATGCTGTCACCTTTGCTAACTTTGAATTGTTGCCCTGCGATTTCTACAATTGCGTACATTCTTTAAATTTAATTGAAATTAATTTCTATTTTTTCGGACTGCAAAAGTACGATTTTTTTTCATACAAAAAACATTAGGAAGAAAATATTTTTAGCCACGGGCTTTGAGTCTTGAGCCATGAACAAAAGTAACATCAATATGGCGCAACAGCTCACAACTCAAAGCCCAGAGCTCACAGCAACGAACCAAAAGTTTTTTTTCAACACCTTAATAATATAAAGCATATTTTTATTACCTTTGCGGAATTGTAGAAAATCGTCACAATAAATTTGCAAATTTTATAAAAACATATACTATGATAGTATTTTTTGAAAACAAACAGCGTAACATCATCGCTTTAGAAAGTCAAGAACGTTTAAATCAAGAATCAATCGCCAAGTTGGTTTGGTTGTTCGACGAAGCTAAACAAATCTTAACTCCTACCATCGAAGGTCATTTCTTTGGACCTCGTAAGGAAATGATAACTCCTTGGAGCACCAATGCCGTAGAGATCACCCAAAACATGGGCATCAGCGGAATCACCCGAATTGAAGAATTCATCCCTGTGGCAGCTGACGATAACAGTTTCGACCCTATGCTTCAGGCAAAATACAACAACTTAGACCAAAATTTATTCTTCATCGACCGCAAACCAGAACCTATCAAAAACATCGAGAACATTGAGGAATATAATGTTCAGGAAGGTCTGGCATTAAGCGAAGAAGAAATCTCATACCTCAAAGGCATCAGCGAAAAGATAGGCCGTCCTTTAACAGACAGCGAAGTATATGGTTTCGCACAAGTCAACTCAGAACACTGCCGTCATAAAATCTTCGGCGGAACTTTCGTCATCGACGGCAAAGAGATGCCGACATCACTTTTCGCTCTCATCAAAAAGACTTCACAAGAAAATCCTAACAGATTAGTATCTGCATATAAAGACAACGTCGCTTTCATCTTAGGTCCTAAAGTAGAACAATTTGCTCCTAAGACACAGCATCAGGCCGACTTCTTCCAGGTTCAAGACATCGACACTGTCATCTCATTGAAAGCCGAGACACACAACTTCCCTACTACCGTTGAGCCTTTCAACGGAGCTGCTACAGGTGGCGGCGGCGAAATCCGCGACCGTCTCGCAGGTGGTAAGGGCAGTATTCCTTTGGCAGGAACAGCCGTCTATATGACATCATATCCTCGCACCGAAGGCACCCGAGAATGGGAACAAGGTTTCGAAGAACGTAAATGGTTATATCAAGATCCAGCCGACATCCTAATCAAAGCTTCTAACGGAGCTTCCGACTTCGGTAACAAATTCGGCCAGCCTTTAATCAATGGCAGTCTCTTAACATTCGAACATCAAGAAGAAGGCAAGGAATTCGGTTTCGACAAAGTCATCATGCTTGCTGGCGGTATTGGTTTCGCAAGAAAAGAAGACAGCATCAAAGAAGATCCGGAACCAGGCGACCTCATCATTGTTTTGGGCGGCGACAACTACCGCATCGGTATGGGCGGTGGCGCTGTATCAAGTGTCGATACAGGTCAATATAGCAATGCCATCGAGCTTAACGCCGTTCAACGTGCTAACCCAGAAATGCAAAAACGCGTCGCTAACGTGGTACGCGCTATGACAGAATGCGGCAACAACCCAATCCGTTCTATCCACGACCACGGAGCTGGAGGTCACCTCAACTGTCTCTCAGAACTCATCGACAAGAGCGGCGGTAAGATCAACGTCGGCAACCTTCCAGTAGGCGACCCTACATTGTCAGACAAAGAAATCATCGGAAACGAGTCACAAGAGAGAATGGGCCTTCTCGTAAATAAAGCCAACACTGAGATCATCAAGCAGACAGCTCTCAGAGAACGCGCACCTTATTTCTTGGTAGGCGAAGCAACAAACGACGAACGTCTCCGCTTCGTGAGAGAAAACGGCGAAAATGCCATCGACCTCACATTATCAGACTTCTTCGGCAGCACACCTAAGACAGTTCTCCACGACAGCGACAAACCATATCACTTCAACGATATCGAATATAAAAAAGAAGAATTTAATAAATATCTTGAACAAGTCCTTCAACTCGAAGCCGTCGCATGTAAAGATTGGTTGACAAACAAAGTTGACCGTTCTGTTACAGGACGTATCGCATTACAACAATGCGCTGGTGCGATCCAACTTCCTTTGAACAACTTAGGCATCAGCACCCTCGACTATCAAGGCGTTAAAGGTATCGGTACAGCTCTCGGTCACTCACCTGTGACAGCGCTCGCAGACCCAGCTAAAGGATCACGTCTCGCAGTAGCAGAATCACTAACCAATATTTTATGGGCTCCTATCGAAGAAAACCTCAAAGGCATTTCTTTAAGCGCAAACTGGATGTGGCCAGCTAAGAACGAAGGCGAAAATGCACGTCTCTATAAAGCAGTGAAAGCATTGAGCGACTTCTGCATCGACTTAGGCATCAACGTTCCAACAGGTAAAGACTCATTGTCAATGACACAGAAATATCCTAACGGACAAAAAGTGATGTCTCCTGGCACAGTCATCGTGACAGCAGTAGGCGAAGTTTCAGATGTCCGTAAGACAGTGAAACCTGTTGCATCTACAGACGACGCTACAGAAATGCTTTACATCGACTTCTCAAAAGGCGACTTCCAACTCGGAGGCAGCAGTTTGGCACAAGTCTTAGACAAAATCGGCAACAACACTCCAGACGTTAAAGACACAGCATATTTCAAGAACTGCTTCAACACAATTCAGAAGCTCATCGAAGAAGGTCTCATCGTGGCAGGTCACGACGTATCAGCGGGCGGTTTGATCACTACATTATTAGAAATGACATTCGCAAACTGCGAAGGCGGTCTCAACATCGACCTCTCAGCGTTCAGCGGCAACGACCTTATCTCTGTAGCGTTCAGCGAACAACCAGCTGTCGTTCTCCAAATCAAAGACGCTAAGGCGAAAGAAATCCTTTCAAACAATAACATCAACTTCGTTGTTATTGGTAAGCCACAAGAAAAACGTGAGATTACTTTGACAAAAGATAACGAGACATATAACTTAGACATCGATGCTTTACGCGACGTATGGTATAAGAGTTCTTACATGTTAGACAAGAAACAAAGCGGCGAAGTTTACGCTACCCAACGTTTTGAAAACTATAAGAAACAAGACTTACGTTACGACTTCAGTTCTAAGTTCACAGGCAAAGCTGCCGACTTAGGCATCGACATGCACAGAAGAGAGCCATCAGGCATCAAGGCTGCCATCATCAGAGAGAAAGGTGTCAACGGTGATCGCGAAATGGCTTACGCCTTATATCTCGCAGGCTTCGATGTGAAAGACGTTCACACCACCGACTTGACAAGCGGCAGAGAAGACCTCAGCGACGTTAACATGATAGTATTCGTCGGCGGCTTCTCCAACTCAGACGTCTGCGGTTCTGCAAAAGGCTGGGCTGGCGCATTGTTATATAACGACAAGGCACGTACAGCTATCGAGAATTTCTACGCCCGTAAAGACACATTGAGCCTCGGCGTATGTAACGGTTGCCAACTTATGACAGCGCTGAAACTTGTCTATCCAGAGCATGAAGAACATCCTGTAATGTTACATAACAACTCCCATAAATTCGAGTCTAACTTCATCAATGTCGATGTCAACCACAGCAACAGCATCATGTTGTCGTCATTAGAAGGACGTCGTCTCGGTGTTTGGATCGCTCACGGCGAAGGCAAGTTCAACTTCCCATATTACAAGGATAAATATAACATCGCAATGAGTTACAGCTATGGCGAATATCCTGCCAACCCTAATGGCAGCGACTGGAACGTAGCAGCTATCTGTTCTAACGACGGCCGTCACTTGGCGATGATGCCTCATATCGAACGCGCATTCTTACCATGGCAATGGCCATATTATCCTGAAAACAGAACAAACGACGAAGTCGCTCCTTGGATCGAAGCTTTCGTCAACGCATACAATTGGATTAAAAATAACAAATGATGAATAAATCTGAGAAACTAGGCATCCAAGGCAGACCTGACGTACCACCGAGACTGTTCGATCTCGTACCACGTTTCGTTGAGAAATATGGTTACAAAGACTGTCTCTTCGCTGGAAAAGTCGATCGCCAATGGGTAAAATATAACGGACAAAAGTTCTATGAGATGACTAACGCCATCAGTCATGGACTTTTGAAATTAGGTGTGAAAAAGGGCGACCGCATCGCCTTGATCGCTACCAACGCTCCAGAATGGAATATGATAGACATGGCAATTCAGCAAGTCGGTGCCATCTGCATCCCGATTTATCCAACCATCAGCCACGCCGATTATGAATATATCTTCAATCATTCAGAAGCGAACATAGTTTTCGTCACAAATAAGCACTTATATAATAAGGTGTCGGACATCATCACTTCGACACCTTCTATAAAAGACGTTTATCTCATCAGACCTTCCGAAGGCATGAAGTCGCTGCAAGAACTCATGGAACTTGGCAATGAAAGCAAAGACGACAACGCATTAGAAGCGAGAAAAGCTGAAGTCAAGACAGAAGACGTGGCGACAATCATCTACACTTCTGGAACAATGGGAACGCCTAAAGGCGTGATGCTCACACATCGCAACATCTTGTCGATAGTCGAGTATCTCTGTCCGCTCTACCCTATCAACGAAAATCACGATGCGATAAGTTATCTTCCACTCTCTCACATCTACGAAAGAGCCGTTCAATATTGCCACATCTATTTAGGTTGCAGCACATATTACGTAGATAACCTCGGAGCTATCATCGACACTATGGCTGAGATAAAACCGCAGCATTTCTCTTCAGTCCCTCGTCTGATAGAAAAAGTATATCACACAATTGTCCGTAAAGGCCAAAAACTTAAAGGCATCAAGAAAGCCATCTTCTTCTGGGCCTTGAATCTCGCCGAACGTTACGACGAGACAAAACAACATAACGGATGGTTCTATCTCCAAAAACTAAAGATCGCCGACAAGCTCGTCTTCACAAAATGGAGAGAAGTATTCGGCAACAAATTAAAGCTCATCATCTCGGGAGGCGCTGCTATACAACCTCGTCTCGTCAAGATATTCACAGCGATAGGAATCCAACTTTCAGAAGGCTACGGCCTGACAGAGACGTCGCCTGTTATTGCGACAAACAGCTTGACATTAGGCAAGTTGAAAGCCGGAACTGTCGGTGTCGTAATGGATAACCAAGAAGTAGTGATAGCTGAAAACGGCGAAATCCTCATCAAAGGACCTAACGTCATGCTCGGTTACTACAAAGACGAAGAAAAGACAAGAGAAGTCATCGACGAAAACGGCTACTTCCACACAGGCGACAAAGGCTGCTTCGACGAAGACGGTCTCCTTAAAATAACAGGTCGTATCAAAGAAATCTTCAAGACTTCGATGGGAAAATACGTCAGCCCTGTCCTTATCGAAAACAGAATCAAAGAGTCACCTTTCATCGGCGAGATGTTAGTCATAGGCGAAGGCCAGAAATTCGCAGCAGCACTCATCTACCCTAACTTCGAATATCTCAAGTCATGGTGCAACATAAAAGGAATCCCTTACACCACTGACGAAGAGATGATCCAGAATAAAGATGTCGTTATGCGTTATCGCAAAGAAATCGATAAATATAACGCTACTTTGGGCGATTACGAACAAGTGAAGAAATTTGAACTCATCGCCAAAGAATGGACCATCGAATCAGGAGAAATGACCGCAAGCCTGAAACCACGACGCAGTAAAATCATGCAGAACTACGCCGACTTGATTGAAAAGATTTATGCAGAATAATTTTTAGAATCTCAGAATTTCAAAAACTCAAAAACTCATAAATTTGAGATAATGAAGTTTGAGATTCTGAGATTTTGAAGTTTAATAATTAAAATAAGTATTATGAAAAGATTTTTACTTTTATTGACAATGATCGTTTCCGTTTTGAGTCTGAGCGCTCAGAATATCGGAAATTTCACCGTGGTTTCTCACAACGGCTATGACTTGCAATATACAATCACGAGCGTCTCGCCAGCCGAATGCACCGTAGCTTGTTCAAGCTTAACATCAGAGACAGCCATCGACGTAATCACAATTCCAGAAACAATAACAATGGGAAGCGTTGACTACAGCGTCACATCTTTAGCTTACAAAGCTTTCTCTTATTGTTATTCAGTAAAGAAATTCGAGTTACCTAACACTTTGAGAACCATCAATAACGAAGCTTTCTACTATTGCAATCTCGCCACAGAAATAGCGATACCTGAAAGTGTGACACATATCGGCGACAAAGCTTTCTACGGCTGTCCTATAACAGAAGTCGTCATTCCAAGCGGAATCACCAAAATCAACCCTGCTGTGTTCCAGAACTGTACTGAATTAAAGAGCGTTGTTATTCCTAGCGGCGTCACAAGCATCGGAACTCTCGCTTTCAAAGATTGCACCAGCCTGACTGAAATAGAAATACCAGAAAGCGTCACTACAATCGGCGACTACGCATTCAGCCGTTGTATTAGCATGAAACTCATGAGATGCCTCGCCGCAACACCTCCAACATGCAACAAAATTTTCGTTGAAGTTCCGGAAGACATCATCATCAGAGTCCCTTCAAGTTCAGTGGATTTATACAAATCAACAAGCCCTTGGAAAAATTACGACATAAGATCTATCGACACTGAAGGTCTGGATGAAAACATCGAATCGATGGGAATTTATCCTAACCCTGCAAAAGAGAATATCATCATCGAAGCAGAATCAAACATTGAAGAAGTAACGATTTATAATGTTACAGGTGTCATGGTTCACAATGTACAATGTACGATGAACAATGTACAATTGAATGTTTCTGATTTGAACTGCGGCGTCTATTTCGTAAAAGTGAGAACGGAAAACGGCGACTTTGTAAAAAGAATTGTTAAAGAATAATTAGAAATTACCATAACTTTAAAACTCAGAATCTTATCTAGGTTCTGAGTTTTTTTATCTGTTTCTTCAAGTTTGAAATTATGAATTTTAGGATGTCGCGTTCATTAATTTATAAAGCATCTCACGATACAATTCCTTCTGTGTGGTATCAGAGCCGCTGTTATAACCTTTCGATTTAAGGTCATATTCGCGAAGCACCTCAATGCAGCTCATGCAATCGATCCATGAATAATTACGAGCGGCTTCTAAATAATCATTAACAAAAAAAGGATTAACGCCCAGCATCGTAGCCAATGTATTTTTGTTTCTATCCTTAGAGTAATGCAATTTTAACAATTTGGTATAATAGCCATAAAGCACGACAATCGTCATAAAGATAGGATTATCTTTCGAATTATCTCCAAAATAATTTATAATCTGATTCGCCTTGAGAAAATCCTTTGAGCCGATAGCTTTCTGCAATTCAAAAATGTTAAAATCTTTTGAGATACCGACATTGTATTCCACGTCAACATCATCGATACGTTTTGTCGGAGGGACAGCGACCATCAGTTTCTCGAGTTCATTTCTGACTTTATGCAAGTCGTTGCCAAGAAAATCAGCCAGCATCTGAGCGGCTTTAGGCGTAATGTTGTACTTCTTTGTAGAAAGATATTTCACTATCCATTCAGGAATATTACTGTCGTACAATTTTTTCGACTCAAACAAGACACCTTTTTTGTCGATATATTTCGCCAAAGCACGACGCTTGTCCAACTTCTTGTATTTATAATTGAAAACCAGGATAGTCGTAGGCGGAAGTTTGTCGAGATAATCAGAAAGGCTCTCAATATCTTTAACATTCTGAGCTTCTTTGACTATCACCACAAGATATTCGCCCATCATCGGAAAAGCGCGAGCCTGCGACATTATATCTTTGGCGGTGACGTCACCTCCATACATAACAACCTGATTAAAAGAACGTTCTGCTTCATCAAGAATATTATTCTCCAACTCATCACTGATGGTATCGATAAAGAAAGGTTCCTCGCCCATCAGAAAATAAATCGGATAAAAAACTCTCTTTTTTATATCAGCAAGAATTTGTTCGTAAGTCATATCTTATTTTTTTTGCAAACTTACACAAAATTTTGCGTAAGTTTGCAAAAATTAAACACGATGACACCATTATTTGAAACATTAGTTTTCGGACCGATAAAAAGCCGCCGTCTGGGAAAATCATTGGGAATAAACCTGATGCCAGAAATCGGAAAAATATGTTCTTTCGACTGCATCTACTGCGAATGCGGATGGAATCCTGAAAATAAAGAAAACAGCGGAATACCCAGAAAAGATGTCTTTGAACAGACTTTGGAGAAACGTCTGCAAGAATTAAAAGGCACCGCCGATGAACCAGACAGCATCACATTCTCCGGCAACGGCGAACCTACATTACACCCTGACTTCGTCGAAATAATAGACATCACTTTACGACTCAGAGACTTATATATCCCTAACGCAAAAATAAGCGTACTTACAAACGGCACAATGCTGCATAAAAAAGAAATCTTCAACGCGATTTCAAAGACAGACAATAACATCATCAAGATTGACGGCGGCACTTACGAAACAATCAAAGCCATCAACAAACCAAATGTTAATTTAGATTTAGAAAATTATATTAACATACTTCAAGAATTCAAAGGAAACCTTACAATCCAGACTTGTTTTCTGAGAGGCGAACATAACGGCGTCAAAATCGACAACACGACAGAAAAAGAAATCTCACTTTGGATGGAACATATCAAAAAAATAAATCCAAAGAAGACAATGATTTACGCCATCGACAGAGAAACTCCAGAGAAAAATCTCGAAAAAATAAGCCTGGAAGAATTGGAACAAATAGCCGAACCTTTACGACAACTCGGTTTTGATGTGGCTTGTTACGGTAAATAAAAAAAAATGAAAAAAGTAATTGTTCTTTTCTAAAAAAACAGTAAATTTGCGAATCGAAAAAATAGAATTTATCATGAATAAAAATTTAACAATTATCAACATTGCATTAGCTCTTGTAGCGGTTTTATTGGCTTACTTAATCTATGACAGCATCAGCCAACCTGTTATCTTCCAAAATACCAAAACAGAACGTGAATTGAAAGTTGTTCAAAACCTTAAAGACATCAGAAGCACACAAGGTTTGTTCAAAGAAAATTATAACAGATATACAGCCAATTTCGACACATTGATCGAATTCATTAAAGTCGGTGAACTTCCTGTTGTTAACATCGTTCCAGATCCAAACGATACAACATTTACGAAAACCATCAACGACACTGTCGGTTACATCAGAGTTTTGGATTCATTGTTCGGCAAGAGACCTAATTTCAACGTAGAATCATTGCGTTATATTCCTTTCTCAGAGCCACAACAAGAATTTGAAATCCAAGCTGGCTACATCGTCCGCGGTGGTATGAACGTTCCTGTATTTGAAGCTAAAGCTCATTACAAGACATACTTGAATGGACTCGACGACCAAAGAATCAGAAACGAAGCCGCTCAACGCGAACAAGTTAACAAATATCCTGGCATGAAAGTCGGTTCAATGACAGAACCTTCAATTGACGGTAACTGGGAAAATCTTTAATATTTAATATGACTTCCTACTTATATCCATATATCCAGGAGTCTATTAATTTAAACAGCAAGAATACAGATAATTATATCGTGACCATCCAATATTATTTGGATGGTCTTTCTTTTGTCGTGTTCGATGCAGCTGCTCAAAAATTCGTAGCCCTGAAACATTATCAATTATCAGAGAAAGGCCTCTCTCTCAAAACTTTACTTTTGGAACTTCAGGAAAAAGAATCCTGGAAACTGGAAGACTTTAAAAATGTTAATATCCTTATAGATAACAACACAAACACTTTCGTTCCAAAAGAATATTTTCAAGAAGAAATAAAGGAAAATTATCTGTCATTGTTAAATATTAATAACAACTCAAATGTAATGACAGATTCCATACCAGAATATGATATGGTAAACGTTTATTCGTCAAACGAAAATCTTGATTTCCTGGGCGGAAACGTTAATATTTTTCACAGTTCAAGCATACTTGTCAAGAAGTTGATAAAAGAATTCTCGAACAGAAATTCAGAAACGAGAGCTTTCGTCAATGTTAAAAATAATTCATACGAGTTAATAATCCTTAACAATGACAAACTAATCTTTCATAATTATTTCAACTTCAACACTAAAGAAGATTTTCTTTACTTCATCCTATTCACATTCGATCAACTTAACATTGATAACGAGAGCATCCCGTTGTATTTCATGGGATTCATAGAAGATAAATCGCCGATTACGGAATTATGTTCACGTTATATCAGAAACATAAGATTTTTTAACAGAGATAACGATTTCAATTACATAAGCGAATTGAATTCAGTACCTTATTACTATTATTACACCTTATATAGTTTCATATCATGCGAATAATAAGAGGAAAACACCAGAGACGACAAATCACCGCTCCGAGCAATCTGCCGGTTCGTCCAACAACCGATATGGCTAAGGAAAGCCTGTTCAATATTTTGGAGAACCACGTTGATTTTGAAGATATTATTGCATTAGACCTTTTTGCGGGAACAGGCAATATTTCATACGAACTAGTATCAAGAGGCTGCCCTAGAGTCACAGCTGTCGATGAAAACAACAACTGCATCAAGTTTATCCGCGAGACAGCCACAAAACTTAACATGGAAGAACTTCTTGCGATACGTTCCGACGTGTTTCGTTTCATTCCGATGCACAAGATGAAATACGACCTAATCTTCGCCGACCCTCCGTACGACAGCCAACATTATGATTTGTTGGTCAACTTAATTTTCGAAAACAATTTGCTCAAAGAAGACGGAATGTTGGTCGTTGAACACAACAAATTCATCGATTTTAAGGAACATCCACGTTTTGTAGAGCAACGTAGATATGGAAAAGTAAATTTCAGTTTCTTTAAATAAATTAACAAATATGAAAAAAGTATCGTTATTAGTATCATTAGCATTTTTCTTATTATCTTTTAACATCAATGCTCAAGAATATGATGTTCAAGATTTTGAAGGCGCAAGTTGCACTAGTATCATGGTTGGCAAAAGCGCATCTGCCGACGGTTCTGTTATGACATCGCACACCTGCGACAGCTGGTATCGCACATGGGCACGCTGGGAAAAAGCGCAAGAACACGAAAAAGGCGCTACTCAAAAAATCTACCGAGGCAGCATGAACACAAGAAATCCATACGACAGCGAAGGTCTTGAATTAGCTGGCGAAATTCCGCAAGCGCCT
Source organism: Bacteroidales bacterium (assembly GCA_045615285.1). Taxonomy (GTDB): domain Bacteria; phylum Bacteroidota; class Bacteroidia; order Bacteroidales; family F082; genus Limimorpha. The sequence goes on from JAZLEO010000066.1 coordinate 42,734, forward strand.
TACACCTACGCATACCTCAACACTGCCTATCCTTGTTTGAACGAGAAGCAGTTGGCTATCGGAGAGACCACTTTCTCAGGCCCTGACACTCTCGTCAATCCAGAAGGTCTGTTTATGATCGAAGAATTGGAACGCATTGTACTTCAACGCTGCGACAACGCAAGAGACGCCATCAAACTCATCGCAGAACTCGTAAAAGAATATGGATACGGCGACGGCGGCGAATGCTTGACTATAGCCGACCCTAACGAAGTTTGGTGCTTCGAAATCATGGGCGAAGGTAAAAAGAAAAAAGGTGCGATCTGGGCAGCTCAAAGAGTCCCTGACGGCGAAGTCAGCGTCTCTGCTAACATCCCTAGAATCAAATACATCAACAGAAACGATCCTGATAACTTCTTATGCTCAGATAACATAGAGAAAGTCGCTAAAAAACATGGTTTATGGGACGGTGAAAGCGAATTTATATGGTATAAAGCTTTCGGCAACGACTACTCCAACGGTAAAAACTTCCGTGAACGCGAATGGTTCATACTCAACGCTTTAGCACCATCATTAAATCTCAGCATGGACGCCGAAGACCTTCCTTTCTCAGTAGAACCTGATGAAAAAGTCGATGCTCGCAAAGTGATGGAACTTCTTAGAAGCACTTACGAAGGTACTGAATTGGATATGACTCGTAACATAAAGACTGTCAACAGAAACGGCGACACTATAGTAAGTCCTCTCGCAAACCCTTGGATGGGCAGCAGCGACATCGCCACATACAACATGATCGCTCCTAATACCGTTGAGTTTCAACGTACTGTATCAGTCTCTTGGTGCTCTTACTCATTCGTGGCACAATTAAGGAACTGGATGCCTAACGAAATCGGCGGAATCTGCTGGTACGCAGTAGAAAACCCTGGACAAAGCCCGAGAATCCCAATCTTCACCGGTTCAACGAAATTACCAAGCTGCTTTAACGAATGCGGTCATGGCAATTTCAACGAAGAAACAATTTTGTGGCGTTACCGCAAAGCCAACAAATTAGCTCAGATTCAATGGGGCAACACCAAGAAAACCATGATTGACAACGTTTTGAGATATGAAGAGAAAGCCATGAAAGAAATTCCTGCTCTTGAAAAAGAAGTGATGGCTTTATTGGAAGATGGCAAAAAAGAAGAGGCACAAAAGCTGCTCAACAGATACACAGCCGACTTTGAAGCCGCAACAGCTCAGACATGGAAAGAAATGGAACACAGTTTCTGGGAAAGATTTTGGATTAACTTCTAATAAAATCTCAGAAATTTAGAATATCGAAAAGACGCGGTGAATTATGCCGCGTCTTTTTTCATATACGAATCTTACTAGCGAAGAAACGTTTCTTCGTGAAGAATAAAAAAAACGCTAACCTTTCGATTAGCGTTTTTACGTGGTACCAGCGAGATTCGAACTAGCGACACATGGATTTTCAGTCCATTGCTCTACCAACTGAGCTATGGTACCTCCGTTGTTTTGCGATTGCAAAGGTACGACTTTTTTTTAATATTCCAACAAAAAAAATTATTTTTTTTTAAAATTATTTTTTATTCATTCATTATCAGTATATTTGCAAAAAAATACGATGAGTTTGATTTTAACTATTGACATTGGAAATACAAGAGCTAAATATGCTGTATTCGACGGGAACAACATAATAAAGAGTTCTGTATTTAATCCATATAGCAATGATTTAAAAGAACTTACAAAAAACATTCCAGGTATAAAAAGGTGTATCATATCATCTGTCGGAGGCAAAATCAGAGAATGTCAAGAACAATTGGGAAATATGGAAATTCTGACACTTTCCGGCGAGACTCCACTTCCTTTTGACATAAAATACGACAAAAAACAAATCGGCAGTGACAGATTAGTCGCAGCAGCTGCTGCGATGGCAGAAAAACCGAACCAAAATAATCTCGTAATCGACATCGGAACTTGCATAACATACGACATCATAACGTCAGACAACATTTATTACGGCGGTCCGATCAGCCCTGGGATAAACCTGAGGTTCAAAGCGATGAACGACCATACAGAAAAGTTGCCACTTATCAATCTTGGAGTTTCAGATTCTCAGTACCACAAAACTTCAGAAACAAATATCATTTGCAATTCCACAGAAGAATGCTTAAAATCAGGAGTTTTGCTAGGCATTTCTTATGAAATAGAAGGATTTATCAAAAGATATTCAAACATTTATGAAATGTTAAATGTTTTTATTATAGGTGGAGACAATATTTTCTTTGAAAATCAGTTAAAAAATTGCATATTTGCAAACTCAAATTTTACATTTAACGGTTTAAGATATATTCTTAATTATCAATGAAATATAAAAACATAAAATATATTGTATTAGGCTTAGTCATTTTTATGATTAACGCAAACGCTTTCGCTCAGTCTGATTTAAGTACGCCATATTCCCGTTTTGGATTAGGCGACATTTACACAGGAACTCCGAGCACCATGTTAAAAGGAATGGGTGGCATCGCAAATGCGATGAGCGACCATTGTCTCTTAAACCCAACTAATCCAGCATCTTACGCCAGCATCGACTCTCTTTCATTTCTTTTTGACGCAGGATTTTACATCAAATCAGCATCTTTTTCGACAAGTAATTTAACAGAAAAAGGTTCAAACGCATCTTTCGACTACGCCAGCATAGGTTTGAGCGCAACAAAAAGATGGAAAATCGGCTTAGGCATAATGCCTTACACCAACAGAGAATACAACGTGATAACAGAACATAACGATCTCGGAAGATACAATATAGCCTTTCAAGGTGAAGGCGGACTGAACAAATTCTTCTTCGCCAACGGCATCAAAATAAACAAAGACTTATCTGTCGGTGTTACAGTATCTTACATCTTCGGAACATTATTCGACAATACATCAATCTATTATCCTGATTCCACTTATTTCCTCAACGGAAAACGTTCTATTGAAATGAGAATCAACGATTTCAAATTAGATTACGGTGTAATTTACAAATTACCAATCGAGGAATACGACATCACTGTCGGTCTCACATATTCACAAGGCACAAAAATAGCTTCAAAAAGAGACATTTTTATCAGAAATATGTTCAAAGGATTTGATAATCATGTCGAATCACCTATTGACACTTTGAAATACATCGAAAATGAAGACATAAACGTAAATATTCCTGGCGGTTTCGGCCTTGGCGTCAAATTCGACAAAGGCGACGGCTGGATTTTCGGAGCCGATTTCAATTGGACAAGATGGAAAGGATTTACAATGAACGGCGTTAACGATTCTTTACAAAATTCCTGGAATTTGGCTGTCGGAGGTTCTTACAAACCCGAATCAACCTCTATATCAAAATATTACAGAAAAATAACTTATCGTGCAGGCTTCCATTTCGACCAGACATACTATAACATTTACGGAAAGTCTATAAACAAATACGGCTTGACTCTAGGCCTGGGATTGCCTGTACCACGTTCCTTAACATCTTTTAACGTTGCGATAGAATTAGGATCGATGGGAACCATGAAGAACAATCTCGTAAAAGAAACCTACTTCAACATATCTGTAAGCATGTCAATCTACGACAGATGGTTCGTCAAGAAAAGGTATCAGTAATAACGAAGTAAAGTATTGTGAATTTAACAAATCATAAAAAATATTAAAGTCAAAATGAAAATTAGAAGATTTTTACTATTAAGCTTAACATTTTTCCTTTTAGGAAATGTCACGACACAAGCACAAGATTGTGAAACTGATTATTCATTATACCGTGAATATATCGGTCACTGGAAACAAGCAAAGTATAATCCTAACAACATTAACCCACAGATGATTACATCTTGGAGAAACGTTTTCCAGAACTGTCCTGATTTAAGACAGAACACATATCTTGACGGTGTCACTATTATGACATACGCTTTCATCAGACCAACAAAAGACGTTGAATTAAGAGACAAATACGTTGACACTCTAGTTATGATTTACGACAAGAGAGCTCAATATTTCCCGAACGGAAAAAACGGTTCACAAATTGGTAACATCATGGGCCGTAAAGGTATCGACATCTACACATGGGCTCCACATCGTTACGAAGAAGCTTACAACGCTCTCAAGCAAGCTATTGATTTAGATGGAAATAACAGCAACTACGCATTCATCGACACTTATTTCCCAATCGTCATAACAATGGTTAAAAACGGCAAGTTGGAAGAAAGCACAATCTTAGAAGAATACGGCCGCCTCATGGAAATAGTTGATTATAATATCCAAGTCAACACCGAAATGGCTAACGAGAAGCTTCTCAACAACTTCAACGCTACAAAAGCTAACCTCGATGTCGCTGTTCAACCATACGCTAACTGCGAAGATTTGGTACGCATCTACCAACCTAAATTCGACGCTAATCCTAACGACGTTGAATTGTTGACAAAGATCGCTGAGACATTAGAAAAGAGAAAATGCGACGATTCACAATTATACCTTTCAGTAGCCGTCAACTTACACAAAATCAACCCTTCACCAGAGTCAGCTTACTTAATCGGCAAGAAATATCTCTCTGATAAAGACTATAACCAAGCAAAAAAATATCTCTTTGAAGCAACAAAGAGCTCTAACACAGACTGGGCACACCAATCATACATCTACCTCGCTCAAATTATGAACATGGAGAAAAATTATGAACAAGGCCGTTCTTACGCAAGAAAAGCATACGAATTGGACAAAACAGACGGTGAGCCATTCATCATCATCGGACAATTGTATGCAGCCAGCGCAAAAGACTGTGGCAGCGGTGATTTCTTATCAAAAACCGCATTCTGGGCAGCTGTTGACCAATTTGAAAAAGCAAAATCCATCGATCCATCAGTAGCAGCTAAAGCCAATGAACTCATCAACGCTTACGTTCATTACTTCCCGACAATGGAAAGCATTTTCTTCAACGGTTACGAAGAAGGTCAGGAATTCTCATTAGAAAACTGCTGGATTAACGAAAAAACAAAAGTCAGAGCAGCAAAGGCTGAATAAGACTAAGAACTTTGAACTAAGAACTTTGAAAAAAAATTTGAAAATATTCATAGGAATCAACATCATAGCCAATATGGTTATGATGTTGTTTTCTTGTAGAAACTCCTTGGATAAAGTCAAGGAATTTATAGACACCGACACAATTAACGGAGTGTTGGCGTATAATGTCACTTTCACGAGAAGCGATTCCGGATTCGTACAAGCCAGATTGATGGCACCCGTGATGCACAGCAAGGAAGGTGACAGCGCGATATTAGAATTTCCGAAAGGATTCATCGCTTACCTTTATGAAAAAGACAGCGTGCCGACATCGAAAATCAGAGGCGACTACGGAATAAAATATGAGAAGCAAGAACTGCTGTTCGCGAAAGACAGCGTCGTGGTAGAAAACCTTGAGACAAAAGAAACCTTATTCACGGAAACTTTATACTGGAATCAAAAGATAAAAAAAATATACACAAGAAACTTCGTCAGGATAACAAGTCCCGACAAAGTCATTTACGGCGACAGTCTCAATGCAAACGAAGACTTCTCTCAAAGAGTCATTCACGGCATGAGAGCCACACTCGAAATCGAAGATGAAGAATAAACAACACTGAAAATGAGCGATATATACATAGTAATATTTTCTCTATTCGCATCTGCCATGTTCTCGGGAATGGAAATAGCATTTCTGAGCAGCAACAGATTACAGCTGGAACTGGATTTGAAGAAAAACAAATTCCCGGCTAAAATCATCAACAAATTCTTTAAGAACCAATCCCAATTCATAGGTTGTTTATTGTTGTGCAACAACATAGCTAACGTCATCTACGGTATCGCAATCGCAAGAATATTAGAACCTTTTGTAATAAACATATTACCGGAAGTATTGACAAACGACTTCACCATCCTGTTGTGCCAGACAGTATTATCAACATTATTGGTACTCATCACCGGAGAGTTTCTGCCAAAAATAATATTCGGCATCAACCCTAACAAAAGCATGACGATATTCGCATTGCCAGCGATGATTCTGTTCATAACGCTCTACCCTATCATCTTAATATTTATTAGCATTTCAGAATTGGTGATAAAATACATACTTCGCGTTGACATCCCACATGAAGACTACAAACTCAACACCGTCGATTTGAACGACTATCTGAAAGAATACGCAAATCCTGATGAAGACAACGAAGACATTCAGCAAGGAATAGAATTATTCCAAAACGCCATTGATTTTCATAATGTCAAACTGAGAGAATGCATGGTACCTCGCACCGAGATTCAAGCTATTGACATAGAAAATACAATCGAAGAAGTGAAGGCCGTATTTGAAGAGACAAAGCATTCAAAACTGCTTGTATATGAAAACAATATCGATAATATCATAGGATATATACATATAAATGACGTACTTACAAAAACTACCGACATAAGGTTAAAGGTTCGTCCGATACAGTTTTATCCAGAGACATATTCGGCGCAAGAACTGCTGAAAATACTGTCAAAAAAACATCAAAGTATAGCTGTTGTTGTTGACGAATTCGGCGGCACGTCGGGAATCATAAGCATGGAAGATCTGATAGAAGAAATATTCGGTGAAATAGAAGACGAATTCGACGAAGAAGATTCAGTAGAAAAAGCCATCAACACAGACGATTACATCTTTTCCGCAAGATTGGAGATAGACTATCTTAACAAAAATTACAAATTCAATTTTCCCGAATCCGACGATTACGAGACATTGGCCGGATATATCATTCACTACCATGAAAGTATTCCGCAAATAGGAGAAGAAATTACAATCGGAAATTACATTTTTAAAATAATCAAAGCGACCGATACCAAGCTTGAAGAAGTGGAAATTAAGAATAATCAATAAGTTATGCAGCGTAGCAACATATTTATAGCCATTGATTATTTTTTTCATAAAAATGTCAATTGTATTGAATGGTTTTGTAAATTTGCACACTTATTAAATTAGGATAATTAAAATAAATAAACTAAATAATATCATAGAATTATGGCAGCAATTGGAAAAATTAGAAAGCATTATGGTTTGTTAGTAGCAGTCGTGGGTATTGCGCTTTTCGCTTTTATTTCTGGTGACCTTTTCAAGAGTTGTAACAGCAGAAATACAACGGATGTAGCTATTGTTGGCAAAGAAAAGATCTCTTACCAAGATTATAGCAATTTGGTCAACATGAATCTTGAAAATGTGAAAGCACAAAATGGCGGTTCATTAAGCACAGAAGACAACTACACAATCCATGCTAACACATTGGAACAAATGGTCAGAGACATCATTATGAAAGACGAATATAAAGACCTCGGTCTCGTTGTTTCAGGCGATGAATTATTCGACCAATTCTTAGGCGAAAAACCTAATCAGTATGTCGTTCAAAGCTTCACAAATCCTGACGGAAGCCTCAACAGAGATCTCATCACTACATACATCAGAGATTTCCAAACACTCTCTCCAGAGATGAAGACAAACTGGCTCAACTTTGAACGCGCTATCAAAGAAGACAGATTGAACACAAAATACGAAACACTTTTGAAAAAAGGTTTCTACCTTCCTAACAAAATAGCAGCTCGTCTCTATGCAGACAAGAACGACAAGACTTCAGCTGAAGTTTATGCAGTCCGTTACAACACAGTGGCTGACTCTACAGTTGTCGTTAGCGACGCTGACAGCAAAGCTTTCTACGAAAGCAACAAAAACAAATATCAAACAGACGCTACTCGCAGCATCGACTATGTGATATTCGACATCAAACCTTCAAAAGCAGACATCGAATATTCAAAAAATTATGTCATCGATCTTAAAAAAGACTTCGCTGAAATAGACAACGCTGCTAATTTCGTAAACGCTAACTCAGACATCCAATACGACAGCACTTGGAAATCAAGAAAAGACGTTCCTGCTGAACTCGAAGCAGCTATCTTCGACCAAAACAACGGTGTCGGTTTCGTTTATGGCCCTTACGAAAACGAAGGTTACTACAACATCGCTAAAGTCGTGGCAATGGAAAACCGTTCAGACTCATTGATGGCATCACATATTTTGGTAAGCTACGCAAATGCATTACGCAGCAGCGAAACTCGTACAAAAGAAGAAGCTAAAGCTTTAGCTGACAGTATCTTCAACGTAGTTAAAAAAGATAATTCCAAAATTGAAACACTTGCTAAATCATTATCAGACGACCCAAGCGCTCAAACAAACAACGGCGACCTCGGATGGTTCACAGACGGCATGATGGTTTATGCATTCAACGAATTCGTTCAAGATAACAAAGTCGGCACTGTCGGCATGGTAGAAACTCCTTTCGGTTACCATATCATAAAAGTTACAGACCGTAACGAAGCTGCTCCAATGGCACGCATCGCTGTATTGGCTCACGAAATCACTCCAAGTTCTGCAACATACCAAAACGTATTCGCAGAAGCTAACAGATTCGTTACAGAAAACAAAACAGCTGAAGCTTTCAATAAAGCTGTAGAAGAACAAGGACTTAACAAACGTACTTATCCAAGCTTAAGAACAACAACAAACTATATCACAGGTATCAACAACCCTCGTCAGATAGTTCGTTGGGCTTTCGATGAAGATACACAAGTCGGTGACATGTCATCAATATTCGACCTCGACAATATGTATGTAGTAGCTGTTCTTACAAAAGCTGTGAAAGAAGGTCACACTCCATACGAAGACATCGCTGAACGTTATGAATTCGTCATCAAGAAAGAAAAGAAAGGTGCTATGTTAGCAGAACAAGCAAAAGCTTACGGCACAGACTATCAAAAGATGATCGACAACTTAAAAGGTGAAAAGACAACTGTTGACAACGTTACATTTGAAGGCCGCGGCTTCGGTAACTTCGGCGTTGAAGACAAAGTCATCGGTACAGTCATCGGCATGAAAGAAGGTGAAGTTTCAGAACCAATCGTTGGCGGCAACGGTCTCTTCGTCGTAAAAGTGACAAAAGAAACTCCTGCAAGTGCAACAACAGATTATTCAAGCATTGTTAAAGAACAACGTTCAAGATACAACAACCAAATTCTTAACAACGCTGCATATTCAGCACTTAAAGACAACGTTAAGATTGAAGACAACAGCATCTTATTCTATTAATACACATGAACATAAAAACAAAAAATCCGGTTCAGAAATGAATCGGATTTTTTTATTTAGAATTTTAGAACCCTAGAAGATTCTGTAATGCTGTAAAAAAACAATAGGGACGATGTACACATCATCCCTACCCTCCTAAAATTCTAAAGTTCTAGAGTTCTAGAATTTTATTTTCTATACGCTTTCTCCCATTTCCAGGCTGATAATGTCATATCATCAAGTTGACGTTCGGCTTTCCAGCCCAGCTCGTCATTAGAGAATGTTGGATCGGCCCAGACTTTTTCGATGTCGCCTGCTCTTCTTCCTACGATTTCATAATTTAATTTAACACCGGAAACCTTTTCAAAAGAACGAATCACGTCCAGAACAGAATATCCCGTTCCTGTTCCCAAATTAAATATTTCAAAAGGTTTCTTCATCTTTTCATTTATCATTCTTTCAACAGCCACGACATGAGCCTTTGCCAAATCCATGATATGAATATAGTCGCGGATTGGAGTTCCGTCGTGAGTTTGATAATCGCTGCCAAAGACTTTAAGGCATTCTCTTATTCCGTAGGCTGTCTGTGTTATATACGGCATGAGGTTGTTCGGCACGCCAAGAGGCAACTCGCCAATGAGAGCGCTGTCGTGAGCACCAACAGGGTTAAAATATCTAAGAGCTATGGCGTTCAGATTCTTATACGCATTTATAGACTCCGATATGATTTCTTCTGCAATCTGCTTCGTATTACCGTAAGGACTTTCGGCCTTTTTGATAGGAGCTTTTTCAGAAACAGGCAGATGCTCGGCGTCAGGCTGTCCATAGACTGTACACGATGAAGAAAACACCAGGTTAGGCACATTATACTTGCTCATAGCCTCCAGTATGTTCATCAAAGAATCGAGATTGTTACGATAATATTTTATAGGCTGTTCCACCGATTCGCCTACGGCTTTGTGAGCGGCGAAATGAATTATGCCTTTTATATCACCATGACGAGCAAAGAAATCATCGGTAAGAGTTTGATTCGCCAAGTCGAAAGATTCAAATTCCGGACGTATGCCTGTGATTTTTTCTATCGCGTCAAGGACTTGGATGCGTGAATTAAACAAAGCATCTACTATAATGACCTCAAAGCCTTTCTTCTGTAATTCGACAACTGTGTGAGAACCAATATATCCGGTACCTCCTGTGACTAATATCTTCATTTTTTTATTATTTGAATATTAACCGATAAAATCCAAAATCGTTGTTGTTATGTAGTTAAGCTGTTCGTCTGTGAATTCGGTGTGCATCGGGAGAGCGATGACGTTTTCGCAGAGATATTCGCTTATTGGGAAGTCGCCTTTTTTGTAGCGAGGATCTTGATAAGCCTTTTGCTCGTGCAAAGGAACAGGATAATATATAGCGCAAGATATGCCTTTCGATTGCAGATGTTCCATAAGTTTATCGCGGTTTACGCCATTAAGCACCATCACGTACTGATGATAGACATGAGTTGTGAAACCAGATTTCTTTGGAGTTATGATTTTGTCTGTAGCGGAGAACGCCTTATCGTAATAAGCAGCTGCATATTGGCGGGCGGCGATATATTCATCGAGATGCTTCAGCTTTATGTCGAGCACAGCTGCCTGTATCGAGTCGAGGCGTGAATTGACACCGACATAATCGTGATAATAACGTGTCTTCATTCCGTGATTTACCACGATGCGAATTTGTTCCGCAAGTTCATCGTCGTTAGTGAAAAGAGCTCCGCCGTCGCCGAAGCAGCCAAGATTCTTCGACGGGAAAAACGAAGTGCAACCTATCGTTCCTATCGTTCCCGACTTCTTAACGCTGCCGTCACTGAAAGTATAATCAGCGCCTATCGCCTGAGCGTTATCTTCTATCACGTAAAGATTATGACGATGCGCTATGTCCATGATAGCTTCCATATTGGCACATTGACCGAAAATATGTACTGGAACTATAGCCTTTGTCTTTGGAGTTATGGCACGTTCTACAGCCTGAGGATCAATATTATAGGAATCCTTTTCAATATCAACGAGAACAGGTTTCAGACGCAGAAGCGCTATGACTTCGGCTGTAGCGATAAATGTGAAAGTAGTTGTAATGACCTCATCGCCAGGTTCAAGGTTAAGCGCCATCATCGCCACTTGCAAAGCGTCGGTACCGTTAGCACAAGGAATGACATGTTTTACGTTGAGATATTTCTGAAGATTCTCTTGAAATTTTTTAACATACGGGCCATTTATAAAAGCAGCCGTCGATAAAATCTCCTGAATAGCCGCATCGACTTCAGGCTTTATCTTATTATATTGACCTACAAGGTCAACCATTGGAATATTTTGCATAACTAACGTTTTTGCAAAGTTAAGAAAACTTACACATTAATTAATACAATCCTGCAAAAAAAGTTTCAAAAAAATGAAATTCAAGACAAGGCATAATCTTCAATGTCACTTGTCAGTAATCATCAGTCTGTTAACTTAAAAAATTTTTTCCAAATCTCTTGCGTATTTCAAAAAAATGTCGTTATTTTGCACCTCAATTTTTAGGAGAAGAATTTAACTATAAAATATTAAGAGTCATGTCAAAAATTTGTCAAATCACAGGTAAAAAAGTCATTACCGGTAATAGCGTTTCTCACTCAAACAGAAAGACAAAAAGAACTTTCAAACCTAATTTACAAATCAAACGTTTCTACGTTCCAGAATGGGATGAATGGGTAGTGTTGAAAGTTTCAGCAGCCGGTTTACGTACAATTGACAAGAAAGGTGTTTACCAAGCAATCATGGACGCTTCAATGGAAGGTCATATCAATCGTTGGTAATAATTCAAAAAAAACATCATAAAAAAAAGTCGTCTTTTTTGACGACTTTTTTTTTAGGAATTTCCACCCAAACAATTCAAGATTCCAAGCAATTTTATCAAGATTTTTCAGTTATTATCAGAAATACCTCTAAATGAAATTCAGATATACATTATTGATATTATTAATGTTTCCTCTTTTGCTTTCAGGGCAGACAAAGAGCAATTTCATTTACGGCAAGATTACTGATGACAACGGCAATGCGTTGGAGCTCGTAAACATCGCAGTCTTAGGCACTTCATACGGTGTCACTTCAAATACGAGAGGTCAGTACGAGTTACATCTTCCGGCCGACACTCTTTTGGACGTAGTTTTTTCTTTCGTAGGCTATCAGCAGGAGACGAGAAAAATCGATTTAAAAAACGGCGAGCAGCGCAAAGTGGATGTTTGCCTGCGACTCATGTCCACCACATTATCCGACGTAGTAGTTTCGGACAGGCAGATTAATTCCGCCACCATCACCCGCCTTGATGCGAGAGAGATCGCGATGATACCTAGCAGCAGCGCTGGCGGTGTGGAAGACCTCGTCAAGACATTACCTGGAGTCTCGTCCACCAACGAGTTAAGTTCACAATACAATGTCCGTGGCGGCAACTTCGACGAGAATCTCATATACATCAACGGGATAGAAGTTTACAAACCTTTTCTGGTAGGTTCCGGACAGCAGGAAGGCATGAGTATCATAAACCCGCGTCTGGTTTCCAACATCGACTTCTCGGCCGGCGGCTTCTCCGCGGAATACGGCGACAAGCTTTCATCGGCGCTCGACATAACATACAAGAAACCTATTCTTCCGGCAGCTTCATTATCATTGAGTTTCCTCGGCGCTGAGGCTCACGCAGAAGGCTCCACATTCAAAAACAAGCTCTCTTATCTGGTAGGAGCTCGCTACAAAAACAACAAATACATCCTTGGAAACATGGAGACCAAAGGCACTTATCAGCCTAACTTCACCGACATCCAAGGCTCATTGTCATACAAAATAACTCCCCGCTTGGAAGCTTCAGCCTTCGGCTACTACTCAAGAAACAGCTACCTTATGATACCAGAAACACGGCAAACTGACTTCGGTAACGTACAGGCAGCACATCGCATAACAATATACTTCGACGGAAAAGAATCAAGCAACTACAGCACCGGACTCGGCGCTTTCACCCTTAACTACAGCCCAAACGAAGACCTCAACCTGAAACTCATCGCATCCACATACTCCGCAGTGGAAGCCGAAAACTACGACATACAAGGCCAATATTGGATCGGACAGCTCGAAACAAATCCAGGCAGCGAACAAAGCGGAGACGTAATCTCAAACCAAGGTGTAGGAACATACATCGAACACGCACGCAACGACTTCTATTCCCAGGTCTTCAACATCGACCACAAAGGCGCTTACAAAAAAGGCTCCTACACGCTGAAATGGGGCGCACGTTACCAGCACCAATATTTCGACGACTTCATAAACGAATGGGAAATGATCGACTCGGCAGGATTCAGCCTCCCTCATCCGACCGACTCCATCGGAAGCCAGAACCCGCCACATCCGATGTTCGACATCAGAAACCTCTCAAAAGGTCACAATATTTTAAGCATCAACAACATCGACGGCTACCTCCACAACGAATGGAGCTTCGACACAAAAAACGACGACATCATGACGTTATCGCTGGGAATCCGCGCCAATTATTGGGGCTACAACAACGAAGTCAACGTCAGCCCTCGTATGGGCGTAGCTTACAAACCAAGCTGGAACAACGACATGCTGTTCAGATTGGCAGGCGGTGTCTATGTGCAGCCTCCTTTCTACCGAGAGCTGCGCATGTTCGACGGCAGCCTCGTGAAACCTGAAGACGCCTCAACACAAAAATCATATCAGATCGTCTTCACTCACGAATATAACTTCATGGCGTGGGACAGACCATTCATACTGACATCAGAAATCTATTACAAATATCTGAAAGACATCATCCCTTACGAAGTAGATAACATAAGAATAAAATATTTCGCCGACCAGAAAGCCACTGGCTACGCCGCAGGAATGGACGTACGCGTCAACGGAGAATTCGTGAAAGGAATAGAAAGCTGGGCCAGCCTCTCTATAATGAAATCGACGGAAAACATAAGATATTACCTCTCCCCTACCGGAACAATTCTGTCGCAGACCGACGTCAACAACGGCGCAGAATACGTATGCGACACATTAATAAAAGGAATACCGCGTCCTTCCGATCAAAGACTTAACTTCTCGATATTTTTCCAAGATTATATCCCTTACATACCGTCATTCAGGGTTAACCTCAAACTCGTATTCGGCACGGGAATGCCGTTCGGTCCGCCTTACAGCGAGCGATTCAAACAGACATTAAGAATGTCGCAATACAGAAGAGTAGATATCGGGTTCAGCAAGCAACTTATCAGCGAAACGACAAGCTTCAAAAAAGGAAACCCATTGGGATATGTCAAGAACTGCTGGCTCAGCCTGGAAATATTCAACCTTCTGGGCATCAGTAATGTAAGTTCTTATATGTGGATTACCGACATTTACAACATACAATATGCGGTGCCGAATTACCTCACGCCGAGACAGATCAACCTGAAATTAGTGATGGAGTTTTGATTAATTCATAATGCATAATTATGATGTGAGCGTGTTTAATTTTTGCTTCTCGCAGAGATTTTTTGAGACGCCATGATATGACGTCTCTACATTATCAAACTTTTTTCATCACGAAATTAGTAAGTCGGCAACTTGACACCAGTTCGTCGTTTTCGTTTTTGATGTCGATATTCCAGACGTGAGTCTGGCGGCCTTTATGTATTATTGTAGCCGTAGCATAGACGTATGTTCCAACTTTAGCGGCTTTGACATGATTGGCGCTGAATTGCATACCTCTTATTATATAGTCTTTTATTCCGAGATAATAAGCCGATCCCACGCCGCCTATGCTCTCGGCGAGCGCCATGCTAGCTCCGCCATGCAGCATTCCGTAAGGCTGCGATAATTCTTTTGTGACCAACATACGAGCCAGGACGTAGCCTTCACGCACTTCAACATATTCGATGCCGAGAGTCTCCATCATCGTGCCCTCGTTGATTTCATTTATTTCTTCTAACGTTAACATGTATTAAAAATTGATGACGCAAATATATGAAAAATTAGTGCAGACAGCCTATTACAAAGACTCGGCATTCGGCTGTTAAAAAAAATTAACTAATTCATTGACATTTAGATAAAAAAGTTTTAATTTTGCAGCCGTTTTTTAAGGCTTTAAAATTGAATATTCAAATTAATAATTGATTTAGAATAAAGAAGTTACGTCATTCACAGCAGTGATGTGCTTTTTTGTTTTTCGCTTATTTTGTGCGCATTTTATATAGAAAAATAATTTTAACATAAACAAAATGAAAAAAAGATTTTTACTTTTAACATTAATTTTGTGCTTACTCGGAGGAATGAACCTTTCTCAAATTAAGGCACAAACCGTAGTAACAATTGACGGAACAGTCGGAGGACTTGACGATGACTATACAGTTGACGTCCCTTTCAACTCAAACTACAAATACACTACTACACAGACATTTTACTATGCAAATGAATTGGCTGGAGGTATTGTGGATGGCTATATCAGCAGTATTTCTTACTATGTGGAAAAGAAATTATATACTTCTGGAAATGTCGCCAGAACCATGAAAATCTACATGGCCAACACTACGGAAGACAGATATGCAAGTAATAAAATCACATTGGTCAATGAAAAAGACTGTGTTTTCGATGGTACAGTTACTATCGACGCACAACAGAAATGGATTACA
>JAZLEO010000067.1:0-4314 GCA_045615285.1 Bacteroidales bacterium
TTCGCCTGCAACAATAATGAACCAGAGCCTGCAGCAGGGTCATAAATCTTATTTATGGAACTCTGGTTATGCATTGCCAAGCGCGCAATAAGATTTGATACACATTGAGGAGTAAAGAACTCACCACCTGATTTTCCAGCATTAGCAGCATAATTGTGTATCAAGAACTCATAGGCATCGCCAAACAAGTCGATATGATTGTCTTCAAAATTACCGAAGTTCAATCCTTCAACCCCCTTTATAACAGCTGCCAAACGACTATTCTTATCCTCTACGGTATTTCCTAATCGAGTGCTTGTGGTATCAAAGTCTGCAAATAGGCCTTTGATGTCTCCCTCTGAATCATAACCAACCGCAGAACCCTCAATTGCTGTAAATATAGCTTTGAGGTCTGTGTTTAGATTTGGATTCTTGTTCGCTGTTTTAGCGATATTTACAAATAACTGACTTGGGTATATGAAATATCCTTTGGTCTTAATCGCATCGTCTTTAATTTCGGGAGTGATTATGCTATCAGGCAGATTAGCATAATCAACGCTTTCGTCTCCTCCTTCAATGTAATTCGTAAAATTCTCGCTAATAAAACGGTAGAATAATGTACCAAGGACGAACTGCTTAAAGTCCCATCCATCAACCGCACCACGCACCTCGTTAGCGATTTTCCATATTTGAGCTTGCAACTGAGCTCGCTGTGTATTACTTGTCATTAGAATAAATTTACATCACCAATTTAAAACCTTAAGATAAATAAAAACATTCATATAGAAACATTACACAAATATAGATTATTATTCGACATAATTTTTAAAAAAATAGAAATATTTTCACAGAATTGGTAGATTCTTAAAAACACTTATTTAACACCTCATTTGCAGGCATACAAGTAAGAAAAATTTAAAAATGTTTTCCGTTATCTTAACAAAAAATCAACCTCTCTCCCACTCTTTCATTAACATCACGTTAAAAATCGTTAAAAACCGAAACATTTCCTTTGCAAATGCTTGACAATCTGAAAAAAGACAGGGACTTCTATTGATGTCAAACTGTATGGTAAAACGGTTTGGTTAACTGTCCAGATTTATTTAGAAACAAAAAAAAGAACGATAGGAATCAAATCCCTACCGTTCTTCTTTTTTTGTAGACAAAGACTGCTGTCTGTTGTCCGTAGTCTGTTGTCTTTATTAATCAACCATCGACTTCAAGTTTGGTGAGATGATCAAAGTTGCTTCTGTTGCAGCTTGGACGTCTTCCACTGTAAATTCTGGGTGTATCTCTGTGAGGACGATGCCTTCTGGTGTGATTTCCATAACGCCCATCTCAGTGATGATCATATTGACTTGTCCTGATGCTGTGAGAGGAAGTGTGCATTTCTTCAAAATCTTAGGTGCGCCTTTCTGTGTGTGTTCCATAGTGAGGATAACTTTCTTTGCGCCAACTACTAAGTCCATCGCGCCGCCCATGCCTGGAGCCATTTTTCCTGGAATAATCCAGTTTGCCAAGTCGCCGTTTTCATCTACTTGCAATGCGCCGAGGAATGACACGTTGACGTGACCGCCTCTAATGATAGCGAATGATGTTGCTGAGTCGAAGGTGCTGCCGCCTGGCATCAATGTGATGTAGCCGCCGCCTGCGTTGATGAGGTTCTTGTCTTCCTCGCCTGCTGCTGGTGTTGGTCCCATGCCCATAGCGCCGTTTTCACTTTGAAGTGTAACAGTGACGCCTTCTGGCAAATAGTTAGGAATCATTGTTGGAATGCCAATACCGAGGTTAACAACGTCGCCGTCATGCAATTCTTTAGCTGCTCTCTTGGCGATGACTTCTCTTACTTGATCTTTATCCATTTCTTTATATTTTATGTTATTATTTATTTGTTATTTCTCTTTACCATTTCTGCAACTACGAATGATGCTACGTCGTCGGCGTATGTGTTCATGCCGAAGCCAGCGTCGTAACCTAATTCCTTAGCAAGTTCGTGTGTGATACGAGCGCCGCCGCAGACGAGAATCATCTTGTCGCGCAAGCCTTCTGCTTCCATCAACTCAACCAAGTTGGTGAGGTTTTGGATGTGAACGTCTTTTTGTGTAACTGTCTGTGAAACAATCAAAGCGTCAGCGCCGAGTTCGATGCCTTTAGCGATGAGTTCTTCGTTAGGAACCTGACTGCCGAGGTTGTAAGCGTCAATCATTTCATAACGTTCGAGACCGTAGTGACCAGCGTAACCTTTCATGTTCATGACAGCGTCGATACCTACAGTGTGAGCGTCAGTACCTGTACTTGCTCCGACGATAACGACTTTACGTCCGATGTGTTCCTTGATGAATTCGTCTGTTTCATACATATCCATCACGTTGCTTTCAACTTTAGGAACGTAGATGTTTGTGTAATCCACTGTATGTTGACAGCTGCCGTAGCAGTTGAAGAATGTGAATCCTGGTGTGAGTTCTTTATAATAAACGACGCTTGGGTTTTCGAGTCCCATTTTCTTCATCATAAGTTTAGCTGCTTCAACAGCTTCTGCTCCGCATGGCACTGGCAAAGTGAAACTCATCTGTACTTTGCCGTCGTTCATTGTGTCGCCGTATGGTTTTATTTTAGTCAAATCTAAGGTCTTGTCGAAATCCTTAGCTTCCATTGAATATAATCCTTCACTCATGGTTATATGTTTTTCTGTTTTTTACTTAATTAATTTTTACCTTTCATCAATTCAACGAATGGGTTGATGTAGTTCTCGCCTTTCATTGTCACGCCTTGAAGACCTTTACCGCCGTTCATAGGACGTTTCACGTCGCCGAAGATACCTTTTTCAAGAGCTGTGAAGAGACCTTCTTTGTTGATTTCTTCCAACAATGTGATTGTGTTGTCGAGGACTAACTTAGCGCGGTTACGGCAGATACCGTCGGCTTTGAATTCCATTTCGTCGCCGATGCTGCGCATATTGTTGAAGATATATTTTGCATTTTCAATAGAGAGGTAACGGTCGCTCATGAATGGAGTGTGGATAGCTTCTGTTGGCATACCGAGGAGTTGGATGCCTTGGTTTGTCCAGATGCCAATCATGTTGAAGAGAGCGTCTTGGATGTGACCGCGGAAGATGTTACCTGTCATGAATTTGGTTGGAGGCATGTATTTCAATGTTGCCTTAGGGAAGATTTCGCGTGTCATCTGTGCTTGTGCGAGTTCATACAAGAATCCGTTTTCTAACTCTGGGTCCATCTCGAAAGCGTGGCCGAGACCCATCTGTTCTTCTTTAAGACCTGCTGACAAAGCGAGTTGTTCGTTGATGAGGTCAGAAGCGAGGACTGTGTGAGCTGCTTCAACGGCGTCGGCTGTTGTGAGGTAGTTGTCTTCACCAGTGTTGATGATGACGCCTGCGAAACCGTTGATGATACGTGACATATATTGGTCGATGAGTGTACGTTGCATGTTGATGTCGCGGAACAAGATTCCGTAGAGAGCGTCGTTGAGCATGACGTCGAGGCCTTCGAGAGCGCCCATAGCAGCGATTTCTGGCATGCAGAGACCTGAGCAGTAGTTGCAGAGACGGATGTAACGACCTACCTCCTCGCCTACTTCGTCCAATGCCTTACGCATGATACGGAAGTTTTCCTGTGTTGCGAAAGTACCGCCGAAGCCTTCTGTTGTTGCGCCGTAAGGAACATAGTCCAAAAGGCTTTGTCCTGTAGTACGGATAACAGCGATGACGTCAGCGCCTTGACGTGCGCCGGCTTGAGCTTGGATAACGTCTTCGTAGATGTTACCTGTAGCAACGATGATATAGAGATAAGGTTTTGGTCCTTCGCCGATAGTGTTGAGATATTGTTCACGGCGAGCGCGGCGAGCGCGAATCTTGTTGATGTTTTCATCGATGATTGGTTGTAAGGTGTCAGCGATTTTCTTGCTGTCTCTTGTCACGACCTTGGTGATGTCTAATTCACCTTTAGCTACGAGTTCAGCGATTTCCTGTGGGTTCTTGCCTGTCTCAATCATTGCGTTAGCGATGAAGAAGAGGACGCCTTCGCCCAAAACGCCTTTGTCTTTCAATGTGTCGACGACGACATTTGGAAGCGGCACCATATTGTCATCAACGCCGTCGATGCCAATCAAACGACATAAAGTACGTTCAACAGCGACGGTTGTATATTGTTCCACAAAACCTTGTACGTTGTCGGCAATGTTTTTTGCCAGACCACGAGCCTTAGCTACTTTTTCAAAATCTAAGCCTAATTTACTCATCACGATAATTTTATATTTGTTTATTTATTTAATTCTTAAATAGTTAGAAACAAAACATCATTATTTTAAAATATACAATTA
>JAZLEO010000068.1:0-18009 GCA_045615285.1 Bacteroidales bacterium
AATGAAATAAACTCCGCTAGTCAAATCAGCGACATCGATTTGGCGACTTGGTGTCACGGCGACTTGGCGTCTTCCATAAATGTCGTAGATAGCGATTTCGTTAATTTCGTATTCTGTCTCGATTTTAAGAACATCGTTTGCCGGGTTAGGGTAGATGTTGAGCGAATTCGCTGTCATTTCCTCGACGCTTTCGCTGTCGTTTATCGATGTTATTGTTCCCAACGATGTCATGCCGTTTTCATAAACTGCGACTACTTCAATGAAGTGGATGTTGCCGTCATAGACATCCAGAGTTTGAGATTCGTCGGTGAAAGACAATGCGTTTATATTTTCAGCAGCGAGTTTGCTGTCGATAATGATGTTGTATCCTGTTGGCGTGTTGATGGCTGGTTCGTTCCAGCTTACAGCAAGTTTCTGTTCGGCATTGATGTTGGCTTTCACGTTCATTACAGGATCGGCGTGTTCGCAGTATGCGTATGCGAAGCGGCTGTTGTAGATTTCTTTTGTTGAAGCGTTTTGGATCCAGATCGCGACTTCGAGGTCGTTCATATCTTCGACATTTGTCGTTGACATGTTATGTGTCAGTTCGAGACGTTGTTGTTTTCCGGCTTCCATGTTCAATTTTATTCCGCTTGACGATTGTAATATTTTCATCAGGATATGATGGAATTCAGTCTCGCCGTTAGATCCGATATTTCCTGTCGTGGTTTTTTCGTTGACTGTCACATAAACGCTCAGGCCTTTGGCGTTGATGTAAGACATGATGTCAACGATGACGTTGATTTTATCTCCGTCTATTTTGAAGCTTCCTTTTATGTCGAAGAATGACGGTGAGTTATAGCTTTTGTCGAGATTTTCCTGAGGCATCGGGTCGTCAGATTTCTTTCCGTCGAGGAAAAGCATAGGCACGCTGTTGACATTATAATAACTTCTTCTTGTGCCGCAATCTGCGAAGTAATATGGGTCGCCGACGCCAGGGCCGTTCATAGGATATTTTGTGTAAGTGAATCTGCCTTCATTTTTGAGTGTGAGCGAATCCATGTCTTTGTTTGTGAACACGCAAGGATGGCATGTCGAACTCGAGAAATGTTCTATCATCGGGATTTTCTGAGCTACGCCCATGCCTACGGTGAGTTGTTTTTCGTTGGAGTTATTGCTTGTGGATTCGTCGTCGGTTTTGTTCACGGATGTCACTTCAACGTTCAGTTGATATTCTCCCAATGTCAGGAAGACTGGTTTTTCAAATGTGAATATTTCGCTTTCAAAGGATTGCAAGTCGGTTTCAAATGTTTCTGTGACGATTTCGTCGCTGCCTTCGATTTGATATTTCGCTTCGAAAGATTTGATGTCGGCTGTGCCTAAGTTTTTGACAGTGAAGGCTACTGTATTATAGCCGTTACCCAAGTTATTATTCACGTTGATGTAAGATACTTCAGCGTCTGTCTCTTCTTGTGCGAATATGAGCATGTCGTCGAAAAACCAAGAGTTGAGGTCGTATGTGTCGCCTGCGTAATATAGGCAGATCAATACGTCGGCTTTTCCGTTATCGTCTGTAGTTATGATTTCGTTGATGACGTGTCTTCCGCTAGCGGTATAAGTCTCTTCCCATCCTGAGTTCCATGTTGTACCGTTGTCGGAAGATGTAGCGATGCCTATTGTGCAGCTGTCGTCGAAGAAGTCGAGGTAGTGTTTGAAAGAAACCACTATCGAAGGGATGTCGGTCAGGTCTAAGCTGCCCATGACCATGCGTGTGGTTCCTATGAATGCAGGATCCCAGTAGAGTTCCAACTCGTTGGCTTCGCCGCCGGCTTTTTCACTGTTTTTGATTCTCCAGTTGTTCGTTCCGCCACCTTTAACCACCCATCCCGAAGGTAATGCGTTGCCATCGAAATTTTCTTTTAATAAAGTGCCTCTTTTTTGCGCGAAAGTCGTCACCGACAACAACAGCGCTAATGTTAGTAATAATGTCTTTTTCATGATTTTATTTTTGCTGTGTGTTGAGTGCTGTGTGTTGTGTGATTGCTCATAGCCCGTAGCTCATTGCTTTATAAAACGTTTAACAATATTTCCTTTTTCAGTATTTATCTTGATGAAATAAATTCCGCTATTCAAGTCAGCGACATCGACTTGGCGACTTGGTGTCACGGCGATTTGACGTCTTCCATAAATGTCGTAAATCGAAATTTCTTCGATCTCGAATTCTGTTTCAATGTAAATGACATCGTTTGCCGGGTTAGGGTAGATGTTGTAAGAAGTTGTCATTTCTTCGATGTTTTCGCCCAGAGTCTTGACGCATACTTTTTCAGAATGTTCTGATTCTAAGTCGTTAACGACTGCTGTCACAGTATAGCAATATTCTGTGTTATAGTTCAGACCTTCATCGGTATGATTTGTTTCTGCGACATTTGTAAGGAACTCGTCGTCGCGATAGATGTTGTAGCTTGTTGCGTTTCCGGTTTTATTCCATTTAAGTTCTATGGCAGAAGTGCTTGTGGCAGTAGCTGTAAGGTTTTCTGGTGTTTCTATTACTTCAATTTCTTCTTCATAACCAAATAGTTTGGCTACTCCTACAGAGGTTCTGCCTTCTTCATACAAAGCGATTACTTCGGCGGTGAATCTTTCTCCTGATGTAAAAGTATATGATAATTCCTTTACGTTTTCAGCAGTCAGCACGCCATCGACATAAATGTTGTAACCTTTAGGCGAGCCTTGTTCCGGAGTTTCCCATGTCAAAGTCTTTTCGTCTCCGTTTTCTGTCAATGTCAAGTTTTGGACTGGGTAACAGTGTTCTGCGTATGCGTATGCGAAATTACTGTTGTAAATTTCTTTTGTGATGGAATCTTGTAACCACAGAGCTACTTCCAGATCGTTCATCTCCTCGACATGAGTTTCCGACATATCGAAGGAGAATTCATATCGTTTATAATTTCCTGAATTGAGGCTCAAGGCGTTACCTGATTTAGAATCTAACATTTTCATCAAGATATGATGAAATTCTGTCTCGCCGTTAGAACCAGTATTCTTCTTGGTTGTTTTTTCGTTGATGCTTATATAAGCCTTTGCGTTTTCGAGTTTCACGTACGACAAGAAGTCGGCTGTGATATGAATCATGTTTCCTTCAACATTAAAAGCGCCTCTTATGTCGGCGAATGCCGGAGTGCTGCATCTTTCGTCTAACATCATTTGTGTCAGGTAGTTACTGCCTTTGTTGCTGCCGTCGAGGAAGATGTTCGGTACGCCTGTCACGCCGTATTCTTTCACTTTGTAAGCCGATTCTGTGGTGTGATAAGGGTCGCCGGCTGTTGGGAATTTGGTGTATGTATATCTGCCTTCGTTGTTGTTTGTCAGAGTGTGCATCTGTTGGTTGACGGCAACGCAAGGTCCGCATGTCGAGCTTGAGAAATGTTCTATCATCGGGATGCGTTGTGCTTTGTTGAAGGCTACTTTGACATCTTTTTCGAGTTTGTTGTTTCTTGGATCTTCGTCGGTTGTTTCGTTCACGGAGGTGATATTCAAGGATATATGATAAGGCTTGTTTCTGGCGAGCGCTTTGAAGGATTCGCCTTCAAGTGTTATCTGAGCTATTTCCGAATGAGCGATTTCTTTTTTGACAGTAGCGTTTATGACGCTTTCAGAATCGCTGATGTTTATTTCAACATCAAAAGATTCTATTGTCTTAACTCCAAGATTTTCAACGGTAAAAGATAATTCTACGTCTCCGGCTTCTACGATGTTAGGGATGTTAAGGCCGACGAGTCTTATGTCTAATTCGGTTTGTTTGTAGATGAGCAGATCGTCGAAAAACCAGTTGTCCATGTTATGAGAATCACCTTCATAGAACAGGCAGAACATCACGTTTTCTTTTCCCATGTCGGAAGTCGTCATCACTTCATTGACTTCATAAACATTTGTCGTAGTGTATTCTTGCGACCATCCAGTGTTCCATGTTACGCCATTGTCGGAAGATGTCGCGATACCTATCGTATGGAAAAACTGTCCGTCTTTGAAGTTGTCGAAAAGATGCTTGAAAGAAATTGTGACATCGTTGATGCCTGTGAGGTCGAAAGCTGTTGTTGCCAGACGGGCTGTTCCGTTGAATTCTGGCGACCAGCTGAGTTTGAGTTCCTTACCTTCGCCACCTGATAATGTAGTTGACGAGATGCTCCAGTTACCTGTGCCGTCTCCAAATGCAGTCCAACCTTCAGGTAAGGCTGGCCCGTCGAAAGATTCACTGACAAAAGTAGCTCTCTTTTGTGCGAATACTATCGTTGATAAGAATAACGCTAATGTAAGTAGTAATGTTTTTTTCATGATTTTATTTTTGCTGTGAGCTGTGAACTGTGAGTTGTGAGCTTTGAGCTTTGAGCTTTGAGTTGTGCGATTGCTCATAGCCCATAGCTCGTATCTCATTGCTTTATAAATCTTTTAACAATATTTCCTTTTTCAGTATTTATCTTAACGAAATAAATACCAGCATTCAAGTTAGACAAATCAATGGTCAATGTCTGTTGTCCGTTGACTGTTGACTGTTGACCAACAATAACGCCAGTTATTGAATAAACGACAACATCCTCGACATCCACTTCAGTGGCGATATACAATTTGTCGTTAACCGGATTAGGGTAGAGGTTAATAATTTGATAATGTTCAGTAATTGATGTTGTGTCGTCTTCTATTTCTGTTTCATCATCAGTGAATAAACTTACGCTTATTGAAGATTTGTCGTTGTATAGAGCAACTACTTCAATTACGTTTTTATCTTTTGTTGTAGTTATATTATAAGATGTTTCTGTAATGTTGTTAGCTACCAATTCGTTGTTTACAATTACGTTATATCCTGTAGGTTCGCTTTGTTCTGGTGCTTCCCAGCTGATGATTTTGTCTTTTGCTGTGAGATTTTGTACAGGATATGGATGTGAGGTGTATTCTTGTAAGAAACAGCTATTGAAAATTTCTTTAGACTCGTAGTTTTGAATCCAGACAGCGACCTCTAGGTCTTCAATTTCTTCCATATTGGTTGTTGTCATGTCGAGAGTGAATTCGTAGCGTTGATATTTTCCTGCTTCAAAGCTAGCTTCGATGCCTTCTGCGCCGCTCAACATATTCATCAAGACATGATGGAATTCAGGCAGACTGCCTTCGACTATGTTTTTAACTGTTGTCTTTTCGTTTACTGTAGCGAATACTCTTACGTTAGGCAAGTCGATGTAAGAAATGATGTCGGCTGTAACATTGAGAGTTTTGTTGTCAACATCGAAAGCACCGATTATGTTCATGTAAGAAGGGACTTTGTATCTGTCGTCGAAGTTAGATTGTTTAGGTTGTCTTGTTGTTGTTGTTCCGTCGAAAGTGATTGAAGGAACACCGTTGACTCCATAGTATGCGCCTCTTGTTTTACAGTCTTCGAGATGATATTTGTCGCCAGGATAAGGATAATCCCAAGGATATTTTACGTAAGTGTATTTGCCTTCATTGTTGTGAGTGAGTCCTAATAATGTAGTATCTACAGGGATACAATTGATGCAAGTGGCGCTTGAGAAGTGTTCGAGCATTGGAGTTCTTTCAACGGTTCTCATAAAAGTTCTGATTTCTTTTGACGCAGTGTTGTTGTTAAGATTTGTGTCTTCTTCGCCATTGACGCTGAGAATATTGACTTTTATTTCGTAAGTTCCAGGAAGAAGGTCGATGGTTTGCTTGAATGTTACGTTTTGTTGTTGGTTAGGAGCGATAGTTGTGTTGAATGTTTCTGTTACGATATCGTGACCTTCAACTTCATAACTTGCTTCAAAAGAAGTGACTTCGTTGCCGCTGATGTTGCTTGCGATGAAACCGACTTCTATTTTACCTGCTTGTATTGTATTGTTTACTTCGATGCTTGACAATTGAATGTCGATGTCGTCGCTTAATGGGAAAATGCTGATGTCATCGAAGAACCATTTGTTGAAGTTGTATGTATTGCCTTCGTAGAACAAACAGAACAAAACGTTGTTTTTACCTAAGTCGGCTGGTTTTATGGTTTCGTTGACGTTGTATTGACCAGATGATGCTGCGCCTGTAAATGTCTGTGACCAGGCAGTGTTCCATGTGGTTCCGTTGTCTGATGATGTGGCGATGCCTATGGTGCTGCTCAATTGTGCGTTGCTTAAATTATGTTTGAATGAAAGTCCGAGTTCTTCAATTTCTGTCAAGTCGGCTGAGCCCATTACGAGATGAATGCCTGCTGTGACGATAGGACTGCTCTTGAAATACAACTCGTTAGGGTCGCCACCAGCATTGTTGGTGGTGTTTATCTTGAAGTTATCAGTACCTTCGCCTGTGAAATACCAGCCTTCTGGCATCTCTGCTGAATCAAAAGTCTCGTTGATTATGAATGAACTGTTTTGTGCAAAAGTTGTTACAGATAACAATAATGCTAATGCTAAAAGTAAATTTTTCTTCATCTTTAATATAATTAAAATATAAAATTGTTTCAGCTTACAAAGATAGGTATTTATCAGAATTATCGGCTCTTTTTTTCTTAAAAATATTCGGTAAATAGTATAATGTTTTACTTTTTTTTATCTTTGCAAAGATTAACATAAAATTCAGATAAAGTATGTTCAAACCTACAGAATATCAGATTAAATCGGTAGCGACGGGTAACGTATGTGATGACTGCGGATGGCTGCTCGATTTCAAAGGTGAAGAGAAACCAAGTCTTATTCGTGCTATCTATGCTAATAAACAACTTGAAGTCAGAGAAGAATACAACGGACTTTATTGCTATGCTGATTGGCTTCCGATAAAACGTCAGTTGAGATGTGACGCAAAACCAATAACATACAAGAGCAAGGCTCTGGCGGAGAGATTGGGACTGAAGAATTTATATATCACTTTCAACGGATATTTTCCTGAGATTGGCGCTAATATGCGTACTTGTTCTTTCAAAGAGACGGAGGCTTATTCGATTTGCGCTCGTCTCGGCGAGGATAAGAGAGATGAAGTCATTGTGGTCTCGTCGGCTGGTAACACGGCGCGAGCGTTCGCTCAGGTCTGTTCTGATAACAACATAAAATTATTATTGACAATACCAGAGGATAACCTCGATGCGCTTTGGTTCGAGAAGCCGTTAAATCCATGTGTCAAGGTGCTGGCAACCAAGTCGGGAAGCGATTATTTCGATGCGATAAATCTCGGAAATATAGTTTGTGAAGTTGAAGGTTTCTTTGCTGAAGGCGGTGCGAAAAACATTGCTCGTCGTGATGGAATGGCAACGACGATGTTGTCGGCAGTGACTTTCATAGGAAGAATACCAGACTATTATTTCCAGGCTGTCGGCAGCGGAACGGGAGCCATTGCGGCATGGGAGGCTAACCTCAGATTTATCGAAGACGGACGCTTCGGAAATAATAAGGCTAAGATTTATGTCTCACAGAATCTTCCTTTCTTGCCGATGTACGATGCATGGAAACACGACTCTTGCGAGATGTTAGCATACGACACAAATCAAGCTCGCCTTGACGCTAATGCTGTGGTGGCTAAGGTGTTGACAAATCGTAAGCCTCCTTATTCTATAGCCGGCGGCCTCTACGACGCGATGAAAGATACTGACGGAGAATTTTTCGCTGTCACTAACGAAGAAGCGGAACTTGCTGGAAAGTTGTTCGAGGAACTTGAAGGCATCGACATAAATCCTGCTGCTGCTGTGGCGACAGCTTCCTTGATACAAGCGGTCGAGAATAATCAGGTTGAAAAAGACGCTGTCATCATGCTTAACATCACCGGCGGCGGCGAAAAACGTTTCAAGGAAAACAAAGAGATTTTCTATCTCAAACCGACAAAGGTTTTTGATGTAGATGCAAGTAGGGAAGAGATACACGAATTCTTAAAAACTTTAGAAATTTAATCCACTAAAAATCACGAGAGTAACACTGAAATTTTTCGTGGAATGTTCGTGTTATTTCGTGGAAGAATGAATTCGTGGATAACAAAAGAGCTGCTAAATCATAGCAGCTCTTATATTTAGCCTTTAGCCTCTTATCTTTAGACTTATTTCTCAATAAATGCGATTGTCTCGCCTTTTTCAACAAGCTTGCCTTGTGGGGCAACAGCTTCGACGATCTTACCTGGCCATAATGCCACGACTGGTTCTTGACCGTAAGGTGCTTGGATTTGAGCGATGATGTCACCTTCTTTATATACTGTACCTGGAGCAGGTGTTGTTGACTTGTCGTTGAAATCGACATCCCAAAGGATTCTGCCGCCGACAGGAGCCACAACTGGTTCTGCGTTAGGGTGACGTAATGCGCGTAAATCTGGAATCTTAACGTCAGCGCCGCCTTGTGAGAACTTGGCTTTCATCTTTTCTTCTAACTCTTGGTTGAAGCGACGTTTAGCTTCGCCTGACTTATATTCACGATATTGTTTTTCGTGCATTGCGAATTCGAAGAGTTCTTCTTCGTCTGGACCAAGATCCCAGCCGTTTTCTTCCATTTCCTTGCGGAAGCGTGGGAGTTCGTCTGGATAGTTATCTTGTGGATTGCCTTCGAAGAATTCAAAGCCTTTCTTCTTAGCTAAATCGATGATTTCTTGGTCTAACTTGCCTGGAAGCTGACCTGCTTTACCGAGGATCATATCCCATGCAGCCTTGTCGATTGATGTCTCATAACGAGCGTCGCCTCTGCTTAATGCGTAAAGGTTCATCAAAGCGATGTTCTTTGTATATTGGCTGAATGGAGTTACTAACGGAGGATAACCGAGTTTAGGCCATATATTCTTGACTTCGTCGAAGAGTTGAACGAGGAGTTCGTCTTCTGAGAGTTCATTTTCGCCTTTAGCTTTGAGGTTCATGTTGATAGCAGCGTGAACGCCTTTGAGGTCGGCCATCAAAGAACCCATCATACCACCTGGGAGACCGCAGCCTAACATCAATGAGTTGAGGTAACGGTTACGTGGGTCGATCCAGTAGCCTAAGAAGTCGTCGATGAAGCTTTGTGTCATTGCACGAGCTTCCATATATGCGTTCATGTCGATGTCTTTTACTAAGAAACCAGCGTCTTTCAACATGGCTTGTACAGAGATGACGTCTGGGTGAACCATACCCCATGAGAGTGGTTCCATAGCAACGTCGATGTAGTCAACGCCAGCGTGAGCTACTTCTAACATTGAAGCCATTGAGAGACCTGGACCTGAGTGACCGTGGTATTGAACTTTGATTTCTGGGTGTTGCTTCTTGATAGCGGCAACGACTTTACCCAATGAGAATGGACGGCCGATACCTGCCATGTCTTTCAAAGCGATTTCTTTTGCACCGGCTTGGATGAGTTTTTCAGCCATGTCGATGTAATATTCTGCTGTGTGAACTGGTGAGTAGGTGATACTCATGGCAGCTTGAGAAATCATGCCAGCTTCGTTAGCCCATTGGATTGAAGGGATGATGTTGCGAACGTCGTTCAAACCGCAGAAGATACGTGTGATGTCAACGCCTTGAGCTTTTTTCACTTTGTACATAAGCTGGCGAACGTCGGCAGGAACTGGGTTCATGCGGAGAGCGTTGAGAGCGCGGTCGAGCATGTGACATTCAATGCCGCCTTTGTGCAATGCAGCAGTGAAAGCACGTACTGAGTGGTTAGGGTTTTCGCCGTAGAGCAAGTTAACTTGTTCAGCAGCACCACCGTTAGATTCGACGCGGTCGAAGCAACCCATCTTGATGATGATAGGAGCGATTTGCTCTAATTGGTCTTTACGTGGAACGTATTTACCGGAACTTTGCCACATGTCACGGTAAACCAAACTGAATTTTATTTCCTTTTTCATCGTATGTTTTTATTGAAATTTCACAAAATTAATAGTTTACAAAAATAGTATTTTTTTTCTAATTAGGAATTAGGAATGTGGAATTAGGAATTATTTTTTTTGAGGGAGAAAAGAAGACAACGGACTACAGTCAACAGACGATAGACGACTGACTTTATCCATAAATGTTCCTAATCTATTTCTCTCGCAAAGACGCAAAGTATCGCAAAGACATCTTCACTTGAACTCCTGAACCCCTGAATTCCTGAAATCCTAATAAACCAACAACCCTACAACCGCTCCTAATCCGATAATGGCGAATGGTCCGATTTTTTTGAAATATAAGGCGATGAATGCCACGACGCATATCACGAAGCTCTTCCAGTCGATGAAGTTCTCTGGCGTGGCTAGACTGATGGCGGCAGTACCGATAAGTCCTATGACAGCCGGTTTCAAACCCGACATCACTCCTTTAAATATTGGATGGTTTTTCCAAGTCTCATAGACTTTGCATAACAGAAGCACTATTATGAATGAAGGTAATACGACGGCGAATGTTGCTGTGAAAGAACCGAGTATGCTCATAAATTCAGACGCTCCTGATTCTATCAAGACTTCGTATCCTATGTATGTCGCGGAGTTGATGCCTATTGGTCCGGGTGTCATCTGCGAGATGGCGACGATGTCGGTGAAGGTCGTCTCGTCGATCCAGCCGTGAACGTTGACGACTTCGTTCTGTATGAGCGGCAGCATCGCATATCCTCCTCCTATGGTGAACATGCCGATGATGAAAAATGTCGTGAATAACTCAATGAATATCATGCTAACTTCTGTTATTATACCAACTGATGAATGCCGCCACTACGATGACGCACATCAGTATATATATAGGTGAGACACTGAGAAAACAAACTAAAGTCATCGATGTGACGACAAGCGTCCATGACCACCATTTCATCTTTGTGGCTTTGATCATGTCGATGACAGGAACTCCGATGAGAGCTACCACCACAGGTCTGATGCCTTTGAACGCCTTGATGACGTATTCGTTATCCTTGAAATTGGTGAAGAATATCGCTACTAATAAAATGATAAGAAATGGTGGCAGGCAACTTGCTATTGTCGCAACGACGCTGCCCTTGGTGCCGCGCAGCTTATGACCTGTCAATATTGAAATATTAACAGCGAAAAGTCCAGGAGCTGTCTGTGCCAATGTAATTATATCGATGAAATCTTCATCGTTGAGCCACTTACGACTGACGAGCTCCGACTTTATAGCCGCAATCATCGGAATGCCGCCGCCAATAGTGAAAGCCCCGATCTTTGCGAATATCCAAAATATCTGCCACAAACTTACCATATAATATTGTTATTCATTGTAAATTGTAAAGACGCATCAATGACATTTTGTTTATATTTTATGTGTCATTGACACGTCTCTACATTGTCCATTGTAAATTGTCAATTGTTCATTGTACATTGCCTCAGCATTCTTTCGTTGCTGCTTCTAATTTTTTCATAATAGAGAAGATGACGATTGCTGATAACAAGCATAACACTACGAGGACACCCCATACCATCCATAATGGCATTCCGGTTCCCCAGATCTTAGCGATGACGCTGGTTAAATAGTTGCCTATCGCAGTGACGCAGAACCAGCATCCCATCATCATGCCTTTGTATTTTGGAGGAGCTACTTTTGTAACGAATGAGATTCCGATTGGACTTAATAACAACTCGGCGAATGTCAAAACTAAATATGTGCTGATGAGCCAGTTAGGTGATACTAATGTGCTGCTGACGCCGCCGGTGGCTTTCAACTCGGCTGGACTTAACAAATGTACTGATGCCATCGCCATGATGGTGAAACCTAAGGCTGCCACTATCATACCCATACCGATTTTCTTTGGTGATGAAGGCTCTTTGCCTCTGTTGGCCAATGCGCCGAAGACAGCCATCGAGACTGGCGTCAAGGCGACGACGAAGAATGGGTTGAATTGTTGGAATTCTTGTGGAAGGAGGTTGATGGTCTCAGGCATTCCGAGGTATAATGCCGCTGCACCGCCCCATAATAATAAGGTGATGACACCGCTGACGATTCTGTTTTTCTTTGTCTCTGCTTGGAATGTTGAGAATAATGTATAGACTGAAATCGCGATCAATGTCAATGCCCAGATGTTGAATCCGATGCGTGAGAAACCTGTCGCTGTGCTAGCTGTGTAGTCGCGGGCGAAGAAGGTGAGGCATAATCCGCTTTGTTGGAACGACATCCAGAAGAAGATGACGACGGCGAAAACCATAAACAATGCTGTCATGCGTGTGCGTGTCTGTTCTGGAGTGAGTTCTTCAACTTTGACGGTCGTGTTGCCCATTTCTTTGGCTTGTTTTGAGTTGACGTCAGCGTGTTGGAACCAGCTGCGGCAGCTGAGATAGATAGCCATCGAAAGTACCAATGAGATACAAGCTACTCCGAAGCCGTAGTTATATGCTGTTGATAATGAGTCGATGTAATTTTGTGCGAAGATTGCTAAATCTCCAGTGTTGCCTTGTTGTGCAGCGAGAGTCTCGAATGATTTAAGAGCGTCGGCTGAGATTGTACCATCGAGATATTGATGTGCTAATGATGGAATCTGTGGCACGTATGTGAAGCCTGCTTTTCCGAGGAAGAGGTCGGTGACTTTTGTCGCTGTCATTGGAGCAAACATAGAACCGATGTTGATAGCCATGTAGAAAAGGCTGAAACCGTTGTCGCGGAACGGGCTGTATTTCGCTTCGTCGTATAAGTTACCTACCATGACTTGAAGGTTGCCTTTGAAGAGACCTGTTCCTATCGCGATGAGTGCGAGCGCAGAGAACATGGTGACTTTGGCTGTCGTTCCAAACATCGGAACGGCGAGTAATAAATAACCGAGGAACATGACTACGATACCGGCTCTTACCATCTTACCGTAACCGAAACGGTCGGCTAATATGCCGCCGATGAGTGGCATGAAATAGACACATGCGAGGAATGCACCATAGATGCCGCCGGCTTGTGCTTCGTCGAAACCGAATTTAGCTTGCAAGAAAAGTACGAAGATAGCAAGCATGGTGTAGTAACCAAAACGTTCGCCAGTGTTGGCTAATGCTAGAGCGTAAAGCCCTTTAGGATGACCTTTAAACATAATTTCTTATTTTTCTTATATTTTTTGCAAAAATAAGAAAAAAGACCTTGTTTTGAAACTCAGAATCTCAAAATTTCAAAACCTCAGAATTAAATAGAGACGCATCATTGATACGTCTCTACTTGTGGATTCATAGTTCTATGAATTATGCCTAATCACACACTGCCGATTTTTGTTTTATCGTATTGTTGTTTCTTGAATTCTTCATTACAATGCAGACATCTGTATGTGTCGATGTAATATTTGTAGTTGTATTTCACATAGTCATGCTTTTCGCGAATATGTGTTGTGATAACTTTGGTTTTACCTTCGTAATGAGTAGTTTCGTATGAGGCGTCTCTTACCTCGTCTTCTACAACATCTTCTTCTCCTACGAATTGACGATTTATATGATCATGCTTGGCGTAATAGTTACAATGTGGACATCTGCTTGTCGGTGTTGAAAGAAGAAAGTAAAGTCCAACATTCAATGAGAAGAATATTATCATCCTTATCAGTCCATAATCTACTAATTTCAATGCAGAAATGGTTAGAAGAATGAAGCAAAATCCGCAGAAGATTCTCCAAAGTCCGATGATGAATTTTCTCCTTGAAAAGAAGACTGGATAAACAAGGGCTAAATAAAACGAGGCAGGATAAACATAACGTATGACATTAAAGAATAGCAGATTGTTAATGAATATAGCTAACAATAAAGCATAAATTAAGATGAAATTATTTAGAAGGTTACGTTTCTTTGCTTGTCTATAGAGCAATAATATTGAAATGACGCAAATGCCAATTCCAATCACACTATGCCAACGCATGCTTTTCGTAACTCTATAACCCATTATTCTTTCTTTTTCGGCTTGTTTTCTTGCCTCTTTTTTAGAGATATTACCATCATTAGTATCATTAGTGATGGATAACAATGTTGGTTGAGCAACGGCAATTTGAGATACCGGTTGGGCTACAAGCGAACTTGATGCTGTACATAACATCAGTGTGCACAGAAAAACAATTATTCTTGACTTCATAACTTTATATTTTAAATGAACTATTTACTTTGTGGCTTTGTGTCTTTTATCTCCAGTCAATCACTACGTCTCTCATCTCGATGATGCAGTCGTCGATTATGAATGAGAGTGCTGGAATCTTTGAGTTCTTGTTAGGCAACATTTTGCCGAATTTCCATGATACTTTAACAGGAATATCGGTGAATGTGCTTAATCCTGATGCTGGATAATAGTCGCTGAACTCGTTGCCTTCTTCATTGTAAGCGACAAAATCCTTGACGCTCATTTTTTTATTTACATCGTGGTTGATGAATTTTATTGTTATCTCAACATCCTGAGCACTTCTGTTACCGATGAGCGATACCAACTCAACGCTGATTTTGTCAGGATTTGAATTGTTAATCTTAACGGTTGGAGAACTTTCTTTGACATTGACGACTGTCTCATTCTTGTTCTCGCTTACGTTCTTTTTCTTCTTTGTTATTACTTGTTCTGGCGCTGTATCCCATCCTTCGTTAACTTTCTTGGAACTTTGATTCAAAGGGTCGTTTGATTGAGCGAAACATTGACTCGCGAATATACTAATGACGAATAATGTAAATAATAAGAGACATTTTTTCATGATACTATAACTTTATGAGTTATTACCCGCAAAGGTAATTTTTTTTCAATTTAATAACAAGAAAAAATAGTAATAAAAAACTATGAAAATCAGAATCTCAAAACCTCAGAAAATTTTGAGGTTCTGAGATTCTGAGGTTCTGATTTTTTAACACCGTCCCCTCCGCGTTAGGGATTGGAGCGGCATCCTTTGCGAGCAAATCGGGGAAGGGTTTCGGGGACGGGCGAGGTCACTGAGCCTGTCGAAGTGCCGAGTTCATATCTTGAGTGAGCGAGACGGAAACATGGCGAGCAAAGATATAGCGGAAAGCCCGACGGCTTGCCGGAACGCCCAAAAGAAGACAAAAGTCTAAAGACAAAAGGTTTTTTTAGTTAGGAGTTAGGAGTTATCACAAAATTCCTTAGTTCCTTAAATCCTCAAATCCTTAGTTCCTAAAAAAAGAGCGCTACTTTTACAGCAGCGCTTCAACTTATAGTTTAAAGGCAATAACTTTAGTCATTTGCCATTAGTCATTAGTCTTATTGAGTTACTCTCTCTAACCATTTTACCATGCCGAACATGACGCCCATAGAGATGAGGCAGATCACAACGAATACTGTCCAGCAGATCCATAATGGAATAGCATTGTACATCAATGAACCTAAGAATAAGAATCCATTACCGATAGCTGTTGCGCCTAACCATAAACCTTGGCATAAACCTAACATGTGTTTTGGAGCTACCTTTGATACGAATGATAATCCGAGTGGAGAGATAAAGAGTTCAGCAACTGTCAAGAAGAAGTATGTTACGAAGAATACCCATACGCCAGCTCTTGATGCTTCTTGTTCTGCTTCAGGCAATGCGAGGAAGTCTTGTGCTGAAGGATAACCTTTGATGTATGAGAATACAGCGAGGAAGATGTATGCTAATGCAGCAAGACCCATACCGATAGCGATTTTACGAGGTGTAGAAACAACTTTGCCTTTTCTTGCTAATGCAGCAAAGATACCCATAACGATAGGAGTTAATACGATAACGAAGAATGGGTTAATTGCTTGTAAGAATTCTGGAGCAACGCTTTCTGTGTTCATGAAGTCTCTAGCGAATAAAGAGAATGAAGCGCCGTTTTGGTGGAATGAGAACCAGAAGAAGATAGCAATGCCTAAAACTGCGAATAAAGCGTAAAGACGTTGTTTGATTTCTTTTGCCATAGCAGCTTTTTCTTCTGGAGTGTAGCCTGCAGATTCAGTAGCGGCTGCCTTAACAGGGTTAGGAAGACCTTTCTTTGTGCAAAGGAATATTGTCAAAGAAATTAACATAGCTACAACAGATGCTATGAATGAGAAGTGTACACCTTGGTTGAAAACTTCCAAATATGTGTTAGGGTCGAATGAAGCAGCACCGTCTAATGCTTTTGCTGACAATTCGTTGTAATTGACTAATTTGTCGCCTGATAATAAACCGTTGATTTGGTCGTGGCAGAGAGCTGGGAGTTTTGCGTTATAAACGAAGCCGTTTACCTTTAACCACCATGATCTGATGAGAGGAGCTACGAAAGGAGCAATCAAACCACCGACATTGATGAATACGTAGAAAATTTGGAAACCTGAGTCTCTCTTGTCTTTTGCGATAGCAAGAGCTTCTGGGCCTTTTTTAGCTTCTTCAGCTTCGAAGTTGTCGTATAACTGACCAACGATAGCTTGTAAGTTACCTTTGAATAAACCATTACCGAAAGCGATCATGAATAAAGCGAAACATGTCAATGGTAATAACCATGCTTGGTTGCCAGCTGTTGCTGTGATAGGAATAGCTAAGAGGATGTAACCTGCAGCCATTGTCATCAAACCTTTTTGGATAGTACCTTTGTAGTTTTGTGTACGGTCAGCGATTAAACCACCAGCTAAACTTAAAATGTAAATACCGCAGTAGAAACATGAATAAATGAGAGCTGCTGTAGTGTCGTTCAAACCGAATTTTGAACAGAGGAACAACACGAGAACCGCGTTCATGATGTAGTAACCGAATCTTTCTCCCATGTTACTGAGAGCAGCGGCGATTAAACCCTTTGGGTGTCCTTTTAACATAACTTTAAAAATTTTTAATTAATAATAAATTTAGTTCGTTTTCAATTAGAAACTTAAAGTCGCAGAGTTTCAATGACTCAAAGATAAAAAACTTTGCGTCTATGTGACTTTCTGACTTTGCAACTTTTAGGTTGGCAAAGATAATAAAAATTTTCAAATATCAAAACGGTATTTTGTGGTTATTGAGATGTGAATTTTGGCCTTGAGTGATGAGCGATGAGCTTTGGGACTTTGCTCGTTGCTCACAGCCCGTTGCCCACAGCAAAAAAATCTGTTGTCTGTTGTCCGTTGTCTGTTGTCTTTTATTATCTTTGCAAATCAAAATAAATCGTAAATGGAAATTAGCAGTAAATACAGCCCACAGGATACCGAAGGTAAATGGTATCAGCATTGGTTAGATAAGAATTATTTTCATTCTACACCAGATGAACGCAAACCTTATACTATCGTCATCCCTCCACCAAATGTGACTGGCGTGCTTCACATGGGTCACATGTTGAACAACACAATACAAGACGTTCTCGTACGCCGCGCTCGTATGCAAGGTAAAAACGCTTGCTGGGTTCCTGGCACCGACCACGCTTCTATCGCTACTGAAGCTAAAGTCGTCAACAAACTCGCACAGCAAGGTATAAAGAAAACCGATCTCAGCCGTGAAGAATTCCTTAAACATGCTTGGGACTGGACTCACGAACATGGCGGCATCATCTTGAAACAGCTACGTCGCCTCGGCGCTTCCTGCGATTGGGAACGCACTTCTTTCACAATGGACGAAACTCGCAGCAAGAGCGTCATCCACGTCTTCTGCGACTTATATAATAAAGGTCTCATCTATCGCGGCGTCCGTATGGTCAACTGGGATCCTGCCGCTCTTACAGCTCTCAGCGATGAAGAGGTCGTTTATAAAGAAGAACATAGCAAACTTTTCTACTTACGTTATAAAATAGAAGGTGAAGACGGTTATGCTATCGTAGCGACAACTCGTCCTGAGACAATCATGGGCGACACCGCTATGTGTATCAACCCTAACGATCCTAAGAACGAGCATCTCAAAGGTAAGAAGGTTATCGTACCTCTCGTTGGTCGTGCTATCCCTGTCATCGAAGACGAATATGTCGATATTGAATTCGGTACAGGTTGTCTTAAAGTGACTCCGGCTCACGACGTGAACGACTATATGCTCGGTGAGAAATATAATCTCCAAAGCATCAATATCTTTAACGATGACGCTACTATCAGCGAAGCGGCTGGTATGTACGTAGGCATGGACCGCGACGCTGTCCGTAAACAAATCGTGAAAGACCTCGACGCTGCAGGTCTCCTCGAAAAAGTTGAAGACTATAATAATAAGGTGGGTTACTCAGAACGTACTCACGTTGCTATAGAAC
>JAZLEO010000069.1:0-34719 GCA_045615285.1 Bacteroidales bacterium
GTTCCGACTTTACGAGTTCATCGAGTTGGAATTTCAGATAATCGTTTTCGTCTATATTATTCAATGCCTTTTTACGAAGTGATTCCAATTCGTTTTTGGCAGAAGTATATTCTTTATATGATTTTTTATATTCAGAAAGCAGCTCTTGATTTTTGGCAGCGTCATCTAACAAAGTTAATTGAAAATCGGGATTGCATAGAAGCAACGAATCATGCTGCGAGTGAATATCAACAAGTTGCGAACCCAATTCTTTCAATATCTGCAAAGAAACCGGAGTATCGTTTATAAAAGAGCGTGATTTTTTCTGTGGCGACAATTCACGACGAATGATACATTCTTCTTCAAAATCAACATCATTCTCTTCAAAAAAAGTTTTCAATCTTTCGTCTTTCAGGACGAACATCGCCTCCACCACACATTTTTTAGTATCATCAAAGAAAACGTTAGAGTCGGCACGATTGCCAAGCACGAATCCCAAAGCACCGAGCAGAATTGATTTACCCGCACCGGTCTCACCTGTAATCACGGAAAATCCATTATCAAAATCAACAGATAATGAAGCTATTAAAGCATAATTTGATATTGATAACTTCTGTAACATGACTATTTTCTTCCAGATAACAATTCCTCATATTCGTTAGCATGTGACGGATCAATTTCTCTAAAGACATTTACAGCTTTTGTCTTATCTTGCTGACTACCTTCAGAATAGATGCCTTTCCACTCACTACGTTTCGTATCATTAATGACCTGTATGAATAAAAGATTCGGTCTTTCAGAATAAATCTGTTTCAGATATTCCAATGATTTCGTTATTGAGGTTCTGCCTTCATCTTGTTTCGTTGACATCTTATCCAAACCAAGTCGGTGATATTCATAGACATATTGACGCAACGGTTTATATGAAGCATTCATCATATTTTCATTGAGCCAATAACGATTTCTTTTGTCATCGAAAGCTTTCCATCCGGATTCATCAGCGCTTTGTGCAGATGTAACTATCTGATCTGCAACCTTAAAGAACGGATCGCCGCCATATAATCCGAACGAATCGAAGTAAAGTCCGAGGCAATAGTAAGCATAGAACGCCAATGTTGAAGTAAGATTTGACATATATGAATTCTCTGTAAAGTCAAGAGGTTGAGATTCAATATATTCAAATGTAAAATCATTATCCACGTAATTGAAAAGAGGAGTATTATAATTAGCTTTAAATGTCGGGCGACGTAAGGCTATATTTAACTCAGCTTCAAAAATATTACCGTTTTTTTTCTTGACATTAACGACCATAGCACCTTCGATGCGTTCTTCCGGTTTGAATTCTACGTTAGTCCAGACTCTATTGTTAATAAAATTTATGATACCTTCTTTCAATGCTTCGAAAGCCCGTTGGTCGGTACCCGAGACCTGTGCGGAAGACACTGTTACATCGAAATTAAACTCTTGAGAATTAAGAGATTTCAATCCAATTACAGTACATAACAAAAATAGTATGAGGCAGATTTTTTTATTCATAAATTAGTTTATATATTGATAAATAGCATTTAAAACATCCGATGCGACCTCGTTTTTAGGTTTAAGTTCAAAGTTTGTCACCTCATCATCCTTAGTGATAATAGAGATTTTATTTGTCTTTGTCTTAAATCCGACACCAGACTCGCTCATTTCATTAAGAACGATAATATCTATGTTTTTGGTATGTAATTTCTTTTTAGCATTTTCCAAACCATTTTCGGTTTCAAGAGCAAAGCCGACAACAGTCTGATTTTCAGTCTTTATATTTCCAACTGATTTCAAAATATCTTCCGTTTTAACGAGTTTTATTGTAAACGTATCGTTATCTGGATTTTTCTTTATTTTCTGTTCTGCTACTATTTCAGGGCGGAAGTCAGCCACAGCAGCGCACAGCACCGCGATGTCGGTTTTAGGGAACAACGCCATGACAGCATCGTACATTTCCTTTGCAGATGTCACTGGCATCACATTGACGTTATTCTTATTCGGGGAAATATTTGAAGGGCCTAATACTAGAGTCACTTCTGCGCCTTGGTCAGCGAATTTTCTTGCTATTTCGACGCCCATCAATCCGGAGCTATGATTACCGATAAAACGAACAGGATCAATTGCTTCGTAGGTAGGTCCAGCAGTAATCAGCACTTTCTTACCTTTGAAATTTTGTTTTGTCTGGAAGAAAGTTTTTATTTTTTCATAAATTTTCTGAGGTTCTTCCATTCTTCCTTCGCCGCACAATCCGCTGGCGAGTTCACCAGAAGCAGGTGCGACAAAAATGCAGCCTCTTTCTATCAAGGTTTTTATGTTTTGCTGCGTAGCCTGATGTTTATACATATCGAGGTCCATCGCAGGTGCGAACATCACCGGGCATTTAGCCGAGAGACACACCGTAAGTAGGTAATTATCAGCTATTCCGTAAGCCATCTTAGCCATCGTATTAGCTGATGCCGGCGCTATAACGAAAAGGTCGGCCCAAAGTCCCAGCTCTACATGGCTTTCCCATTTACCGGTTTCCACATCAAAGCCGTGAGTCAAAACCGGGTTACCGCTCAGTGTAGATAAAGTAAGAGGCGTGACGAAATCCTTTGCAGAAGGTGTCATCACGACTCTTACGTCAGCGCCGTCTTTTTTCAGCAGGCGTACCAAAAGAGGAATTTTATAGGCGGCAATGCTACCTGTAATTCCCAGAAGAATTTTTTTTCCGGTGAGCATTGTCTCTTTTTTAGAAATCGTTTCCGTTTTCCTTGTTAGGATTACGATAATAGATACGATCGTTCAAGAACTCATTAACAGCTATCAATGTAGATTTAGGCAATCTTTCATAATATTTAGCCACTTCGATCTGTTCTTTGTTTTCGAAAACTTCTTCCAAGCTATCGTTATTAGTTGTGTACTCTTCAATTTTTTTATAGAGTTCATCTTTCATTTCGGCAGCGATCTGATCAGATCTTTTTGCCATGATAGCTACTGTTTCATAAATATTGCCTGTGCCAATATAAAATTGGTCTTTCTGACGAGTAACACAAGTTGTCTCGGTATTAATCTTTTTAAAATCCATTTATTTATTTTTTATATTTGATAATTCTAATTTTATTTTTTCCACAATCGGTTCAAGTTCCGTCACATATTTGCTATCAGGATACATATAAATCAACGTATTATATTTTTCCAGCGCAAGTTCATAACGTTCTTTCTGTTTTTCAAGGACGCTTTTTTCCGCATATTTAGCATAAGTCAGAACCATATAGTTGATAATCTCTTCACGATGTATTGTGTTAGGATTATCTTTCACGAAATTCTCGAAACTTGTTATTGCTGCTTGGAACTCTTCCATTTTGTAATACAGCATACAAGTCTTAAAATCCTTTTCGACTATCTTATATCTAAGAGTATCAATAAGTTTATTAGCACTATCCACTAATGCACTCTGAGGGTACAGACCTATGAAGCTCTGAAATTCACTTATTGCGGTATAGGTATCAGTTTGGTCAAGTTCAATGCCAGGTGATTCCAAGTAATAACAACATGCGCTTCTGAACAAAGCAGCTTCCGAATTCTTGGCGAAAGGATAATTGACGACATATCGTTTATAATAATGGCTTGCGATGTCATAATCCTTCAGGTTATAGTAACATTCCGCAGTGTAATATGCAATCTCTTCACCTTGAGGTTTGCCTCTGTACGGAGCCTGTAAAATATCAAATAACTGCAACGCCCTATTATAGTCTTTCTGGCCATAATAATACATTGCCGCATTATATTTATATTCATTATCAGTGCTTTTAAGTATTTTCGTATGCTTGCTGCACGACACAAAAGCAATCAAACAAATAATTCCTACCAATATAAAAAACCTATTCCTTAGCATGTTGCAAAAATACATTATTTTATCGT
Organism: Bacteroidales bacterium; assembly: GCA_045615285.1. GTDB lineage: Bacteria > Bacteroidota > Bacteroidia > Bacteroidales > F082 > Limimorpha. The sequence goes on from JAZLEO010000069.1 coordinate 3,907, forward strand.
TCAAAAAACGTCTTTTTCAATAAAATATTATCATAAAATCACATTTATTTAACGACGATTTTTTTGATTATTTGTTTTTCATCAAAAGCCACGTTCAAAAAATAAATTCCGCCGTTAATGTCATCCAATTTTATAGAAAATACTGATGTATTTTCAAAAGATTTCTTAACAATTTGTCCTTGCATATTAACCAGATTCCACGTCACGCACTCTGAATCCAGATTTACGCTGACACAAATATTTTCTTCAGCCGGATTCGGATGAATTTCGACATCATAATTTTCCAGCGACATATATTTTTCAGCGACAAAGACATTTTTCGGTTTAAGCTCAACATCAAATTCAGCAGATTCTCCATCAATAACCGTGATAGTTTTCTGTATCGGATAATATCCATCAGCTTCAATTTCAAACACATAAGTTCCAGCCTTTATTGGACGATGGAAGTCACCAAATGGCATCTGAGACTCCACAACAGAATAATCCTCATCATGGTCTAAAATCCTCAACGTAGCTTCAAGCGGAAGTTTCGTCTCCGCATCTCTGACAGTTCCATGAATTCCACACAAGACCTGATTCATAAATGCGAAAATGGAATTATAATTATACTCCCAATAAAGAGGCAGCTTCGATGCCGACGGGCACTTAACCGTAGAGCACTCCACCGTAAGTTCGCGACATTGATGATAATGATTCATATAATCCTGACGGCCTCCACCTATCTTATACCAATCCGCACCATTAGTGACGCCATTATCCTCATCCGTCATATAATCAGTATTTTTCTCATGTGCCAGATCCGCATATTGACGGCTTATCATCCGCCACCAATCGTCATCCACATGACGAGCGTAATCATTGTCCCAAGGATAATTCACGAGCTCAGCACCTCCGTGAAAATGAGCAGCCATAGTAAACTGATAATCTTCTGCCAATTGCATAAACCACTCTGTCTCAGCAGCATATTCCTTATCATCAGGATGTGCACCTTCTATTGCATCCGGATAATTACGATTCATATCTATACCTTTTGCATTGGAACGAGTAGCACCTTTAACCGTCTGATTACTATGATGATACGTACCGTCTGGATTTGCATTCGGACATATAAACAAATCTATATTCTCCAAAACATTTCGAACTTCTGGCAAATCCGGATAAGTAAGCAGTTGATTGACCAGGCGAAGCATCATAACAAAACCCGTAGTCTCGTCACCGTGAATCGTAGATCCGTATAAAAGCTTAGGTTTTCCATCTGGATTTCCGTCATTGATTCTCGCCAGCAATATCTTGCGTCCACTTTCAAGAGTCCCCAATTCTATCAAAGAACATTTTTCAGGATAAGTTGTCGCGAACTCCTCCATCATAGCGACGTAAGCTTCATAAGTCGGATATTTATCCCACTCATAATCCGCCCTCGTTCTTCCGTCATACATTTCATAATCCTCAGACATTGACGGAGGTGTCAGAAGAGTCGTTTCATAGCCAAGTGCCAAAAAACATTCATAACCATTATTATCTGCGTATGCCAGCACTTTTCCATCATCGACTTTATCGACAGATATGATTCCATCAAATTCTCCAAGTCTGTTGTAATCATCTATTTCAAAACAAAAATAGAATTCGTTACGCTCTTTCATCAAAAGATAAAGATCTTCTTTTTGAGCGAAGATTTCCACAGTCAGCAACGACAGCAACAACAACACGAATATTTTTTTCACACTTGCAATCACTTGTTATACAAAGCCACGTATTCTTTCTCTAAATCATTTTTAACGTTATCATTGACAGAAACCAACGGCAGCCTCAAAACATTCTTACATAAATTTTGATAAGCCAAAACGCACTTTATTCCAGCAGGGTTACCATCTGCAAAAATCAGATTATTCATTTTCAATGTTTTATAATGAAGATTGAGAGCCATCTCAACATCATCATTCATCATTGAAGCCACCATTTTACAGAACAAATCTGGATAGCCGTTAGCAGCGACGGAGATAACACCTTTTGCGCCAAGAGCCATCATCGGCTGAGTAATTCCATCATCACCAGACAAAACATCGAAATCGCATGGCTTATCACGCAATATCTCCATTATTTGCAGCAAGTTACCAGAAGCTTCTTTTACTGCTATTATATTAGGATGCTGGGCCAATTCAACACATGTAGAAGCCTGCAGGTTTACTCCCACCCTGCCCGGCACATTATACAGAACCACCGGGACAGGAGAATTATCTGCTACCATTTCAAAATGAGCTTTCATCCCCCTTTGATTCGGTTTATTGTAATAAGGAACTACGCTTAATATTCCATCAACGCCTTTAAAATCCTGACTCTTAATCACATCCAAAAGAGACATTGTATTATTGCCACCCATTCCGAGCATAATCGGACAACGTCCACCTGCCGTTTTCACGATGGTCTTCAACACATTGTTTTTTTCCTCTTGCGTCAAAGTCGGAGCCTCAGAAGTAGTTCCAAGTGCGACCAAAAAATCAGCACCATTCGACAGCGTAAACTCGACTATATTCTCAAGCGACTTATAATCAACAGAATAATCTTCATTAAACGGAGTTATCAAAGCTACACCCGTACCAATAAAAGGATTAGTTTTCATTTTTATTTCCAGATAACATCAATAAATATTTATACAAAATCTTCAGTCGTGCTACATCATTTTTCTCATCCCCGTAATCTATTATAAGGTCATACATATTCATATTTACCTTAGAATGTCCGATTTTGAACGATGATTTAACAAAAGAGACCAGATAATCATTCAGCAGATTTTCGTTATTATCAGAAAGATTGATGAATAATTCATCAGAAAAAGTCGCTAAGACATTTTCTTTCTCTTTTTTAAGAACACCCAACCTATTAAAATCTTCCTTTAGGATAAAAACCATATAATCACTTTGAAGCAGATTCTCCGGCAACGAATCTGCAATCATAACGAAACGCAACTTCTTCGGGCGAAATGCGCTCTTTATAAAAAGCTCCATTTCCTTGATATTTTTCTTCTGGTTCTCATCAAGCAGTATCGAAACGACAGGAAAATTATTCATATCAGGAAAATGCAACATTCGTTCAAGCTGCATATTTTTTCTGATATTCTTTTTCCTGAAGAAATGGATTATAGTTTTTAGCATTTTCTATTATATTAACATGCAAATATACATTTTTAAAATGAATTATCCATAGTTTTTTTGTTAATATTTGTTTATCTTTGCGATGATTTTAAGCGTTATTTTTAATGAAAATTACAATATTAGGTAGCGGAACATCACAAGGCGTACCCATCATAACTTGCGACTGCGAAGTTTGTCGTTCAACCGATGCAAGAGACAGACGTTTAAGGACTTCCATCTTAATCGAATCTGGCGAAACCACGATTTGCATTGATGCCGGCCCAGATTTTCGTTATCAAATGTTAAGGAATGGCGTGAAAAAACTAGACGCAATTTTAATAACACACGAACACAAGGATCACATCGGAGGATTGGACGATGTAAGACCATACATTTTTTTACGACAAAAACCGATGATTGTTTACGCATCTCGCTCCGCACAAGAGGAAATCAGAAGAGAATATTCTTACGCTTTTGCTCAAGAAAACGAAAAATATCCTGGCGCACCAACTTTTGACCTCATAGACATAGACGACAATCTAATAAAAATCAACGACTTATCAATAATACCAATAAAGCTCAAGCATTTCACTTTAACGTCTTATGCTTTCAGAATAGGTAATTTTGCATACGTCACGGATTTCAGCGAATTGTCAGAAGAAGCGTTCAACAAACTCAAAGGCGTTGAATATCTGATAATTGAAGCTCTGCGTCACGAGCGACATTATTCACACATAAGCCTCCCAGAAGCTATAGATATAGCACAAAAACTCAATGTCAAAAAGACTTGGTTCACGCATATAAGCCACAATATGGGGAAAGCGGCCGATGTCAATCCGACACTTCCTGAGAACATGATGCTAGCTTACGACGGGTTAGAAATTGAAATATAAAAAACGAATATTATGCAAGAACTTGAATTTGAATTAAGAGAAGGTGATGAATTCATCCCATTGATTTCCTTACTGAAAGCTGTCGGAATAGTTGAATCTGGCAGCATGGCGCAGGAAGTTGTCACCGCAGGTTTGGTACACCGTAACGGCGAAATCGAATTACGCAAACGAGCCAAAATCATATCGGGCGACACCATTGAATTTGAAGATTGCGTCATCAGAATCATCTGAAAAAAAAGAGAAAGGCTAAAATTATTGAAATTTTAGCCTTTCATCGTCATCTCAGCCTTGAAATAATTTTATGCCGCCGTGATTATGATGGTCGCCACATTCATGTTCCGAGCAACCTAATCCCGAATCAACGATTTTACCATCCAGGTAAGATCGTACGAGTTCATCCACATTACCAGAACAACCACGGATAACATTGATATTATGAGCGTTTAGTTTACTTTTAGCGCCTTCGCCCATATTACCAGCCAACATCATAACAACACCGAGCTCTTGTAAATCGGCAGCAATACCAGATTTACATCCGCAGCCTTGCGGCGAAGCCAAAGTCTCACGACTCACAACCATATCATTTTCAATAGTAAAAATTGTGTAATGATCACAATGTCCGAAATGATCATCAACACGTTCATCTCTTGTTGGAACAGCTATTTTCATCATATCAACTTATAAATTACTCAAAAAAAATTACGATGCAAAGATACGTTTTTAAATTATAAATTCCCCTTCTCCATTATAAGTTTCGCTTCTTTTCCTTCTAGCAGCAATGCTTTCATTTTCAACATATACGGCTCAACATGCGAAAAGAAATCAGACAAGCCTTTACACAAAGAATTCAAGCCAGATTCTCCATCACGAGTGACATCAAACCTATGTTTAGGGCATTCTCCATGACAAACGACATACCACTTACACGCAAGACATTGCTTAGGTAGCAGATTTCTCTTATTTATCCCGAATCTTTTAACCCTATCCGACGACATTATTTCTCCCAAAGACGAATCCTTCAAATTACCGATTTTATATTGAGGATAAACAAAATGATCACAAGGATACATATCGCAATTATGTTCGACGAGAGCATTAAGTCCGCAAGTCTCTGAATATACGCAAGTTCCAGGATTAACACCACAATAATTCGCCAATGTTGAATCAAATAGATTTACGAAATATTCTCCCACATCATTTTTAACCCAATCGTCAAAAATATCGCACATAAACCTCCCATATTCCGTCGGATTCACCGACCAAGGAGCCAATGAAGCATTACTTTCACTCGGAGAAACAATATTACCATCAAGTCCAACATATTCATAGACAGGCATAAACTGCATAAAATGGCTTCCTATATCTTTCATAAACCGATAAACTTCCAAACCTCTTCCCTCGCCCGCTTTACTTATCGTAGTCAACGTATTGAAATCCACCGCATGACGATGCAGCAACTCCACACCTCTCATAACTTTGAGAAAAGTAGAATTTCCACCCTTATCTATTCTGTATCTATCGTGAATATCTTGAGGACCATCAACAGAAACACCTACAAGAAACGCATTATCTTTAAAGAAAGACGCGAAGTCAGCATTCAAAAGAGTCGCATTTGTCTGGATCGTATTATAAACACGTTTCTCACCTTTGTATTTCCTTTGAATCTCAACTATTTTCTTAAAATAATCCAACCCCAAAAGCAAAGGTTCGCCACCGTGCCAATCAAAAACGATTTGTTCACTATCATTAATTTCGATATACTCCTTAATTATTTTCTCAAGTTGTTCGTATGATAGGACTGAATGCCCAGCATAAAGATTATCCTTGTCCAAATAATAGCAGTAATTGCAATTAAGATTACACAACGATCCTATTGGTTTAAACATCAGATTAAACCTCAATGAATCCGTAATTCGCACAGCATCAGACAACGTCAGTGTATTTTTCAACAAACCACTCATTTCAAAGCCATTACAAAACAGTCTCTATCTATTGAAATTTAAACAATTCCGATTCTGTACGAGACACTTTCATCAAAGAATCAAATTCCATAACTTTATCAGGATATTCACCAGCCAAATCGAACTCTTCAGACGCATCAGTCTTCAGATTGTAAAGTTCCATCTTGCCATTATTATGAACATCATACTTAACGGCTTTCCAATCACCTTTTCTGATAGCCTGTCTTCCGTTATTCTCATGGAATTCCCAATACAGATAATCATGTTCTTTTTGATCGCCTTGACCTTTCAGTTCTGGAAGAAACGAAATACCATCCACATTATCAGGAATTTCAGCACCTACGACATCCGCCATTGTAGGCAAAAAATCCCAAAATGCAGATATGTGACAAGACTCAGAATTTGCTTCTATTTCGTCATTCCATCTCACAATAAGCGGGACTCTTATACCACCCTCGTAAAGATCGCGTTTATGTCCACGAAGCACTCCGTTACTATTGAAAAAATCCGGATCTGCTCCACCTTCCACATGTGGGCCATTATCAGACGTAAAAATTATTATTGTATTATCCGCTATTCCAAGGCTGTCCAACACATCACAGATCTCACCCACTTGATTATCAAGTATCGAAATCATCGCCGCAAATGCGGCATGTGGATTCTTTTGCGACCCATAACCTCCATTTTTATAATATTCGCCGTCATCACAGCCAACAAAAGCGGTCTCTTTTTCGAGTTCTATTTTTCCGGCAAATTTCGCCAATTCCTCTGCGGGGACTTTTAATTCCGCATGAGGCAGAACAGAGGTATACCACATAAAGAAGGTCGTATCTCTATTTTCTATTATAAAGTCGATTGCTTTATTATGAATCAGATAAGGTGCATAATCATTTTCATTTTTGCCGCTATTACCATCCAGTATTATTTTTTTATCATTATGCCACAAATGATATGGGTAATAATTATGGGCCTGACGCTGGCAGTTATACCCAAAGAATTCATCAACGCTTTGATTTTGAGGAGCGCCTTCTGTATCAGGAGCGCCTAGTCCCCATTTACCAAAAACCGATGTCTTATACCCTTTGTCTTTCAGCATCTTGAAAATAGTATATGTATCTGACGACAACGGATATTGTCCTTCAACAGGCAATTCTTTATTTCCTCTTATTTCAGTATGTCCTGTATGTTTTCCTGTTATCAGGCAACTTCTTGAGGGCGCACTAACAGAAGATCCAGAATAATGTTGAGTAAACAGCATTCCCTGCGATGCAAGTCTATCGATGTTTGGAGTGGAAAATTTAGTTTGTCCGAGACAAGATATATCGGCATACCCCAGATCATCGGCGAGTACAAATATTATATTGGGATTATCTTCGCCAGAACGCACATTCTGTTCAGATACGACCGCTACAGCAGCAGGCTCACAAGATGTCAACGCAGCCGCCAGCACCAACGGAACTGTTTTCACAGACAAATATTTTCCATTATCTCTCATATACTCTCAGATATTTTTCCTAAAAAAAATCAACAATATTTAAGTATCAGCACTTCATTTTCATTCAAACATCTGTAAGCATAATCATAAAGAAGTTTATATTCATGCTGTTTTGCCGTTTTATAAACGCCAGTCATCAATTTGAAGTCGAAATCATTATCTATCAACACCTGTCTTTTCACAATCTTTTTACCATTCTTACTCAATGACATCAAGACATTCCTATTAGACATCAACGACTTATTCACTTTCTTTACGACATCATCATTACACCTATTACGCTGATAATTATGATTATTGCGGCATATATCGTCACAATATTTCTTATCCGATCTTCCAATCAGTTCTTTACCACAAAAGAGACACGACCTCTTCACGTCATCGGCATTTTTCATGGACAAAATTTTATCAATATGAAAATGCGTAATTTATAATATTAGCGCCCATTTTCAACGCTTTCAGCCTGGTCTCATCCGAATCGCCATGCACTCTTTGATCCTCCCAGCCATCACCAAGATCGCATTCGTATGTCAAGAGTGCGATCATTCTACCTTCATAAATCAAAGCAAAAGCTTGCGGCGCTTTATTATCATGTTCGTGAATCTTTGGCAATCCTTCTGGGAAGGAATAAGGTTTCTGAAAAATCTGATGCGAATATGGAAGTTCCACCCACTGCAATTCAGGGAAAGCCTTTTGCATCTGACTCATGGCATAATCTTTAATTCCATAATTATCGTCAATATGCAAGAACCCTCCTGCCATCAAATAATCTCTTATATTACTCACATCTTTTTCGTCAAAGAAGACATTACCGTGTCCAGTCATGTGAACAAACGGATAGTTAAAAATTTCAGAGCTACCGACATCGACCACAGACACGTTAATATCAATATCCGTATTCATCGTATGATTACAATATTTCGCCAAATTCGGCAAAGACGTAGGATTCGAATACCAATCTCCTCCACCTTTGTACTTCAAAACGGCGATTTGTGTTTTCTGTGCGAAAGCACTTATTGTCAACGACATAAATACCATCAAGAATATTTTTTTCATAAACTAAGATTTGGTTAAAAGTTCATAAATCATTTCATTTGGTTAATCAGCTGTATTGTATGACAGGCGACCACCGCTGCAGTTTCTGTTCTCAACCGAGATTCGCCCAAGCTTACCGGCACGAAACCATTCTCTTTAGCCAATGCGACCTCTTCTTTACTAAAATCACCTTCTGGACCGATTAGTACCAACGCATTTTTTCCTTTTTCGTACAAATCACATAGTTGTTCTTTGACGCCATCATCTATCCAAGCGATGAATTTCTGTCCATCAAAATTCTGTTTCACCAACTTATCAAACGTCACCATTTCACTCACTATCGGCATTTTGGATTTCACAGATTGTTTCATGGCCGAAACGACTATCTTCCTAAAACGCTCCACATTCGCAGCCCTTCGTTCAGAATGATAAGAAGAGAACAGATTCACCTCATCTATTCCTATCTCCGTAGCTTTCTCAAGGAACCATTCAGTTCTTTCATTGAGTTTTGTAGGAGCTATCGCTATAGAGACCTTAAAGTCCCTTATATCATATCCGGTTCTCTGATTCGACAAATTCGCCGCCGCCCTTTTAGGATGAGCGTCTATCAGTTCCGCATCGTAAAGACTTCCGTTTCCATCAGTAACACAGAAACAATCCCCTTCCTTCATACGAAGTACTTTAACGATATGCTTTGACTCCTCCTCTGGAAAGGAGACTGTTCCTATTTGAGCATCAGGTAGATAAAAGACATTCATCTTTTTATGATTTACATTTTTTCAGGCATAGAAATTCCCAACAATCCCGAAGCGTTACGCAACAACATCGCTGTCATATTTGCCAATTGCAGTCTAAATTCTCTACGTCTGACATCCTCTTCTTTCATTATGCTGCATTCTTGGTAGAATTGGTTAAAGTCCTTAGCCAAATCGTAGATATAATTCGCAATCATGGCAGGGCTTCTATTGACAGCAGCCTGTTCTAACACTGACGGCCAATTATAAATATTCACCAAAAGCATTTTTTCCTTAGCTTGTAAATCTTCAACTGGGATTTCATCACCAAAAGTAATACCATTATCTTGCGCCTTACGTATCACCGAACATATACGAGCATGAGTGTATTGAATAAACGACGCCGTATTTCCATTGAAATCTATCGACTCTTGAGGGTCAAACAACATTGTCTTCTTAGGATCAACCTTCAAAATAAAATATTTCAAAGCGCCAATACCTATCATATCGTACAGACGGTTAGATTCATCTTCTGTAAGTCCATGAGCTTTACCGAGTTCTTCTGACACGCCTTTTGCAGTCTTCACCATTTCGTCCATCAAATCATCGGCATCAACCACAGTACCTTCACGAGATTTCATCTTACCGTTAGGCAATTCGACCATTCCATACGAAAGATGTTCAATATCATTTCCCCATTCACGACCTAATCTCACAAGAACACGTTTCAATACATCAAAATGATAATTTTGTTCATTACCAACAACATATATCAATTTCTTAGGATCATACTCTTCGTAGCGAAGCTGAGCCGTACCAAGATCTTGCGTCATATAAACCGATGTTCCGTCTCTACGGAGCAACAATTTCTCATCAAGGCCCTCATCTCTCAAGTCACACCACACCGAGCCGTCATCACGTCTATAAAGAACCTTGTTATCCAGGCCTTCATTTACGAGTTCCTTACCCAGCAAATATGTCTGTGATTCATAGTAGATTTTCTCAAAAGAAACTCCGAGACGATTGTAAGTAACATCAAAACCATCGTAAACCCATTGGTTCATCATCTCCCATAACTGACGAATTTCCGCATCACCTGCCTCCCATTTCCTCAGCATCTCACGTGTCTCTTGCATCAAAGTAGAATTTTCCTCAGCAGCTGCCTTTGCCTTTTCTTTTTCTTCATCGCTTAGCTCTTCATAATTCGCCGGAAGCAACTGTTTCACTTCTTCCTTGTAATGCTTATCAAACAAGACATAAAAATCACCTATCAAGTGATCACCTTTTTTACCTGTTGACTCTGGAGTACAACCTTCTCCCCATTTCTGCCATGCTATCATACTTTTACAAATATGAATACCTCTGTCATTGACAAGATTCACACGCACAACATTTTCGCCATTGGCTCTCAATATTTCAGAAACACTCCATCCCAACAAGTTATTACGGATATGACCAAGATGCAAAGGTTTGTTGGTATTCGGAGACGAATATTCAACCACGATAGGACTGCCAGTGATTTGTTTTCTGCCAAAAAGTTCTTCTTTATGATTTTTAGCGAAAAACGACAGCCAATAACCATCAGAAATTAACAGGTTCAGAAAACCTTTCACAACGTTATACTTAGAAACGATTTCACTTTCAGCGACAATTTCCCTACCTATTTCGTCCGCCATCACCTCTGGTGATTTTTTAGAAATTTTCACGAAAGGAAAAACCACAATGGTCACATCACCTTCAAACTCAGGACGTGTCTTTTGAAAATTAACTTGTTGCACAGGAGGTTCCTGGCCATACAATTTCGTAAATGCTTTGACAAAAAGTTGTCTCAAGATTTCTTCCAACATATCAGTCTTATTTAATTTTAAGGCACAAAGATAACAAAAAAAACTTTTTATAAATCACTATTGTTTATCAAAAAATAACGTCTTGAACAAGCTGTAGTTAAACGGGAATGTAATCACCTCTTCCATGTATGGTTTATAATAATCCATCACTTCTCCTGGCAATTTCTCGAACACATGCCCAACGACATATAATCTTGAATCTTCAATAAAAGTTCCCAATAAACGGTAAGTATATTCAACATCAGGATAATCTGGAATATCCGTCAATATTTCCTTCAATATAGACTCCTTTATTTCTTGTCCTCTTTTATCCATCGCCTTATCGGCGAATCCTGATTCATATACGTAAGACGCAATCATTCTTTTAGCGACAAGGCCCAGCATCTTCAAGTCAAAACCAACATCCTTAAATTTCATCGTGGTCAAAAACGGCTGACCACTAAACCAGCATCCCATTCCATGAGCGACCGCAGACGTTATGCCATGAGAAAATTCCCTATGATAACTGGACTCGAAAAAACTCTCTCCGTACTGTGTATCCGTAGGTTCTGTCATATATGTGTACATAAAATTTTTAACGAGTCCATTACCAATACCGTATTTTATCGCAGTTTTAACGCTATTCCAATCATCACCACTAAATTCAAAATCCCCGTTTCCAACACTGACCAACTGATTAGTTCCAGAAGCAAGCCCGTCCATCAAGGTATTAACTCCGACTTGCAGCCACCATGATTGTCCCATTGTATATTCCGCCAAAAATCCTTTTGCGAAACCAATGCCGAACAGCAATGCTCCTTCTCCAAACGAATCTATTTTTTTAGCATTCATAACCAAATTGGCACAACCTCCGACAACTCCAAACACAACACTTTCAACCAATTCGCCAGTCGGATCATTATATCTTAACGGATTATTCAAGCAATAGCTATAACGATTAAAGTTCTGCGAGGACTGCGGCATCTGAATATTATTATCAGGACTCAGCATCATCGACATCAACGGATCATACATTCTGCCGTTCATGTTTATCAAGCCAAAATCAAGAAGATGCTCATGTCCTGTAAACCCTCTATCATACAGCATAATGTCATCCATTTTATCATCACTCCAGTTTAACGGATCTCTCAAATTTCCCCACGCATCAAAACTAAGTTTCTCTAACACATTGCCATACTCGTCAGTTATTACACTCCAAGAATTCAGGTTATCTTTGTTGACATAATCAAGCCGTTCTTCACCGTCATTGGCATACACTGCAAAAACGCCCATCGGGCCTTCCAGATATGTCAGAATGATTTTTCTCTCATTTTCCTCAACGAATTCGCAATTACCAACATACGTTTTGGTCTTAGTCTTATCGCCAGCGACAACACTCATATAAATCCTATTATGGTCATATCCATAATTTATGGACAAAGACTTATCCTTACCTGCAATTCCAGAGACATCATCAGAAGACAAGTATTTGACGTGCTGTTTATTCCTTTCATACACCTTTTTATCATCCGATCTTGCATTCACCATGACATTCGGCCGATTCCTATCATAAAGTGTATTATACACTACTTTTACGCCATGAATCTCTTTTTCTCGAATATTCCCAAGATTATCATAGGTCATCTTTCCAGTCTCTTTCCCATTCAAAACTATTTTAGTCAACCTATCGTAACTATCATATTCAAATTCTTCACGGTTACCACCTTTCATGTCGTATCTGCCAGTCAAATTACCCGTCCCGTCATATTCATAACTTAAGTCTTGCAGGACATTGTCTCCCTTTACGGTTTTTATTTTTTCAACTAAAAATGTGTGAGGATTATATACATACTGCGTTTTTAAGCCATTACCGAATTCAAACTCAGTTATATACCCCGCCGCACTTGTCTCATTTGTTTTCCACAAAACCTCATCCGTTTTAGCATTACAGACCATTTTTTCATATCCCGAATTTGAATATTTCTTCGACACACTTACGCCAGACGGATAAGTCATTGTCGAGATTCTATTCGCCTCATCGTACGTATAAGAAGTCTTATATCCAACTCCATTTATCATTTCAGTTTTATCAACAAGCCTAAGTTTATCGTCGTAATTATAGTTCACCTCGTGATTATCAGATGTCACGATTCTCGATACCAGCCCGTCTTTACCATCATTTCTATTATAATACCACCGCACGAATGTCCTTTTATTTTGACTAATGTCATTTTCAATCCTTGAAATCATATTGCCAGACACATCATATTCGAATTCCACAACATTTTGCGCATCAACGATTTTTTTCACATTTCCAAACACATCGTTTTTGTACGACACCAAGCCGACATTCGGATCATATAACGAACTCTTATTCCTACAATTATCATAAGTTATAGTTATCTTACTCTTCTCATTCTCACCCACCTGAGCTGATTTAAGCAGACCATCACTATAATAATCATAACTAATTTCATTACCGCCATTATCTATTGTACGCACAACCCAGCCCATAACATTATACACATCTTTCTTATACCGTTTCGCACCATCTTGGCTACGGCTTTCCGCATGGACACTATTCCCATCATAAACATAGCTCACACTAGAACCGTTTGGATAATTAGTTTCAACGACTCTGTTATATTTATCATAGACATTTGAAACATATAATTCATCCTGATTTTCATAATACGGTAGTGTCTCCTGATTCAAATTACCGTAATCATCATACTTTTTATCTATGAAGATCGCATTTCCGTCAATATCAAATGAGACAGTTCTCAATTCCAATCCCGATTTATGATAAAACACCATTGTTTCAGCTTTACCGACACTTTTCTCCCACGAATAATACGACGCATCTGAAGGAGCATATTTATTTCCACCAGACCAGCAGAGTGTTCTGATCCGCTTCATTCCATCCGGCATCGTCACTTCATCACTAATCTCCAACGGATTTTTCTCCATATAAGTTGTGAAATTATTGTAATCCCTTGTCGTCTTTAATATGCCAAAATCTTCGTCATAAGCACACTCCGTTTCCCTACCAAGTTCATCAATCAACTTTGTCATATATCTATATTGATATTTATCACCAAACTCAAACTTCAGAGCCTTCTTGCCATTTAATGATGGCGACGACATCTCCTTCTCTATGACATTACCCACCTTGTCATACTTGTATCTTGTCTCCAACAGCAGAGAGTCATTCAAATTCATAGACAGATTAGGTATTTTGGTTTCTTTCACCACTCGCACGGGGACATCCTTATCATACTCAAATGTTTGAACGCCGCCTATCTTACAACCTCCGTTATCATATAAACCTGTGACTATTTTCTTAGGGCGATTTACGATCCAATCATCCAGATCATTATCGTAAGTCATATTCGTTTTCTCCCAATATTGACATCTTTGAGGATTTGTCACCGTCACATCCTCATCATAGCCTTTCATTGTAGTTTTCAAGCCGACTATCATGTTGTATGTATTTTTGGTCGATGCATCAGATTCATAAATATTTTGTGTTATTATATTTTTTAGCGGCTCATTTTTTTTATCTACATCATAAGTCACTTCTTGTTCTTGCATCAACAATGGCAATACGACCTTATCATTATATTTACAACAATACCTATTATAATCAAAATAGCATTCCTTTACCAGTTGATTTTCATCCCGAAACAATCTGACAGAATACGGCAATGACATGCCATAAGCGCCCATCGTCCCAATCTCAAACTCTTGTATCTGTTTTTGCACAATATCGTCATCCACATAATTTCTGATTTCCATTCTTTCAAATCCCAAAAAGCCGTGTCCTTTTTTATGAATCAGTGCGTTATGATAGGCATATTTTGTCACCAGAGGCTTACCGTTAACATTATACACCGTATCCGTTTTCAGCGCCATTATCGGTACAGATTTCCGTTTTATATTGTCCTGGTATTCTTCTCCGCTACACGTATAAAAGAGCTCTTTCGCATTCTTATTTTGCACGAGATAGTCATACGACAAGCCTCTTGAATTTCCCATACCATCGATTATTCTCTCCACGCTATAATACGCTGAATTCGGATACAAAGATGTGATATACGCTTTTTCAGAACCATACGGTTTTCTTGGCAGCCCAGACAATATGGAGATATTCTCTTGTGGCAAAAATCTGCCTAATTGTATAGTCTGATGCGAATAATTAATTGGCATATAATATCTTCTCTGGTAAGAAAATGCATAGATGTCATCCGATTGCTTGTATGGCAAAAATCCTATTTCCAAATAATAATTTCCAGCATAATTTTTAAAGACGCCAACATCAGCGGAGCCATCTCCATCAAAATCAGCAGTTCTTATCGTCACTGTCGGTTCTTTCATTTCTTTCAAAGAATAACTATATCTATCCTTTGGATTCAAGACCACATTTCTTAACAAATTGTTATTCGTACAAAGCATTGGCTCCGAATACGCATTACCTTTAGATAGTACCATATTCCAATACTTGGCGGGATCATAGTACAACAAATCCACCTTACCGTCCCCGTTATAATCATTAGGGAACGGATAAATTTTATTCGTCATGGAATTTCCAGTGCCAAACAACTCCATATAAAAGCCGCCATCATTTTTCAAGCGATATATTCCATAACCATCATCATTTAACGAAAGTAATTCACTCAAGCCGTCTCCCGACATATCAACAGCGATGTTACTTATATTATTACCGATGACACCCTTACAATTATTGATAGTTTTTTTCACGAAAGCGCCATTCTCATAATATATATAATCAGCGGTTTTCACATCTCCGCTTCCTTTCATATTGATTGCAACGATCCCATAATCATCCTTATTGATAAAATTACCAGGCATCAGCGACAAGCACCCATCGTATCGAAACACCTTATTATTAACGAAGTTCCCATTTTTCATAAGACACATACCAAAACGCACCGTTACAGTATTATCAGTATTCAAATGTGTTTCATAAGGGATGATGTCATCAACTCCATCTCCGTCCAAATCAACGACATAAACCCAATCCAGGTTTTTATCGAAACGGTATTTTGTCATCGGTTCATTTTGAAAAGTACCATTTCCATTATTAATATACACCTCCCCTTCAACTGGTTGAGAATATGTATCTTGTATTTTATACGGCAACGTAAGAACATCGGAAAATCCGTCACCATTAAAGTCACCCACAAAAGTCACCTTGTTAAAAACAGATTTGTCCAATTCGTATTTTTTATATCCATCGGGAACATTCGGATAATGTTTCTTTGAATTCCACAATATACGAGTTGGATTCAACTTATTATCACCGACAGTCAACTGTATTGAATTAAGCCTATAATGCAGGAAATAATTATCGCCATAATAGCCTGGCTCATCATATTTCATTGAATATTCTGTTATTTTTTTGCCGGAGCTGTTATTGTATATCTCTATCTTATTCAATATTTTATTATTTGCGACGACATTACCATACACATACGACATTCTCTTGTCCGATGTTTTTTCTTCATATTGGAACAACACTTTATATGCAGGTTCAACATTTGACTTTTCATTAGACGTATATTCTATGCTTTTGATGTACGCTTCTCCAGTATCATTATTCTCATAATATTTATAAACAATACTATTGCCTTCTCTATCTGATATTCTATTAACGAACCATTTCAGCACCACATTATTAACGCCTTGCGGTTCTATTTTAGAATCATCCGTCGCACCATATTCCCATATCGTACCGTCACTTTTCCAAACGACGAAATGGTCTGGACCTTTTTTACTTCCAATATGCGCAACTATTTTATCCAAATTATCTATCTCTGTTTTATACACATTTCCACCAATCGGCATCAGACGCTGTCCATCAACGACATACCCATCATTGACAAAATCAACATTAGTCACTTTTCCATCATGATATTCGGTTTGTCCCACACGTTCTATCAATGATAACCCCATCAAATCCCACGACCAGCCCAAAAGTCCATCCATACTTTGATTATTATAAACCAAGGACAGATTAGGCTTCAAGCCTCCTAAAGCCGCAGGCAACTGTATATCAATAGAATACACAGCAGCTCCTGTATTACTAACATTAAATGTTGCAGGCATACTACCTACAGCGCCATAATCTCCATTATAAACTCCGCCAAACATTTCATTATTAGGCGGGAAAACTGAATACCTGTCAATTTCCAAAAACATATCTTTATTTAAATCCGGTTCATAAACGAACCCCGGAAGTAATTCTATCGATGATGTCGCCTGACACAAATACGACTTTCTTTCATCAAACGCACTATCTAACTCCATATCCGTTTGTTGATATATCTCCTGAGATTTCGCTAATGTTGAAGACAAAAAATATATCAGTAACATTACAACCACTCTATTTTTCATAATTCACAAATTAAAGTTTTACGACAATTCTATTACCCACAATACCATCTTTAATGATCCTTAACAGATATACGCCAGGTGGATTATTACCAATGTCTATATTCGTTGTCTTTACGAACCAATCACTTTTCACCATAATACCCTTACTATCATATACTTGATAAGCATACATACAAGTACAGTCTTCATCCTTGATTTGGATTTTAAAATTCCCGTCATTAGGATTAGGATAAACTATCAAATCATTTTCATCATCATTTTCCTGCTCAGATATTTCTTCCGTCTCTATATTTTCCTCATTACCATCCCTTTGTTCAGCCGCACAATTTGCCACTGCAAAATTCATTCTGTTTCCATTATTATCATATCTTAATGAAATACAATACTGTGCAGATAAATCATCCGAACCAATGAGACATAGCAATCCCACTAGAAATATCACCATATATTTCCGTTCCATATTCTAAATATTTATATTACGATTAATTTGACTGCAAAAATTCTATTATCTCTTGCTGACGTTTTATCTGGTTATTCAGCTCTATAGTATATAATGTCAGTTCTTCTATTTTCTTTAAAAGCAACCCGTCCATTTCCACCATATCATAACCTTTTGACAAAACACTTCCTTCTGAAGGCATATCAGGAAGATGTCCGTTTTTCCCTATATATTGCTCTAAACCAGTGAGTGGCATAAGATTATAATCTTCATCAAAAACATGATCATACCATTCCGAAACCTCTTTGACAAGCACTTTTGTCGTAAGTATCCCTCCAGACACCGCCAATGAATAGTCATATCCTTCAGCGAAGCGTGGACTTGTATTGATAGCGACTCTTGCATTCAT
The DNA here is from genome assembly GCA_045615285.1 of Bacteroidales bacterium. GTDB lineage: Bacteria > Bacteroidota > Bacteroidia > Bacteroidales > F082 > Limimorpha. The sequence goes on from JAZLEO010000069.1 coordinate 22,244, forward strand.
CGTCACACTATTAGCTTCAAAATCAATATTCCCGTTTTGTGACATTATCGACATTCCAACATCTTGTCTGACGCTGATTCTATTCTTATCGTTATGCAATTGGATGAATGCAGCCTTTGACAAATTAGACGGTTCCAAAATAAAACCCGCATCTTCGTTTATATCAGATTTAACATGAAGCTTAGATTTCGGAGTCGTGACATTACCTATACCGACCTTACCTGTCATATTAAATCCAGTTGAATTTGAAACAAACAACGTAGGAAAACAGCTGTTAAACCCTATCATCAAACTATTCGGCACATTATTAACCAGCATCCTAGACTCCAAACTACTTGAGCCTGAACCAATAGCCACCGAATTTGTAGCTTTGACTTTCACATATTTCCCCAATGCTATCGTATTTGAAGAATATGTCTTAGCGAAATATCCTACCGCAAATGAAAACGCTCCAGAAGTTTCACATCCCGCACCAACCGTCGCAGAATAATTACCATTTGCCATATTCTTATTCGTCCCAGTGGATGGCCCACATAAATCGCAGCCGCCATCTTGTGCATTAATATTCAAATTATTGCAAAACAGCATCATTAACAATGCCATATAAAATATTTTTGTTCTCATAAATTTTGGTTTTTAGTTTAATTGTTTTACACTATATTTTTATTATACCTTTCATAAACTTTTGTATTATAACATTATCATTAACATCATGTAAATGACACAAATACAATCCTTCCTCCAATGATGATATATCTACAGACAGAGTATCACCATTAATGACAATATCCTCATCCAAGCATCTTCTTCCCATCATATCAAAAATCTCTATGGAAATAATATTCCCTTTCATTCCTTTTGTATTAATATGCAGAACAGAAGATGCCGGATTCGGATAAACATCCATCATAGAAAAGCAATCATCTTCAGGCAACTCTGCCTTTACATCAAAATCCTTTTTTTCCAATTTCAAAATGATCGGAGTCCTATACGATATATTATCTATATAACCTTGAATAATACAGCCGTCATCAAAAGTAGGCTGAATGTGCATTATATTCAGAGAAACATCCAAATCTATTTCTTTTTTTCCAAGCAATTCAAGATCCTCATTTATAAGATATACTGTCGCCGTATTCGACAACAATTCTTCATCCAGCCGTATATCCCAAAACGTAGATACATATATTGTACTAGAGTCAATGTATGTCATACTCTGAAATTGAGACACATAATCCGTTGTATCCATTCTTTCCAAATCCAACAAATCGACTATATTCATTCCAGTATCCATTTTCAGCACTATAGGTCGCCACTCATTTACGCCACTTGTAGCAGAACTTTGCGCTGACATCATAAAATGTTTTTCATCATACCAATGACTTACACACATAAATTTTGGGAAAATATTATCAGGATAATTATTCGGATTGTCTATATAATCCGAAGTTACGTAATTCAAATCATCATCGATATAAAACACAGTCTCAACGCCATTCGCTCTCAAACCTCTGCCAAAAACCGCATATCGTCCAACATTCGGAATCAATGTAAAATCAGTAATTTCATTATAGTATGATTTATTCTCTATGTATGAACATCCTATCAAGTCACAATCTTCACCGATTTTGTAAAAAGCATAGTCATAATGGCTATCACTTCCAGACAAAACGCACTCCGTGACCTGGGATACAACAACAATTTCGTCATTATCATTCATCAGAGCTTGCGCTGACAATCCGAAAGAAACGTATGGCATCTCCAGTCCTATATAATTTTCCTTCAACACTTTCAAATCAGGATCTATTATTGCCACCCATAACTTTTCATAGACTTCACCAGCATTATCATCGCCACATCGTGCCACCGCGAACAAATTACCGTCACCTAAACCCAAAGCGAAACAAAAAAAACCTTTACTTACAAAATCATCAAATAACCTATCTTTGTAAGCACCTTCTTTATCAATACATATCGCTATAGGAAAAGTAACATCCGTCGTCTTGTCAAATTTATAACCTAAAGAATAGTTATACTCTCCAGACATATCGCCAGCCACTAACGAAACAGCCTCATCTTTTCCAGACGGATAATCTATAATCCACTGCTGCGATTCAGCGTTCAATGACATAAGCACCAATAATAACAATGTCACAAATCGTTGTTTCATAATCTTAATCTTTAATTACCATAAGTCAATATATCTTTCACGCTTCCCATTTCATTTCTAGACACTTCACATTTACTTCCGTACAAAATATAACATTGATGATTATATACAACATCATTACCGCTGATTGTCCTTAAACCATCTATATTTATCTCCATAAATGACGGATCTTTCGGAAGTTCCGGCACATATCTAGGATCGTTTGGAACTTTGCTGAATATGACTTTCTTTATGTTACTGTAATAACGATTAAGTTCTTCTCCGTTCAAATACAATTCGTCCTTGTCACAATTCTTTTTATAGAAGAGATAATATTTTCCATTATCAAATTTATATTCATTACCATTCAGCTGAATAAAAGTCATATCCACATAAATATTTCTATTACTATATGACTTCATCGCAGGAACATATCCATAAAAATAATTTATCGTATCTTCCAATAATTCAGCCGCATCTGTCAACAAATTCGGATCATCACACGAGCCACCATATTCTCCATAATACCAACAAGCGCTTGATTTAAATGGGCCATATTCAATAAGTTGCGGCTGCTCTGTAGATTGAGTCCGTGTTGTCGTACCAGAAATCACCGTTACATTCAGTTTGGCAGCTCTAGTGCCCAAACCGTCTCTCTTAACCACAATGGACATCAAGCCCTTGTCATGCGTAAATCCATCATTTATATAGGCTTCCCTTACCGACATGATTATTTCATCATACAGAGAATTAACCGCCCTCATCGAAAGCTTATTATCTCTATGAATATCTATGTCAAAAGACAGTTCCTGAATCTTTTTATCTGCATATTTTTCATCAGGAGACGAAAAAGTGGCGTTAAAAAGCGCCTCTATATTCCACATCGCACTATCTACATCAATGTAAAAATCTTGCCTGCAAGTCCCTTCCTTAATATTCTTCAACTGATTCTCAAAAGACTTTATCCTCTTGACAACAGATTTCGTCTTGTCATCAGAATACGTCTCCTCCTTTTTAGGACTCTGAGGCTCTGTCAACTTATCCTTTTTACATGCAACAAATACAGATGTAAAAACAAATACGGAAATAATTAATAATGTAATTCGGTTTGAAAAAAATCGTTTCATAATAAATAATTTTGATAATTTGGTTCAACTAGTTTTTGTTCTCTTAAATATTCTAAAAATTACAAAGCACCCATAAACGACACCCCCTTTCTGATAATTTTTATCCTATATTTTCATTGCAAAAATAATATGCGAAACATGTTTTGTCAAGTGTTTTTTTCCTAAAAAAAATTATAATATTTTTTGTCAAAATAAAGTAAAAAAATCTTAACTTTGCACTTTGATGACACAGAACAAAACATTATCATGGAGCTATAAAGTTGGCGGTTTACAAATGAGTAAATCAGATATTATATTCCATTTTTTACAGACGGTTTTAAGCCGTCTTTTTTTGTGTCCTTCAGTAAGTTCATATAATTATCTAACTAAAAATCATAATCAACAATGGCTATTTCACTTAAAGACCGTAGTCTGATTTCCATTTACGACTACACACCGGAAGAAATTTGTCACATTCTTGACATAGCTGAAGGCTTTGAAAAAAACAGTCTTCAAAACTTATTAAACGGCAGAGTTGTAGCATCTTTGTTTTTCGAGCCTTCTACAAGAACAAGACTCAGCTTTGAAACTGCCATTCAACTTTTAGGCGGAAACGTCATAGGTTTCAGCAGCACCGCTGGTACAAGTCTTCAAAAAGGAGAATCATTAAAAGATACCATTATGATGGTCGCCAGTTATGCAGACCTTATCGTCATGCGTAACCCTATAGATGGCTCAGCTCGTTATGCATCTGAAGTATCTAAAGTGCCTATCATCAATGCCGGTGACGGTGCCAACCAACACCCAACCCAATGTCTTTTAGACCTTTATTCTATCAGAAAGACTCAAGGCACTCTCGAAAACCTCGAAATCACAATGGTAGGCGACTTGAAATACGGCCGTACAGTACACAGCCTCGTACAAGCCATGTGCAACTTCAACGCCAAATTCAACTTCGTCTCTCCTGTTGAATTAAAGATGCCTGCAACCGTAATCCAATACATCAAGAACGCCGGACTTGAATATCACGAATATACAAATCTCGAAGAAGTGATTCCTCATTCAGACATCATTTACATGACAAGAGTTCAACGTGAGCGTTTCCCAGATCCGCTGGAATATGAAAAAGTCAAGAACGCTTATATCTTGCGCAATGAAATGCTTGATAACTCTAAGCCTAACTGCCGAATCCTTCACCCGCTACCTCGCGTAAATGAGATTCATACCGATGTCGATGCTAATCCTAAAGCTTATTATTTCCAACAAGCACAAAACGGATTGTACGTTCGCCAAGCTTTGATTGCAGCAATACTTGGTCTTAAATAAGACTATAAGTTTGTACGGCAATAAGTCAATAAGATAATTTAACAACTCAAGACATTTAAAATCATGGATAAAAGAAAAGAACTTATAGTATCAGCAATTGAAAACGGAACTGTAATCGACCATATTCCTGCAAATAAAGTTTTTGAAGTCTTTAAGATTCTAGACCTTGAACATTCAAAGAATTCCGTCTATTTCGGAACAAATTTGGACAGCAAGAAATATGGCAAAAAAGGAATCATCAAAATAAGTGACAAATTCTTTGAACCAGAAGAGATAAACAAAATCGCCTTGGTGGCTCCGACAGCTTCTCTTATAGAAATCAAGGATTTTGAAGTGATTCACAAACATAGCATCCAAATTCCTGACCATATCAACAGCATCGTGAAATGTTTCAATCCTAATTGCGTGACAAACAAGGAAAGCGTTCCTACAAAGTTCAACGTGATGAAAGACGACGACGGCAAAGTCGTCCTGAAATGTCACTATTGCGAAAAATACACGAAGGAAAACAACATAGAATTCATATAATCAAAAAAGCCACGAAAATCGTGGCTTTTTTACTTACAACTCTATATCTTTCCAGCTGTCTTTCAGATTAGCTGAATATATCAATACCGGCATCTGCATCGTCTTGTATTTTGACAAAGAATATGTCTTCACCTTGTTCTGGACATTATAGAACAAATCGCCGAGTTTTATGTTCCTATAATCTTTTCTTATCTCACTTAACAGGAAATATGTGAACAAACTGTGACTTTTATCTTGGAACAAAAATATCGACTCATTATCTTGTGCCGCCATACATAAGACGACATTACCTTTGATAAGGTTGCTGTTCGATCCAATCGAGACTTTAGCGTCACTTTTCTTTCCGTTCCTGTCATAACTTGAGAAACCGGCATCAACGAAAACGACAACAGAACTGACAGGCATCGCACTCAGATTACTTAAAAACAGATCCATGCCGTAACACGATTTGACTTTATCGAAGCTGCCGTCAACCGGAACGAAATACGACTTATTGTTTTTCAACGACAACATTCCGTGACCTGAGTAATAGAACAGCACTTTAGCGTCACCACCACATTGTTTTGTAGCATTCAAGAGCCAGGCCACTGCCGATTCAAAATCTCTCAATGTCGCATTCCTGATATATCTTATATTGTTTTTAGGTATGCGGAACGTATTGATACAATACTTCTTGAACAATTCAGCATCGTTATTGGAATACATCATTTTAGGTTCGTAGCGATAATGTTCATTAGCCATTATCACGACCCATGTCTTGTCATTCAAAGAATCCCCACGAGGTATATCAACTTCTATATCATTCAGATTCTCATCTTCCACTATATTATTTTTCGATTTGTCGCCCCATATCAAAACAGGAGACAAAGAATAAGGCAGTCCGATATATATCGAATCTGTAATCAACTTATTAATATATGTATATACATTTCCCTCATCATTATAGAAAAGGACTTTCGCCAAAGCCAATGTGTCGTTATATATGAAATAATCCGGGGTATATTCCATTTCCCGCCAAGATGCCATAAACTTGTCTGATTCGCTTTCCGGAACCTTAAACTCAATTTTTCCGAACTGCGATTCTTCCATCAACATGGTCTCTTCTTTTCTATCATAACCTTTTACGGAAAAGTTAAGCGTCAATATCTCAGACATTTCCTGAAGATATTTTTCTTTCGCTTCTTCTTCAAAGAAAACCATCATCTCCTTACGATGTTCCTCTGTCGTCCTATTCTTATAACGTGTATATGATTCATTCGGATCTTTGCGCTGCCAATATTCCATCTCATTTTCGACATAAGCCTTCACAAACAGGCTATATCCTGCTTCCACGCTTACCATTCTAACGGGTTTCGTTCTAGTCAGAGCCATATTCTGACCTTCAAGAGAAACTGTCATTAAAGACAATAATATTATCAGGAATATTTTACGCATAATCATAAAGCCACTCTAAAACCTAAATTATATCTACGTGTATTTGTCACTGCCTGAGTTCTTTTCGTCAGTTTCATATCGCTATCTTCATCGATCCAGCTGCCGCCTTTTATCACATAGAGTTCTCCGTAAGTCTTGCCTATAGGATTCATCTGTGAGCCGCCGGCATAACTTCCGTAAATATCGTTACACCATTCCGACACGTTGCCTGTCATATCATACAGACCGAGTTCGTTAGGATATTTCAGTCCGACATCATGCACGCCGTAATTGATGCTGTCATACGGTTTTATTTCGCAGCTGTTATATCTGTGCCAAGCCACTACATCCACGTAGTCGCTACCAGCAAACATAAAATCACCTGTCACGTCACCGCCGATCGCCGCATAGTTCCATTCCGCCTCCGTAGGAAGTTTGAATGATTCTCCTGTCTTTTGTTTCAGCCAGGCGCAAAACGCCACCGCATCATTACGGCTAACATGAATCACGGGGCGATTATAATCCAATTCCTCCATCACCTCACCTTCTACATCACATCTCCAATTGACATTACTCTTCAAAATCCAAGCTCCTTTTTCAAAAATATAGCTTCCGCCATATTTGTCAGCGTCAGTCTTATAGTTAGTCGCATCTATGAATTTTTTAAAAAGCTCCACCGTGACTTCATACTTAGCGATATAAAAATCGTTCAAATAGACCTCATGTGGCTGCATCTCCACATTTTCATCGACATCGCCCATTTCAAAAGAACCTCCGTTAACTTTCACCATTTCCAACATGTAGCCGTCTATGTCAAAAGTCTTCTTTGCATCCTTGACCTTTATCTTAAACGACACATTATCAGAATATATGTAATCCAAGTCAGCATAAACATGCCAGACAGCGGTTTTGTTTCCAGGCATGACATTAGCGCCTACGTCACCGCTGACGTTTTCAAGAGGCGCTCCGAACGTACGTCCGCCGTCAGTCGAGCAATATATTTCAATATCAGCGATTTCATCCAACTTGTAAGTTATTTCTATGGTATTTCCTACGACATTGAAATCCGCTTCACTAACATTCTGGGCCTCGGCTCCAAAAAATGCGACAAAGAATAATATCAAAAACAGGAGTTTCATTTTTTCATGCTTGTGCTGCCGGGCCTCCCATAGTGAATGGAGGCATTTTTTCATTTACATCCTTTATAGTTCCATGCGTCGATTCATATTTGCTGATATTTTCAGCCAACGCTTTATATAATCTTTTGGCGTTTTGTGGCGTCAAAATAATTCTTGATTTGACTTTAGCTTTAGGTGATGCTGGCATCAACTTAATGAAATCGACGACAAATTCTGTTGGAGAATGAGCTATAATAGCCAAATTTGAATAGATACCTTCAGCGATTTCATCTGATAATTCGATGTTTATTTGATTTTTGTTATTATTATTTTCCATTTCTGATTCTTTTTAAATTATACACAAAGATAACTTATTTTTCATAAAAAAATAGGTTGGTCAAAAAAAAACCAACCTATTTCAAATTTATTTTATTTAATCAATCTTCGACTGCGATTTCTCTGTCAGCGCTGATTATTGGTTCATAATCTTCGCGAGATCCTACGATCAAATCGTCGTATTCGCGTAAACCTGTACCAGCTGGAATCTTATGACCAACGATCACATTTTCCTTCATACCTTCCAAGGTATCTGACTTAGCATTGATAGCTGCCAAGGTCAAGACTTTTGTTGTTTCCTGGAATGATGCTGCTGAGATGAAGCTGTCTGTTTGAAGAGCTGCTCTTGTGATACCTTGCAGCACTTGGTGTGCTGTAGCTGGTTGAGCGTCGCGAGCTTCAACGAGTTTCTTATCTTTACGTTTCAAGATTGAGTTTTCATCACGGAGTTTTCTAACGGTAATCATCTGACCATTAACGAGGTTTTCTGAATCGCCGCTGTCTGTGACGATAACTTTACCGAAGATTTCGTCGTTACATTCTTGGAATGTAAGTTTGTTGACGAGTTCGCCTTCGAGGAAACGAGTATCACCTGGATCATCGATTTCGACTTTACGCATCATCTGACGAACGATAACTTCGAAGTGTTTACCATTGATAGTTACACCTTGTGAACGATAAACTTCTTGAATTTCATTAACGATAAACTCTTGAACTTTCATTGGACCTTCGATTGCCAGGATGTTAGCTGGTGTGATAGCACCGTCTGACAAAGGTTGACCGGCTTTCATAAAGTCGTTTTCTTGTGCAAGAATTTGTTTTGATGTAGGGATAAGATAACTCTTCTGTTCACCTGTCTTAGATGTGATGATAACTTTACGGTTACCACGAACCAGTTTCTTTTCAAATGAAACGACACCGTCAATTTCTGAAACGACTGCTGGCTCTGATGAATTACGAGCTTCGAACAATTCTGTAACGCGTGGAAGACCACCGGTGATGTCGCCCAATTTACCTGTTGCGCGAGGAATCTTGACAAGCATGTCACCAGCCTTAATCTTAGTACCGTCCTCTACCATGATGTGTGCGCCTACTGGCAAGTCGTATGACTTGATAACGTCGCCATGCTTATCAACGATAGAAATTGAAGGGTTCTTAGAATATTTACGGCCTTCGATGATAACGCGTTCGTTATAACCTGTTTGTTCGTCTGATTCGTTACGGAATGTTACACCCTCAACGATATTTTCGTATTGTACCTTACCTTGATATTCTGAGAGAATCAATGCGTTATATGGATCCCATTCACAAATAAGGTCGCCTGGATTAACTTCTGTATTAGGTTTGACATAAAGTTTTGAACCATAGCGGATATTTGCTGTTGTAAGAGCCACACCTGTCTTCTTGTCGATAATTCTCATTTCAGCTGAACGTCCGACAACAACTTGATATTCTTTATGTTCGCCTGTTAATGGATCTACTGAATCTTCTACGTAATCAACGACACGGAGTTCATCGATTTCGAGGATACCATTATATTTGGCTTTGATTGAAGAATCGTCTGATGTTGTTGACGCTGTACCTCCTTGGTGGAATGTACGCAATGTCAACTGTGTACCAGGTTCACCAATTGATTGTGCTGCGATAACACCGACAGCTTCTCCTCTTTGAACGAGCTTACCTGATGAAAGGTTACGTCCGTAACAGTTAGCACAAACACCACGTTTTGATTCACATGTCAATACAGAACGGATTTCTACGCTTTCAATTGGAGAGTCTGTGATTCTCTTAGCTATGTCTTCTGTGATTTCTTCACCACCATTGATGATCAACTCACCTGTCTGTGGATGGAAGATGTCATGAAGAGCTACACGGCCTAAAATTCTGTCATAAAGTGATTCTATGATTTCGTCACCTCTACGTAATGCGCTAATTGTCAAGCCACGGAGTGTACCACAGTCTTTTTCATTGATGATGACATCGTGAGCTACGTCAACAAGACGACGTGTCAAGTAACCAGCATCAGCGGTCTTCAAAGCGGTATCGGCAAGACCCTTACGAGCACCGTGTGTAGAGATAAAGTATTCAAGAACTGAAAGACCTTCTTTGAAGTTAGACAAAATAGGGTTCTCGATAATTTCAGCACCACCTGCTGATGAAGATTTCTGTGGTTTTGCCATAAGACCTCTCATACCGCAGAGCTGACGAATCTGTTCCTTAGAACCACGAGCTCCTGAGTCCAACATCATATATACAGGGTTAAATCCTTGGTCATCTTTTGGAAGAAGTGTCATAACTTCTTCTGTCAACTTGGTTACAACATGACCCCAAATGTCAATAATCTTGTTATAACGTTCGTTTGATGTGATGAAACCCATATTATATTCTTCACGGATAGCGGCAACTTCCTCGTTAGCTTCTCTGATCAATTCTTCTTTTACAGAAGGAACCAAGACATTGCCGAGGTTGAATGAAAGGCCTCCTCTATATGCCATTTCGTAACCCATATTCTTGATAGCATCCAAGAATTTAGTCGTCGTGGCTGTACCGAGAAGTTTCACCATTGTACCGATGATGTCACGTAAAGACTTTTTATTTAACAATTTATTGATAAAACCGAACTCTTTAGGAACGACCTCATTGAAGAGAACGCGACCTACTGTTGTTTCTATCTTTTCATTTACGATAGTGCCGTCTTCTTTACGAACGTCTGCACGTACGTAGATGATGGCGTGCATATCAACTTTCTTCTCATTATAGGCTATGATAACCTCTTCTGAAGAATAGAATGATTTGCCTTCTCCTTTAACAGGATGTTCTGGTGTGCTCTTACGTGGTTTTGTGATGTAGTACAAACCGAGAACCATGTCTTGTGAAGGAACTGTGATAGGAGCACCGTTAGCTGGATTCAAGATATTGTGCGAAGCCAACATCAAGATTTGAGCCTCAAGTACCGCAGCATTACCCAATGGCAAGTGAACAGCCATCTGGTCACCGTCGAAGTCAGCATTAAAAGCTGTACATACGAGTGGGTGAAGACGGATAGCCTTACCTTCAACAAGTTTAGGCTGGAACGCCTGAATACCGAGACGGTGCAATGTAGGAGCACGGTTCAACAAGATTGGGTGACCTTTCAATACGTTTTCAAGGATGTCCCAAACGACAGGATCTTTACGGTCAACGATTTTCTTGGCTGATTTAACTGTCTTGACAATACCACGTTCGATCATCTTGCGGATGATAAATGGTTTGTAAAGCTCGGCTGCCATATCTTTTGGAAGACCACATTCGTGCATGTCGAGTTCTGGACCTACAACGATAACAGAACGACCTGAATAGTCAACACGTTTACCGAGTAAGTTTTGACGGAAACGACCTTGCTTACCTTTCAAGCTATCGCTCAAAGATTTAAGCGGACGATTTGAATCTGTCTTAACAGCGCTTGATTTACGTGAGTTATCTAATAATGAGTCAACAGCTTCTTGAAGCATACGTTTCTCATTACGCATGATTACGTCTGGAGCCTTGATTTCGATAAGACGTTTGAGACGGTTATTACGGATAATAACGCGACGATACAAATCGTTCAAGTCTGATGTAGCGAAACGTCCGCCATCGAGAGGTACCAATGGACGCAACTCTGGTGGGATAACAGGAATGACCTTGAGGATCATCCATTCAGGACGGTTTTCGATACGTTTTTGTGCATCGCGGAATGACTCGAAAACTTGAAGACGTTTTAAAGCTTCTTGCTTACGTTGCTGTGCCTTTTCCTTGCTTGCTCTGTCACGAAGTTCGTATGACATCTTGTCCAGATCGAGACGAGACAACAAGTCGTAAACGGCTTCAGCACCCATCTTAGCGATGAATTTATTTGGATCATCTTCCGGAAGATATTGGTTTTCGATTGGAAGTGATTCCATTATATCGAGGTATTCTTCTTCTGTGAGGAAGTCGAGATAGTTGATACCATCTTGTTCTTTGATACCTGGTTGGATAACGACATAACGTTCGTAGTAAATGATGCTATCCAACTTCTTGGTTTGCATACCGAGCAATGCGCCTATTTTGTTAGGCAATGAACGGAAATACCAGATATGAGCTACAGGAACAACCAACTTGATGTGACCTGTACGTTCACGTCTGACTTTCTTTTCTGTAATTTCCACACCGCAACGGTCGCAGACGATGTTTTTATAACGAATACGTTTATATTTTCCGCAATGACATTCCCAGTCTTTCACCGGTCCGAAAATTCTTTCGCAGAACAAACCGTCACGTTCTGGTTTGTAAGTACGATAGTTTATTGTCTCAGGTTTAAGAACTTCACCGAAAGAGCGCTTTTCTATAGACTCCGGGGAAGCAAGACTAACTGTAATCTTGGAAAAATTGCTATTTATTGTGTTCTTACTTAAAGCCATATATTAGGTTAATATTATAGAACATTATTATTCAAACGTAATTTCAAGTCCGAGTCCACGTAATTCATGGATTAAAACA
>JAZLEO010000070.1:0-7211 GCA_045615285.1 Bacteroidales bacterium
GTTGATATTCATGCCAGTGTTGCAGACGTCAAAGTCAACGCCGCCTTTAAGACTTACATAAGGACTTGCCAAAGTGTTGCAGAAGTTATATTTTATGTCTGCGAAGACAGGGATATAATAAGTAGGAGTTGTTTTGTAGTCTGGCAAGAATTCTGCGTAGAAGCCAGCACCGCCGCCAACATAAAGTCCGTTGCCGAAGCTGTAACCATGTGATGAACTGAACTCCCAAATTGTTGGAATTGAACATGATAATTCGATATCAAATCTATAGCCTCTGTCGTAGTTGAGATTTTTTACTTCATTTTCTGATTGAGCGTTTAATGAGTTCGCGCAGACTAACATAACAGCTGCAATGATTAATGCTTTTACTTTCTTCATGATTTTGTTAATTTTTATTTGTTAATAATTATTTGAATTTTCACGCTGCAAAATTATTTCAATTTTATATGACAGATTTTCCTGTTTTTCCTCATTATTGGTATATTTTTCCTAAAACAAAATCATATAGCTTTTCATATAATTATTTTTGAGTATTTTTGCGAAACAAAACAAAGATTATGACAAATTATTTCGACTGGCAGTCAAAGATTCGTAATGCAGTTCCCGACAATATGAGAATTGACAATGAATTGCTGATACTTGAAAACGCCACATATAAAGATTCCATCAACGAGCCTCGTAAGGTCGACGTGACGACTTTCATCTTATTAGATAAAGGTGAAAGCCGCATCATCATAGAAGGAAAAGAATACAACTTAAAAGCTCCATGTCTTACGGTGGTGATGCCGAACCAGACTTATTCTCTCCTTGAAACATCAGATAATCTTGAACTTCGCGCCATCATCATGTCGAACAATTTCACCGTCAATCTCATGTCGAGCAGTCTCAATAAAATGATTTTAGACAATCCAGTCATCGACATAAGTTCTGACCTCGTTTCTTTCAACACTTATTATAAGGTGTTGCTTCATACCGTAAAATCTCCATTCAATATGTTTCGTTTTGAATCGGCGAAACACCTCACCATGTCGATGTTATATTTTTACGCAAGGAAATTAGAGACTTTAGAATCAGCCAAACAGAAAAAGGAATTAGTCTTCGACAGATTCTGCGACGACGTAAGAATGTTTTATCGCTTAAACAGAAGCATCCCTTTTTATTCGGGACGATTAGCCGTCAGCTCGAAATATCTCAACGACATCGTCAAAGAAAAAAGCGGCATGACAGCCAACGATTATATCGACAGACAAACTATTATAGAATGTAAAGCATTGTTATCATCGACAGAGATGAGCATCCAGAGAATCAGCTCTATGATGAATTTTCCGTCATATTCGGTCTTTGGCAAATTTTTCAAAAGGATGACAGGCATGACGCCGACAGAATATAGGGAGATGACAAAATGAGCAAGAAAATCACATATTTAAAATGGCGTAACCGAATTGAAGAAATCACGCCTCACGACTATAGAATCGGCGACGACATCTTGCTCATCGATGACATACATGCTGCGCGTGCGGAGATGACTTTAGGGAACGAGCCTTTCAAAATTGACATGACGATGGCTATCATCTACGAACAAGGCTCTGCCGATTTGAAGATAAATATGAAAGACTATCACGTTGAAGCACCTGCGGTTTTGTTGGTTTTAAATGACCAAATCTATCAACCGATGGGACATTCTAAAGATTTAAGAAGTAAAGTCATCGTGATGTCGAGGTCATTTTCAGACAGCATGTTCGTCAATTCGGGAGAGATACTTCCTCTGAAATCTTCTATCTTAAAAAATCCTGTGATGAAGATTGACAATGAAGAAAACGTCTTCGGACATTTCTTTCAGCTGTTACAAAACATAGCGGCTTCTCCGCGACAGGAATTCAAAATCGAGTCGGCGCGACATCTCACTTTGTCGATGTTTTACGGATATTCACATTTAAAGCATGAAGTGAATGAAATAAAATCCACGAAAACACGTCAGGAAGAGATTTTCAATCAGTTCACAGAATTTCTTGAAAAACATCACAAGAAAGAACGCGAGATTGCTTTTTATGCCGACAAAATGTTCATCACGCCGAAGCATCTTTCACAAGTCATAAAAGATTATAGCAACAAGACCGCACTTGCTTTCATTGAAGAATATGTCATTGCCGAAGCTAAGTCGATGCTGCTTTCAACCACATTGTCGATACAGCAAATCAGCGACGAATTAAATTTCCCGTCGCAGTCGGTCTTCGGGAAATACTTCAAGAGAGTGACGGGAAAATCGCCGACGGAATATAGGAGAAGTTGAGGATTGAACTAAGGCTATTGGCTTTTGAACTTTTTTTAAAGTCAACAGACAACGGACAACAGACAACAGACTTTGGGTATGTGGTCGCTGAGCTTGTCGAAGCACCGCCTATGCCTTCGACAAGCTCAGGCACCAAATCTCTGCGTTCCATTGAGTCTTCGCGAGAAATGGTTACCCTCTAATCTTGACAACAACCTTCGTCATTGGAATCTTACGCGTCGCTTTCGCCATCGCCATCTCGACCAATTTTATCAATCCCGAACAACACGGAACTTCCATAATGGCAACCGTCAACGATTTGATTCCGGCATTGTCAATCATTTGAATGAGTTTGTTGACATAAAACTCTTTGTTGACATCTAACTTAGGACATGCTATCGCTAACTTCTTGCCTTTAAATAAATCCGAATACATCTTCGGATTGGCGTATGCCACACAGTCGGCCGCTAACAATACATCAGCATTGTTGAAAGCTCCCGACAATGGGTTGATGAGATGCAACTGCACTGGCCAGTTTATCGACACCGACAAATCTGACGGTTGCGACATCGACAACTGCATTCCCGACATCACTTTGGGTTCTCTCTTCAGTTCCGGAACGGGGATACCATTTTCTTTAAGATATTGAATTCCTTGCTGAAGAAGACTCATCTCACCGTGATTTTTAAGATGCTGCAGATGCGCTTCCAACACTTTCTCTCCCTTAGGAATTATCCTTTTTATCACGGCTATCTCATCGTAAGCTTCAACCTCTTTCTCTTCGATAGAAATAGCGTTCATCGGACAGTCACCTATGCACGCGCCTAACCCGTCGCAATATAACTCACTGATAAGACGAGCCTTGCCGTCAATAATCTGCAAGGCACCTTCATGACATCCTTTGGCGCATAATCCGCAGCCATTACATAGCTCTTCTTCTATTTTTATAATGTTTCTTTTAACTTTCATAGTTTTTATTTTTACAAAAAAATTCCGAGGAAAATCAATTCCCCGGAATAATTTTAAGTTTTTAATTAACACGTTGTCTTGTTGTCTCTCCATCCTGTTGACTTAAAAAACCAGCAACACGTTTATGAGAATTCATCAGATATTGGTTGTAGTCCAAATCATTGACATCTTGTTCTTTTTCCAAAGCGAGGTCCAAGACTTCCATCATCGATGTCACGAAATGGAAGTTCAAGCCTTTTACATAATCTTCTTTTATGTCGGAGAAATCGCGTTTGTTCTCGACTGACAATATGACATCCGTAACGTCGTTACGTTTCGCTGCGAGCATCTTCTCTTGTATTCCGCCTACCGGTAACACTCTGCCTCTCAACGTTATCTCTCCTGTCATGGCGAGCTGGTCTTTGACCTTTCTCTGTGTGAACGCCGATGTCAGAGCTGTCAGCATTGTGATACCAGCCGAAGGTCCGTCTTTAGGTGTCGCACCTTCAGGCACGTGGATATGAACATTCCATTCGTCAAACACTGCTGGATCTATATCTAATTGATTTGAATGCGACTTGATATATTCGTAAGCTATCGTCGCTGATTCTTTCATCACCTCGCCAAGATTTCCCGTAAGATGTAATGCTCCGTGTCCTCGGCTCAAACTGACTTCAATAGAAAGTATCTCGCCGCCTACAGGTGTCCAAGCCAGACCGATGGCCACACCTGGAACCGAATGTTTAACTTCATCGCCGTCGTGGAACATGCCCACGCCGAGAGTGTCTTTCAAATCTTGCGCCGTGACTTTCTTATCATATTCGTCACCCATCACAATGTTTTTTGCCTTACGGCGTATGACGCTGGCAATCTGACGTTCAAGGTTACGCACACCAGCTTCTCTTGTATAATCGTCAATGACTTTCATCACCATTTCTTTTGAGAAGCTCACGTCTTTTGATGTAAGGCCGTGTTCTTTAAGCTGCTTAGGAATAAGGTGACGTTTTGCAATCTCAAATTTCTCTTCACGGAGATAACCGCTCAAGTCTATGATTTCCATTCTGTCGCGCAAGGCAGGATGAATTGTCGAAAGGCTGTTGGCTGTCGCAATGAACAAGACTTTCGACAAATCGTAATCCATTTCGAGGAAGTTATCTGAGAACGCCATGTTTTGTTCCGGGTCAAGCACTTCGAGAAGAGCTGCTTGTGGGTCGCCGTTGACATTATTGCCGCTCACCTTGTCAATCTCATCGAGGATGAAAACCGGATTCGACGACTTGGCTTTTCTAAGATTTTGGATGATACGTCCAGGCATAGCGCCGATGTAAGTCTTACGATGTCCGCGCAATTCCGATTCGTCGCGCACGCCGCCGAGCGACATCCTTATATATTTACGGCCGAGAGCCTTAGCGACAGATTTACCGAGAGAAGTCTTACCCACGCCCGGAGGTCCGACCAGACATAAAATCGGCGACTTCATGTCGTTTTTAAGTTTCAAAACCGCAAGATATTCAATGATTCTATCTTTTATCTTCTCAAGTCCGAAGTGGTCTTTATCGAGCACTTTCTGCGCATGTTTCAGGTCGAAGTTGTCTTTTGTAAATTCGTTCCAAGGAAGCTCGACAATATATTCCAGGTAGTTATGCTGTATTCCATATTCGGCCACCTGCGGATTCATACGTTGCAGTTTCTGCAATTCTTTTTCAAACGTTTCCTTCACCTCGGCAGGCCATTTTTTCTTGGCAGCTTTTTCTTTAAGAACCTTAATATCAATTTCATTAGGCGTTCCGCCGAGTTCTTCCTGGATTGTACGAAGTTGTTGGTTAAGAAGATATTCACGTTGTTGTTTGTCCATATCCATCTTCACCTTACTTTGAATCTGATGTTTCAGTTCAATCATCTGGACTTCGTTGCTTAATATAGAAAGAAGTTCCGTAGCGAAAGCAGTTATATCGTTAATTTCTAGAAGCCTTTGCTTTTCCTGCATCGAATGTACGAGATTATTGGCTATGAAGTTCACCATGAACCAAGGGCTGTCGATATTTTTGAGAGCGAATGAAGCCTCGAAAGGAAGGTTGGATGATTTCTGCGTTATCTGCATAGCAAGATCTTTGATTGACTGTATCAAAGCCTTGAACTGACGGTCACGAGGAACGACAGCGCCTTCTCCGTAAGGAGTGACCTTACCTTTCAGATAAGGTTCAGTCTGAGTTATTTCCTGCAATTGAAAACGGCGTTTACCTTGGATTATCACGGTTGTGTTTCCGTCTGGCATCTGCAAGGTTTTCATCACCATGGCTATGGTTCCGATTTCATGTAAGTCATTTTGGCTTGGGTCTTCTACGGCAGCGTCTTTCTGAGCGACGACACCAATAACCTGATGTTTTTTATAAGCTTCTTTAATTAATCTTATCGACTTGTCACGACCGACTGTGATAGGAATTACGACACCAGGGAAAAGCACTGCGTTACGCAGCGTCATGATCGGCACTTCTTCCGGTATTTCCTCTTCGCTGATTCGTCTCTCATCTTCCGGAGTAAGAAGTGGAATATATTCAGTGTCAGTCTCAACTATATCTGTCAGAAATAAATCGTGATTTATTTGGTTGTCCATTATATATATGTGTTTGAAATTCGATTCTACGTTCGTCAATAATTATGCCAAAAGCCAACGGTCTTAGTAAAAAAAAAGCGATGAAGAATATTCTCCATCGCTTTTGTATTTTAGAGCTACAAATAAATTATTTGTTTCTTGCTTCTTGGAATTTTTTATACTTGTTGTTGAATTTATCAACGCGACCTGCTGTGTCAACAAGTTTCATCTTACCTGTGTAGAATGGGTGTGATGTGTTAGAGATTTCAAGTTTTACTAACGGATACTCGTTGCCGTCTTCCCATACGATAGTGTCTTTTGTGTTGATTGTTGAACGTGACATGAAAGCGTGATCATTTGACATGTCTTTGAAAACAACAAGACGATAATTTTTTGGATGAATGTCTTTTTTCATTGCTTATATCTTTTACTTATTTTTACTCGATTTTGAGTGGCAAAGATACTAATTTTATTCAAACGAAAATAACTTTTTAAAAACTTTTTTAATATTTTTATATCAAGTTAAATATCAACAACTTAATTTCAAAATACATTATACATAACACATCTAAAAAGTCATATTTTGCCATCGGATTATTGCAAAACAAATATAAATATCTCAAAAGTAGTCATTTGAATAAAGTCGGTATTCTGTGCTTGCAGGAAAATTAAGGTAACAGCTCGTTCATATTAATTAATGTATAAAGCCTTTTTCTGACAGCAAAAAAATAAAAAAAACATTTTTCAACAAAAGTTTTGTTTATCACTTTTATTTGCTATCTTTGCCACGTAGAAAACAATTTTAAATCATTTATAAATTTAATACGTTAAGAGATGAAACACAACTTTAATGCTGGACCATGCGTCCTTCCAAGAGAAGCTGTTGAAGCAGCTATCGAAGCAATCCGTGACTTTGACAACACAGGTATCGGTATCCTCGAAATTTCACACCGTACTCCAGGTTGGGAACGCGTTATGGCAGAAACACGTCAATTATGGCGCGAACTCTTAAACATTCCAGAAAACTACGAAGTTTTATTCCTCGGTGGTGGTGCATCAACACAATTCTTCAATGTTCCTGCTAACCTTTTGGAAAAGAAAGCTGCTTATCTTCAAACAGGTGTTTGGGCAAAGAAAGCCGCTAAAGAAGCTAAATTCTACGGTGATGTAGAAGTTGTTGCATCTTCAGAAGACAAGACATATTCATACATTCCTAAAGATTATGTAATCCCAACAGACGCTGACTATTTCCATATCACAACAAACAACACTATCTACGGTACAGAAATCCGTTACGATATGGACTGCCCAATCGACTTGGTAGCTGACATGTCATCAGACATCATGAGCCGTCCAGTTGACGTAAGCAAATACGCTCTCATCTACGGTGGTGCTCAAAAG
>JAZLEO010000071.1:0-2535 GCA_045615285.1 Bacteroidales bacterium
TGTCAAGAATGCTAATGTACAATTGCGTCCTTCAGGAGAGACAACGCTCACAGGCACAGACGGCCGTTATGAGTTTGTTGATTTGAAAAATGGTGAGTATTCCATTACGGTTTCTAAAACGGAATATACCGATTTGGTTGACGACTACGTCATTGTAATCGACGGTGACAAGGCGATGCGCCGTGATGTTCAGATAGAGAAAATCCCAGCCTTATTGAAAATCCTTGACTCAAACGGCAATGAAATAGAAGTGCTAGATTTTGGAAGCATGCAGGATGATAATACTCGTATGTTCAGTATTTTTAACAATAGTACTTCTGCTTTGGAATACGAGATATTTAAGACTGCAGCATGGGTTTCAAGTCTGAGCTTAGAAGAAGGAACCCTGCAACCTGGTGCGACAAAATCTATTATTGTTATTATTGATAGAGACTTATTATCTGACGGTAAAAATGTTACGACATTGAGCATATTGACAAATAATGGCGGTAAACAACTTACGCTTAAAGCTAATAAAACCGATGGAAATGGTGAAGAACCAGATGAGCCAGAAAATCCTGATGACCCTAACGACCCTCAAGAACCTGAAAATCCAGATGAACCTGATGCTCCAAATATTGTCAATATAAGCGTTGGTGGAGTTTCTTTCAAAATGATTGAAGTGGCTGGCGGAACTTATATGATGGGCGGTGATGGCGGAATAGGTGGTAACATCGACGAAACACCTAAGCACAGCGTTACTTTAGATGGATTCTATATTGGCGAGACTGAAGTGACGCAAGAATTGTGGGATGCAGTTATGGGCTCTAATCCAAGTGTTTATACCGGAAATAATAAGCCAGTGCATGCTGTTAATTGGAATCAATGTAATGAATTTATTGATAAACTTAACTATATGACAGGAAAGACATTCCGTTTGCCAACAGAGGCCGAGTGGGAATATGCGGCGAGAGGCGGCAAGCAATCTAAAGAATATGAATATTCTGGAAGCAATAATGTCGGAAGTGTCGCTTGGTATGTTGTTAATAGTAATTATGAGCCTCAAAATGTGAAAGGCAAGATTCCTAATGAACTCGGTATTTATGATATGAGCGGCAATGTTTTTGAATGGTGTTCTGACTGGTACGGCGGTTATAATAGTAGCGCTCAGACCAATCCTACTGGACCAAGCAGTGGAAACAATAAAGTTGTTAGAGGCGGTGCGTTCTCATATTATGATACATACTGCCGAGTGGCAAGACGCTTTAGCTGCAGCCCTAACTGGTGCGACACATACCACGGATTACGTTTAGTGATGGAGTGATTGTTAAAGACAACAAGACAACAAGTCAACAAGGACGCTGCTATTACATGGTGGCGTCTTTTTTTTGACTAATGGCGAAAGGCTAAGTTGAATGAATGTTCCGCGGCATCAGCGATATTCCTTTCTTTATTTTTCGGTTAGCTACATTATTTGCTTAACTTTTTTAATGCTCCACTGATTTTTTGGACTGATCCCTAAACCCTGAGCAGTGATACGTGGAGATATTAAAACAAAAAAGGAAACCGATTTCTCGATTTCCTTTTGTGAACTGGGCGGGAGTCGAACCCACAACCGCCTGATCCGTAGTCAGGGACTCTATCCAATTGAGCTACCAGTCCAACTGATTTCGAGTGCAAAGATACGCCTTTTTTCTTATCTGTCAACATAAAAATAAACTTTTTTAAAAATATTTTTAAGTTGTTGATTTATAGTTTTTAATAATGATAAAAATGCAGTTTTATTAAGGATTTTCAAGAAAAAAGACATAGTTGTTGCTTTTGTCCATGATAAAAATATCACAAATCTCTCGCAAAGTAGCAAAGTAGCAAAGTCGCAAAGAAATAGAAAAAAATCTCTGCGATACTCTGTGTCTCTGCGAGAGAAAATCGCATACCCAAAGTCCGTTGTCTGTTGTCCGTTGACACAAAAAAAAGACGCCATCTTTCAATGACGTCTCCTATAATTTTATATGAGACGTGTCAATGTGTGTTTGTTTTCATAGGAAACATCGACGCGTCTCTACATTGATTTTCAACTTACCACTTAACTGCATCTCTATGCAATGGCATCGTCATGCAGCGTGCGCCGCCGCCACCGCGTGAGAGCTCGTTGCCCTTGAACGCTACAACGCAATTCTTGTAATCGTCAACACTGACTTTGCCTGATGCTACGTCGGCAGCTGTCAAGACTTCAAAACCGTGTTTGTGGAGGTTTTCTATTGTGTTGTAATTTCTTTCGTAACCTAAAATCTTGCCAGGAGCGAAGGTGAAGAAGTTGGAGCCGCTGTGCCATTGTTCGCGGAGCATATTATATTCGTCATCGCCGCCACAGAAGATTGGCTCTAAGTCCATGCCGAGTTTTCTCAATGCCACGATGAGGTTTTCTTCTTCATAAACCTTGACCTCGCCATTTTCGAATATCTCGTAATGAACGGTCTTGTATTTTGGATTGAGGATGACAGGCTTGAATACCATACATTTGTTGACATCTAACAATGTGAATACCATGTCGAG
>JAZLEO010000072.1:0-8550 GCA_045615285.1 Bacteroidales bacterium
GTTTTTTGCCAGACCACGAGCCTTAGCTACTTTTTCAAAATCTAAGCCTAATTTACTCATCACGATAATTTTATATTTGTTTATTTATTTAATTCTTAAATAGTTAGAAACAAAACATCATTATTTTAAAATATACAATTATGAATGTAAATCAATAATAATGATTAGTTGACAAATATAAGAAAATATCTTGATTTTTTAAGCAAAAAAAGAATTTTTATAATAATATGTTAAATCATACAATATGTATGGTTTTTACCATCTAAGAATCTCTTTTTTTGTAGAATTTCAGCACAGAATTACTTTAGGTTCCAAGTGCATTTCATACATTCTGTTTCATAGAAAAATCTTACAAAAGAATCATGCACCGTCATCATTTCTCTAATATGTGAAAAAGAAAGTTTGTTTATAATATCGCTGGCGTTATTTATGAATTGGTGCGACGTCATCGCACTTTGACGAACTCCCAATTATGTTCTACCGAATACATAGCACAATCTATTGCTGTATCATTCAAATCATATTGTTTCGATTCATCAGATTTTTGATAGATAGCAATTCTATATGTACCGTCAGGTAGTTCTTTTAGCTTAAAACGAGACAACAGAATATAGCTTCTATAGACATAGAACCATCCATCGTCTAAATAGAATCCAAATCTGTTTTCCCAGTCAGTGTAGAATGCTTTGGTGATTCTGTGCTTGAGTTCAGGGGTTATAACTTTGTCTGAGAATGGGCAAGATGCATCATGCCAACAATGTCTTTCCACATTTGTTCTGGCATTGTTTTTAGGGAAAAAGATTCGTTTCGAGCTAGTTATATTATACAATGAGTTATCAACGAAATCCAAACGATCAATGTAACGGCCGCCCTTAAATTTATTCTTGACAAAGTATTCACCACAACCATACATTGCATCAGCTAACGCTCCGGCAAGAATGCAGTTTAGGGTCAGATTGCCAGGCTTCTTTACTGCATTATGAATGGAACTGCCAAAGTCAAATGCATCGTAGAAAGACATCCAAGCACGAACAAGATAACTTAATACCCCATGACCATTCTTCCAATGTTCTTCTTTGGTAAAGGATCTGAATGTCCCACAAAAATCCACTTGAGCAGCATCCTTTTTTGTGAATCCTGTTCGTAGTCTGTAGATTAAGTGTGCCAGAAAATGTGCAGCGTATAATTCCTCTTTATCATCAAGTATGCAAAATTTGTGTATTGCATTAGATATTTCATCTGCATCATACATCCAACCAATGACAATTGCACGCAATAAATCATACTCTGCATTGACTCTTGCAATACCAATTCCAAAGCAACATTGATGCATTCTCATGAACTCATCTCTTGAGATATTTAGGTTTTCAATGAGAGTCTTGGCTGTATGTAGTATCAAATCTGCATACTCAGATTTTTGTGCTCCATCCGAAAATAGCTGTGGATAGAACTTGTTATGGTCATGTTCCCATGTCCATGCTGCAAGATCACCAATTAATGCACCTATCATAAATTATTCCGTGAAATCATCCTCGAAATCATCCTCGAAAATAGAAATATGAGGACAACCCGGCATACGCATAGTTACAGTCACTAAATCATCGTCCGAAGGTGCTGCTACATCACCCTCAAGAATATGTATGTCGTCATCATCTGAATGTTCTATTTGGATATTTATAAGGTCTATATCCGTGATACCACGAGACTGTAATTGACGTTGCAAGTCTTCAAGTTCTGCATCACATTTAGGACAGGTACCACTACAATCTCCTTGATGGTTACATTCTGAAGGTGTGTATTGTAAACCATATCTCTCTGTTACATCTTGACGGATGCGCCTGAGGATTTCACATTTTTGTCCCATGAAAGTAACCAAGGTGGTTATTCCTGAACCATCTGTACCCATTCGATGTCTGCTTATGGCAAAAATTGGTGCTTGCATATTTAAACCTAATCCTCTTTATTCCTTAATTTATCTATTTCTAATTGATAAAAGACAATCTATTTCAACATAACTGATTATACGCTATTTATATTTTTCAACTTTCAGTTTTCAATTCGTATTATCTCCTTCGCCATCTCAATCCATTGCGAGTCGATGCCTAATGTCTCTGCAATATTAAGAGCTTCATGTGGAACTTCGCCTTCGTGTGTTTCCACTAATTCGTAATTCATCCTGCCGTCAATAAAGCCTTTCACACGAAGACATTTGTTGTTATATGTTTTTATGTTATAATGCGTTACGATAACGAGACTCATCGCTCTGTCTTGAAGGAGTTTCACCAATGAAGAAACCAATGCTGTTCCTTCTGTCGGGTTGGTGGTTCGAGCAGGCTCGTCGATGAGAGCAAGAACACGCATCATGGTAGAGACGCAACATTTTGCGTCTTGGTTTGAGGAGACGCAATATTTTGCGTCTCTACGGGTTGATTTTATCACAGCGTCGATATTTTTCATCTCTGCTGCGAATGAAGAAAGTCCTTTATTGATAGACTGGTCGTCGGTGGTGAGACAGAATATCTCGTCGTAAATCATCATGTCGGCTGTCTCTGCTGGGATGCCGAATCCGAATTGAAGGAGATACTGGCACATCGCCAAAGTCTTGAGGACGATGGTCTTTCCACCCATATTAGAACCCATGATGATAAGAGGTTTCAGTCCAAAATCAATATTGACTTTTTGATATTCTCGTTTCTCTTTTTCAAGAATCGATTTCACTTCTGGGTGAAATATTCCTTTATATGATGAAACATTATTTGAAGAAATCGTCGGAAAACAAAGTCCGAGTTCTTTCATCTGCAACGACTTGGCAATATTTATATCAACATCAGCTAATGCGTTTAATGCT
Source organism: Bacteroidales bacterium (assembly GCA_045615285.1). Taxonomy (GTDB): domain Bacteria; phylum Bacteroidota; class Bacteroidia; order Bacteroidales; family F082; genus Limimorpha. The sequence goes on from JAZLEO010000072.1 coordinate 2,849, forward strand.
GAAGTCATTGCCTCGGAATAAGGTTTTAATTTAGATGAAAGCTCAGCGCGAATCTCATCTTCGATGCACATCACTTCATTATATATTTCTTCCTGATAAACATCCTTTTCCTTCAACTTCTTACGAAGTGAAGCTAATTCTTCTGAATATGAATCGTATATATAAAATGTAGCGATGCGGAGTCCATCGGGATCCAAAATCTTGACGACATCTTCGAGACTCGGAATCTCCATTATGTTATCAAGATTTAACTTTTCTAAAATATTTTTAACATCAGCAGAAAGTAACGCAAGACTCTTGACTTCATAAAGTTCGATATCGTCGATGACTGCCGATGAAGCGAGACGTGAGATAGTATGATTTATATCTTTCAGATTGCAGAGTTTGTATTGCAGCGTCTGAATTATATTCTTATTCTCTTCGTTTTCAACAACATGATAAAACTCTTTCAAGACAGAATACGTTTTTTCAATAGATGTTCTATCGTACATCATCCTGTTTTCAAGCAATAACTTCCTCGAATAACTCGAATGAGTACAGAGGTTGTCAATCATGAAGCGTAATCCGCATGGTGAATCTATGAGTTTTCTCAGTTGCATAAGCTAAAATTTAATCGCAAAATTAAGAAGAATTCCTTAACAAAAAAAATGTGTTAATTCATTTTTCAGCGTACTTTATAGTTAATGACGTCATATTGTCGCCTCGGCTAAATAGCGTAAAAAAATTTTATTGTTGAAGCGGTCAAGACAAAAATACTGTCTGAGCGTAGCGAGTTTATTTTTGTCCAGCGCAAACAATGAAATTTTAGCGGATTTAGACGCAGCGACGAGCTTTTTCTGTTTCTCTTTTTTGCGGCAAAAAAAGAGAAAGAATCAAACTTCTTTCTTCAAGTCATAAACCGGAAGTTTTATCGCTTCGGATAATGTTTTGCATAATTTCTCGGAATCTAAAACGATGCCGTTAGGTGATGTAGGATTTACGGTAACGGCGATGAGTTTGCTTTTCTGCAAAACAGTAATTTTACGTTTCCCGTTGACAAAGCTGTTGTAAGTCATTGGTGTCAGAAAAATCTTCGTGAAGTCACGGACGACGATTTCAGTCTCGCTGAAAATCTTATTCTGCCTTATATGATTTATGAAATTATCCGTCAATGCCCCACTCACATAAAGAGTCTTGCATTTCTTCAATCCTTCCGTATTGATATTTATCGATAACGAAGACGCCACCTTCAAGTCATGGATAACGTCATCTTCATCAATCGCCCATACGCCGTTTTTTATATCATTGAAGACCTCACGATTATCTTCTGATGTAAGGTCGAGGTTTATCATCTGGACCACGAAAGCCGTCTTCTGAACGAGCGTATTGATATTTGCTGAATAAGCCGCTCCTGTCGCTAGAATCATCGACTCGCTCACCGCTGGCGACGCAAGACTCATCCTCGACAATGCGCCGTCGATGATGGTAAGGTCGATGTCATATTTCTTCATCTCGTCCATCCAGCGACGCAGTCCGACAGTTGACGAAGGACCAGAAAGCAGAATCTTGCCTGGAGTAAGAGCCTTACCTATTATTATATTACCTAAGGAAGTGTTTTCGTTTGTTATTTCGAGCAGCTCTGCGCTGAGACGTTTCATGAGATAATGTTTCTCCGATGTTCCGAAATAAACACCTTTGCGTAAAAATATTTCCGGTTTCGCAGTCTTGGTCACTTGGTCTGTCGTCTCTCCGTCGATGCCTATGGAACTCACTGCAACACGTTTCTTATCAAGAGGAAGACGCTGCAAGACATAGTTAAAACACTCCGTCTTGCCGGTGTTCTTCTCGAGTCCGACTATCGAGCAGCTTTTATATTTTATGAGTTCTTCGATGAAAGGCATGATTTTTAAGTCAACGGACAACAGTCAACGGACAACAGTCAACAAACTTTGTCCACTTTTATTGTTTATTTATGAGATGCAAAGATAAGAAGATTTTTTAAAAATTGAGAATCTGAAAACCTGAGAATTGTAGGAATAACATTCACGTTAAAAATTGTCAAAAGCGTAATTTTTCCTTTGCAAACTCTTGACAAAAGAATGAAGGTGTTGTAGTTTTGCAGGTGAGAACACAAAAGTTTTAATAACCAAAATTTATGTTGTTATGGGAAATAACCAATCAACCTCTTGTCATTTCATCTCATGTCATTCTGTCATAAAAATAGACGGTATATTTATTGTTAAATCTCGCGCAGTTAAACAGACTCGTTCTTTGACATATTGTAACAAGCGTATCAATGCTAATCTCGTGATAATACTCTTAACAATTTAATGTCAGATTTAAACCAAACATCATATATAATAATGAATGAAAATTATATTGTATAACTAAAGACCAATAATTATGATAATTGACCTTAACATAAAATTAACAAACTCACCACAAGATTATTATTTCAAACCTTTATCTTTGATTAGACAAACCTCTGAATATCGCGAAGTTTATCTCACGAAACTCAATTTCCACGACAACACTGAATATGAATTGGTCGTCTATGATTTGAACTCCCTTCCAGAAAATTTCCCAGAAGATTACATACCAGAATTTAAAGTTCACGAAGAAATGCCATCTAATATCATTCCTAATATGATTGAAAAAGGAATCTATAAAGACGAGAAGCATAACATAGCTTGGATGGTAAAAAAACGTATCAAAGGACAAACTTTGACAGAACATCTGAAGTCGGGATTTGACATTGATAAAAAGGCGATTTTATATCAGTATCTCCGCATCGTCAAAACGACTGAAATGATCTCAAAAATATTCGACGGAGGTTGCGTCAACAACATCAATCCTGATAATATCATACTCGAAAAAGACGAGAACCCCGAAGACGAGAAATATTCATATTATTGGTTTCTCGTTGATTTGGATTGTGTTTCAGGAAGATGCCACAACAAAAAAGAAGTCTTTTTCAACACCGAGAGACAAAATGCCTTATATCGCGCTCCGGAGACTTTCCTTGGCAAATACAATCCTCAGACTGATGTGTTTTCATTAGGAATGATTCTCGCTTACGCCATGCAAGGCAAGCATCCTTGGGAAGAGCAGCTTATAGATGAAAGAAGCAACTTATCAACAAGATATATCAAGACTTTAAAGGAGAAGTCTCCCGACATCGACTTTGACATCTCATTCGATTTGAGAGAAATAATGATAGAAGCTATCTGCCCTAACCATAAAAATCGCCATATTGATGTAGAGTCGTTTCATGAACAATTAGAGGCTATTTCTCTGTTAAACGATGATACCAAAATCATACTTGAAGATGAAGATGAGGGTATTTGGGGTTTCAACTCTGATCAACCTAAGACCAACGTGACGTTTGACAAAGTAAAAGGCAACGGTTTCAAAGATGTAGCTGGCATGCTTCCTCTTAAAAGACAGCTGACACGAAACTTCATTGATATCATGCAGAACAAGGAACTCGCAAAGAAATTTAATATTATGCCACCTAACGGTCTTCTTTTATGGGGACCTCCAGGTAACGGCAAGACTTTCATTTCTCGCAAGTTAGCAGAAGAAAGCGACATGATATTCTGCATGATAAAACCCAGCGACCTCGGTAATATCTTTGTACATGGTTCTCAAAAACTGATTGCCGACTTATTTTCTCGCAGCGAAAAAATTGCCAATAAAAACAAATGTGGCGTGCTACTCGTATTCGACGAATTCGACAGCCTCGTCCCGAAACGCGACGGAAACAACACTCGTAATTATCAGGCTGATGAGGTGGCTGAGTTTCTTACACAACTGAACGACTGCTCAGAAAAGAACATCTATGTAGTGGCGACAACCAACCGCCTCGATGCCATAGACCCTGCCATCATACGTAAAGGCAGAATCGATGAGATTGTCTATGTCGGTATGCCCGATGACGAAGCTCGAACAGAATTGTTGAGACTGGAAATCGACAAGCGTCCTCATGAAGATATTGATATGAAACGCATCACAGAATTGACAAAAGGATTCTCTGCTAGCGACATCAGTTTTATCATAAAAGAATGTGCACGAATCTCTTTCGAGGAAAGTATAAAGAAAGGTAATTTGGTAAAGATAAGCCAGGAACTGATTGAGAAAACCATTACAAACACAAGACCTTCCATCACTTCTGAAGAACTCAGCAAATATGAAGCGATGCGGGATAATTTCTCGAAATCAAGAAGACAAGACCGTAAACGTATAGGATTTAATGCTTAGGAAAATATGGTAATGTTGCCAAAAATGGTTGGTAATTGATCGAAAATATTTGAACTACCTTCAATTATCTACAACAATAAACCGCCCTGATTCTTTATCTTCAAGGCGGTTTTAATATTCCAATTCGATTTGAGACGCATCAATGTTTTTTTATTTGCAGGAATCATTGATACGTCTCTACCTTAATTGTTAATTGTCAATTTTATTTATTGTGTCTTTCGTGACGTTTGATGATTGAAGGCTCGATGTTCATCTTCTCGCCTTGCAACAATGAAATCACGCCGTCAACAACGATATCCTTGCCTGTGAGATTGTCCTTAGCTTCTTCTGCTCTACGTTTCTGACATTCTGGACAATCACAGTCGTTGTGATATTCTTTTGGCTCTGTGTAAGTTGTGATAACGCCTTCGAAGTTACGCAACACGACTTTGCCTGGAGCTTGTGAGATGACGTATTGTGGCATAACTGGTGTCTTGCCACCGCCGCCTGGAGCATCAACAACGAATGTTGGCACTGCATAACCTGAGGTGTGACCACGGAGACCTTCGATGATTTCGATACCTTTTGATACTGGTGTACGGAAGTGTTCCAATCCCATTGAAAGGTCGCATTGATAGATATAATAAGGTCTTACACGCATCTTGACCAAGCAGTGAACGAGTTTCTTCATGACGTGAACACAGTCGTTAACACCTCTTAACAATACGCTTTGGTTTCCTAATGGAACGCCGGCGTTAGCGAGTCTGTTACATGCTTCGATAGCTTCTGGTGTGACTTCCTGTGGATGGTTGAAGTGTGTGTTGATCCATATTGGATGATATTTCTTCAACATCTCGCACAATTCTGGAGTGATACGTTGTGGACAAACGACAGGAGTACGTGTTCCGAGACGAACTATCTCAACGTGTGGGATAGCGCGCAAACGGCTGATGATGTATTCCAACTTAGCGTCGCTTACCATAAGAGCGTCGCCGCCTGATAAGAGAACGTCGCGTACTTCTGGTGTTTTTTCGATATATTCTAATGCTCTTTCAATTCTTTCTTGTGGTGACTCATCGTCTTTTTGTCCTGCGAAACGACGGCGTGTGCAGTGACGGCAGTACATCGAACACATGTCGGTGATGAGGAACAAAACTCTGTCTGGATAACGGTGTGTCAAACCTGGAACTGGTGAGTCTTCATCTTCGTGCAATGGGTCCAACAAGTCTGCGTTAGCTTGGTGTGTCTCCATAGCTGTTGGGATACATTGACGACGGACTGGGTCTTTAGGGTTGTTAGGATCGATGAGGCTTAAATAATAAGGTGTGATAGCCATGCGCAAAGTTGAGAGAACGCTGCGTACGCCGTCTTCTTCTTCAGGAGTGAGTTGAACGTATTGTTTCAACTGTTCCAAAGTCTCGATACGATTCTTGACTTGCCATTTCCAGTCATTCCATTGTTCGTCGGTGACGTTAGGAAATAAT